>QMQV01000009.1 GCA_003649085.1 Thermoproteota archaeon
ATCCACGACCATCTCTGACACCTTAGTTTTTCACGATGCTCGAGAGTCATTAGGTTGATGGAGCTTGCTGTAGCTGTTATATACCGCCGTGTCTGCAGTGATGTGTGAATCTTCTGCTGAATCAGGAAAGTGCGAAAACAGAACATCCTTTTATTAAGCCACGAGGCAGTCATAGGAAAAACACACATGCGCCATAAGTACGTTAAAATTAGTTTAAACCTGAACAGCTTTAGCTAGCAGCTTCTTTAAGCCTATTAATGAGCCAGCTTCTATCTAAAGCCAATAACAAGGGGGCAAGTCTAGGTCCTTTTTCAGCCCCTAAAATTACTAAGTAGGTTGCCTTAAAGGCGTCTGGTGGATTAAGTGATAGTTCTCTAGCAAGTTCAAAGACTTTGTTTTGCAGACCCCTTTCGTCAACTTCCTCTTCTTTAGCTAAAATTTCCAGTAGGCGTAACAGGAAGATTCTTTGCTTTTCACTTAGCCTAGACTTTATGTCTTCTGATAACTTAGCAGATATGTTAAACTTAAACTCGCTCGGCGCGTATTTTAAAACCCAGTTCTTAGCTTGTATTAACCTACTTTTCATGTCTTCGATATCTGCCTTGTCTACCCTAACTCCAGGATAGAGTTTTGTGGCCGCTTTAATGGATTTTTCAAGTATCTTATCCATGCCTAACATGTCCTCAAGCTGGATTAAGTAGATCGCGAACTTATACGGAAGCCTTACTAAAGGCTTGTCTCTAACGTAGCTTGTCGATAAACTCATCTCATAAAGCATCTTAACCTCTTCTTCACTTTCACTAAAATCTTCCCTCCTCTCTAAACCATAGTAAAACCTTTCAAGGTGATCAAACTCGTCGACGATTTCTGGTATACGGCTTGGAACAAAGGATATATGTCGCATTGGATCAAAGCTAAGCATAAACATTCTAAGAGCTTCTGGAGGCGCTACTGATAGCCATTCAGCTGGGGTAAACACTATTCCTTTATGCGTTTTCATCGCATGTTCTCCTAACGTAAGCCATTCATATGCGACTTTTATTGGTCCCTTGTAGCCGAAGATTTTCTCAGATACTTCTAAAGCCATGTCGTACGCTCCGCCTTTAACACAATGGTCTTTGCCCGCTGGCTCACACGTCACCTTAAAAATAGACCACTTAGCAGCCCAGTCTACTCTCCAGCTAAGCTTTATTCTGCCTTTTTCTACGGTTTCTTCACCTTCATAGCCACAGTAATTGCACTTATAACGTACCAAATCTCTTGAATCTTCATAGCTAAGCACCCTATTGGGCTTAACTTCTCCCTTAACTTTAGGTGCTAACATGCCGCATTTCGGACAAACAACCATAGCTGGTGTCCAGAAAATTTCTTCTTGCTCAAACTTAGCTAGATGCTCTTTATCTAATGTAGGCGCGATAAACTTCCTTCTAATTTCTTTAAGTATGTCAAGTTTTCTTAAAGCAGTTCTAATCGCTTCTTTCATCTCTTCACGAGAATACAGTTCGTGCGAATATATGACGTCCATTTCAACGCCAAACTTTACCTGTTTTTCAATAAACTCTTGAGCAAAGTGCTCAGCGTAGCTTCTATGACATCCATAAGGATCAGGTACGTCGCACATAGGTCTACCAATGTTATCTGAAAAATCAGCTGAAACCTCTAGTCCCGCAGGTATAGACTTTAAAGGGTCAAAGGAATCAACTATGAAGATTAGCTGCGTCTCAACGCCTTTTCTAGTTAAAATTCGCTTTAAAGAATCGCAGATGAAGAGTTCTCTCTGACTACCTATGTGTATGGGACCTGAAGGTGTTTTACCAGTACTTAAAACTACCTTTTCCTCTTTGCGGGCTAATATTTGATCAGCTATGTCTAGAAGCCATTTCAATTCTTCACGTCACCTTAAGCTTATGCCACTCTTCTCTAAGCTTTTCACATCCTCCAACCTGCTTAAGCAATACGATTTGAAAAGCTTGTCTACCGTCCTTAAACATCTTAACATCTTCTCCTAAACATTCCCTCACAATAGCCTTAGCAGCATCTAAAATCTCGGCACTAAGTTCTGAGTCGATTTTGTCGGCTAAGTGTACTACAAGTGCCTCAATAGTTCTAGGAGTAATTGGGCTTGATTTACCGTGGTGTGCTACAACCGCGTGAATAACTTCAAGCGGAAAACTTCTTCGATAAAGCTCCCCGATAGCTAGTGATAAATGATCTAATCGTTCTCCAAGCTTTGAAGACATGTAGCCTTGGTCGCTTTCCTGATATGAATAAAACTTGTATATATCGTGTAATAGAGCTGATGCTATAACAATGTCCCTATTTACCTTACCGCCATAGACTTTCTCAATGGAGTCGCAAAGTGCTAATGCGAGCTTGACGCATGACAAGGTATGCTGAATTAACCCCATAGGATATGAGTGGTGTCCCCTCTTACTAGCAGGCGCTATTGAGAGAGGTGTATGATCGCCTAATCTGAGCTTCTCGTCGATGCTCGGGTTTTTCAATATCTCAATAGTTTTCTCCCTTAAATCCGGGTCTTTGATTTTCTTAGCTTCCCTTAATAAAGCCTTTATTGAGGTCAAGAAATCACACCTTACGCCTCTTTTTTACAAGGTAGCTACCCCCATTTCAAAATTAAGTTTTATCTAGCGAAAAACTAAAGAAGCAAAAGCTACCCTGTATTTACACGCTCATAAGAGGGCCCGTAGCTCAGCCAGGTCAGAGCGGCGGGCTCATAACCCGTTGGTCGTGGGTTCAAATCCCACCGGGCCCACCATTCTTTTAAAGAGGACAGCTATGTCAACTTTAGGCGTTACGCGCAGCTTTATAGCGACATTAGCCCATCTGTATAAATACCCCAAAGATTTAGTTGAAGTTCTCGTATCCAGGTACGGGGTTGAGCGTACTTTTTCGCTGCTTCAATCTCTTAAAACACCTGGATCGCATTATGCTATTAGAGTAAACACGTTAAAAGTAAGCCGTGAAGAGCTAGTTAAACGGCTTAAAAATCGCGGTATTGAGGTTAAAGAGCATCCGCATATTGATGAAGCACTATTAATACCTGTCAGAGGACCATACGAAGTCCCAAAGACTGATAAAGTTGTCGTAGCTGAAAAATATGCTGCTGAAAGCGTGATGGTAGGGAGCCACCTGTACTCTCCAGGCGTCCTATATGCGGGAAATGTGCGTAGAGGCGATGAGGTGTGCGTATCAGATATTCATGGGCAAGTAGTTGGATATGGTGTTGCGAGGCTTGATAGTAGTGAAATGGGAAGAGGAAAGAAGGGTTTAGCTGTTGAAATCTCCATAAGCCGCTTCAAAATGCCATCATTGAGAAACCTGCCTGAATATGAAGATGGTTTTCTCTACGACCAAAGCATACCAGCCATGCTAGCAAGCATAGTCTTAGAGCCGAAGCCTGGGGATGTGATAGTGGACATGTGCGCTGCACCGGGAGGAAAGGCCACACATATAGCTCAATTAATTGAAAATAAGGGCAAGGTATACGCTTTTGACAGCTCAAAGACTAGATTAAATAAGCTAATCGAGAACGTGAAGAGGTTAGCTGCTAAGTGTGTCGAGCCAATATTAGCTGACTCTAGGTATGTTTCAATGGACTATCCAAGTTTAAAAGCTGATAAAGTGTTGGTAGATCCTCCGTGCAGTGCTTTAGGCGTTCGCCCGAAACTGTATGAGAATAACGACCTCAAATCAATCTTAAATAGCTCAAATTATCAAAAGCAGTTTTTGAAAGAAGCTGCTAAGATCGTTAAGTCAGGCGGCATAATAGTCTACTCCACTTGCACGTTTATGAGAGAGGAAAACGAGGATATAGCATCATATGCTGAAAGCGAACTTAAGCTACGACTTGAAGAACAAAACCTCGTATTAGGTGATAAAGGGGAATTCTCTTCGAGCGATAAGGCTAAGCTTGTCCAACGCTTCTACCCAGATAAACATGATACGCCTGGATACTTTATCGCTAAGTTTGTAAAAACGTGAATTAGTGAAAACTACTTAGCTTCTAAGCTTTAACTTCTTAATAGCTTTGCGAGAAAGCACGTGACCACACCTTGGGCAAACACCAATCTTGCCAGCTTTGACGTAAACGGCTTTACAGCCAGGACAGTAGACAACCCAGCTGATCTCGTACTTAATTCCTTGAGTGGCTATTGGCTTGTATGGAATTCCAACTTTTCTAGCAACATTTTGGACTGAGAAATCATCTGAAATAAGGGTAACCTTCTTGCCTTCCTCCAGATATCTTAATGCTAACGCTAAGGTGTCTACGTCAGCTTCAGTTAAATAAGGCAGATCTCCCGTGGCCTTAGCAACTTCTAAAATACGCTTAACATGAGCTTCGCAAGGGTCAATCACTTCAATTTTTCCTACGCTCACGTAGAAATCTAAGATCTCTCTCTTACTTATAACTTCGTTAGAAGCTTTGCGTGACATAACCACCTTTCCAGATAACTCGCCCACATCCACTCCATATAGTATCGCTGATGTGTCTAAAACGTAGATTTCATCGCACATTAAAAAGCCCCATCTTACTCCTATACTTTTTGTATGCTCTTAGTCTATCGAAGACCACGAACCTTGTTCTATGCTCCGAGCTTCTTACCTTAATTTCCTTATTGAAGTCCATGGGCTTATAGAATTGCCCATCAACAACGATCTGAGCTTTAGCGCCTCCTTCCAACAACCTTATCTTAAGCTCAGAATCCCTAGGCAATACCATAGGCTTAAGCCCTAAATCCATTGGACATATGAAGGCGACTTCCATAATGTCTAAGGTAGGATCTATAAACGCCCCTCCAGTTGATAAAGCATAAGCAGTAGAACCAGTAGCGGTTGCCACCATAACACCATCTAGCCTACCTCTAAAGAGCAGAAAGTCTCCCTTTAAGACCTCAACATTGATTACCTTGGCAGGTGTACTAGTAATAACTAACACCTCATTTAAAGCGTCTGGAAGCCTAATACCATCATAAAATGATGCTAACTTAGCTCTCTCCTCAACCTGATAGTCTCCCAATAACACTTTCTCAAGCGCACTTAAAGCCTCGCTTGGTTCAACTGAGCTTAGAAACCCAATAGTACCTAGGTTTATCCCGAATATTGGGGTATTAGGTTTCCTAAGCTTTTGCGCTAGCTTTAGTATTGTGCCATCTCCTCCAATAGCTACTGCAATGTCTATATCCATTTCCTCAATTTTAACACCTTTAACACCTAGCTTAGAAGCCGTTTCCTCATCTAACACGTAACTTATTCCACCGATCTTCTCACAAGCTTTCATAACTTCCTTAGCTAAGCTGATTGCGTCCTCAGAACCTTTCGTAATAATACCAAGCCTATTTGGCTTTTTAACAGCCAAGCACTCATCCTCCAGAAGAAACCAACGTTTAGGCCGTGCATAAAGTCGAAGCTTTAACTTAAATTGTTTACCTTCTAGAGCCGTACTTAGCCAATAATAGGCTTTGGAAAACACTTAATAACTTCTAAAACACTATCCTTCACCTAAGCAGGAGGAGAAAAATCTTTGTCAAGAAAACCAGTTGAAGCAGGAAGCCTTAAGGAAGGCAGTTTCATAATAATCGACGAGGTCCCATGTAAGATAGTTTCAATAGAGAAATCTAAAACTGGTAAGCATGGTTCAGCCAAAGCCAGAATTGTCGCCATAGGGCTTTTTGACGGTGTTAAGAGGAGTATAGTCGTACCGGCAGATTCAAAGGTTGATGTCCCAGTGGTTGATAAGCGAAGCGGGCAGGTAATTTCCGTTACGCCTACAAGTGTCCAAGTAATGGACTTAGAAACCTACGAAACCTTTGAACTCAGTATGCCAACTGAAGAAGAGGTAAAAAGTAAGTTAGCACCTGGCGTTGAGGTTGAATACTGGGTTATTCTCAACGAAAGGCGCATTATGAGAGTAAAGTAGTAGATAAAAATTTAGGATTAAATTAACACCTTCTCTTTAAGGGGCTCGATGAAGAAGTTAAAGACTGATCATGTGAAGAACCCTATGAGTTCTGATGAGCCCCTTAAAGAGGAGTGTACATCATGGTACTAACTAATTTAAGCACATCCTTGACACAAGCCATAAAGAAGGTTATACGTGCGCCCTTAGTTGATGAGAAGGTCGTTAAAGAGCTTATAAGAGACTTACAAAGAGCTCTTCTTCAAGCAGATGTGAACGTTAAGCTCGTCTTAGACTTAACCAAGAAGGTTGAGAAGAAAGCTCTTGAGGAAGAAGTTCCCCCAGGTTTAACGAGAAGGGAAGTTACGATTAAAGCTGTATACGATGAGTTAGTCTCCTTACTAGGAGGAGAAAAGCCCCCGAGTATATCATACCCTAAAGGTAAGTCCACAGTTATAATGCTTGTTGGAATACAAGGCTCTGGTAAGACAACTAGTGCTGCAAAACTTGCTTATTTTCTCAAAAAACATGGATATAGACCAGGACTAGTATGTGCAGACAGTTTCAGACCAGGTGCTTATCATCAGCTTAAGCAGTTAGCAGAGCAAGTGGGCGTACCGTTTTATGGCGAATTAGGTAAAGATTCCATAACCTTGGCCAAAAACGGGGTAAAGAAGCTCAAAGAGCAGGGCGTTGATATAGTAATAGTTGATACAGCTGGTAGACATAAAAATGAAAAAGACTTAATTGAGGAGATGAAGAATATAGCTGAAGCTATTTCTCCAAATGAGATAATGATGGTAATAGACGCTACAATAGGGCAACAAGCTGCATCTCAAGCAAGCGCTTTTCACGAAGCCACAAAGATCGGGTCAATCTTCTTGACAAAGCTCGATGGTGCTGCAAGAGGCGGAGGAGCTCTTTCAGCTGTAGCTTCAACTGGCGCATCGATAAAGTTCATTGGCGTTGGAGAGAAAATCGAGGATATAGAGCTATTCTCTCCAACGAGCTTTGTAAGCCGTCTCTTAGGAATGGGCGATATACAAGCAATTATCGAGAAGGTTAAGGAGCTTGAGAGATTGACAAGCAAGAAGACTATAGAAGCCATGGCGTCAGGACGTTTCACGCTCAAGGATTTGTACACTCAATTACAATCGTTGCGTAAAATGGGTCCTTTAGCTAAAGTCCTACAAGCATTACCTGGCTTCGGTTTTAGCATTTCAAAGGAGATAGAGGATTTAACGGAAGCTAAGATGAAGCGCTGGCTAGCGATAATGCAATCCATGACTGAGGAGGAACTTAAAGATCCAAGCATTATAGATAGTAGTCGCATGAAGAGAATAGCACGGGGGGCTGGTGTGACTACAAAGGATGTAAGAGAGTTGTTAGATCAGTATAGGTCTATGAAGAAGCTTGTGAAACAGCTCGTTAAAAAGCAGAAAAGGCTTGCTGGCTTACCCTTCTTTAAAGGAGCTGATAAGCTGACGAGTAAATGAAGACGATAATAGTCCACGCCTCAAAAGCTCTCCTAGCTTCACCTAATAGAGGTCTTTTATCTAGAAGCATATCAGCTTCCTTGCTCCTCTCTCATAGCGTTAGAAGCGATGTTAAGCTTGAAGTTTTCATAAATGATGTAAGAATAAGCTTTGTATCTCAAAAAATGAGGAACATAAGACCTGACGAGCAATCGCTGTTGGGTGTAATTAACAAAGCCGTTAGAATAGCTGGAAGCAAGCCACGCAAAGTCTTTGAAGGAGTGTACGTAAGACATGAGGATATAGCAAGTTTTGCAGCTTCAATAAAGCATGGAGATAAACTTTTCTACGATGATCTTGAAGGCTCTTTATTAAACATCCACGAAGTCAGAACTCCTTTTAGCATAGTCTTCACATTAAGTGAGCCTATAAAGCTCAGGGATCTACTATCTAAACAAGGCTTTAAACGGGTAAAACTAGGTAGTAGTAAGCTACATGTCGATCAAGTAATCGCCGTGTTAAACATCCTATTAGATAGAGGAGAACAGCTTTGGAGATACTGGAAAAAGCTTTAGCAATCCTCAAGAAGTACCCTTTGTGTGACAATTGCTTAGGGCGCCTTTTTGCGTTATTAGCTAAAGGAGTTGACAATGCTAAGAGGGGTTTTTCGATCAAGCTCGCCTTAGCTATGGAAGCTGACAAGCTTAAGAAACGAGGAGAAGATGGTTGGCAAACCACCTTAGAAGCCTTAGCCTTAAACGGGTGTTTTAAACCAGCTCTAAGAGAGCTGGGCCTATCACAAGATTATTGCAAAAAGTGCTTCATTTGCGAAAACATATTCTCCAAGCTAGATGCCCTCGCCGAAAAAGCCTTAGAAAGCCTTAGAGACTACGAATTTAACACGTTTCTGGTAGGAGTATCTGCTCCAGCTGAAATGGTTGAAAGAGAGGATATTCTCAGATCGGAGTTTGCAATTGAATACGCTGAAAGCTTAAAGTCTGAAATCAATAGAGAAGTTGGAAAAATAATAGCTGAAAAAACTGGTAAAAATGTAAACTTCGAAAAGCCAGATGTCTTAATTCACATCGACCTAAATACCAATACGGTAAGCATAAAGCCCATGCCCCTATACATAAAGGGAAGATATCGTAAGCTTGTTAGAGGCATACCTCAAGCTAAGTGGATTTGTTCATCGTGTCGAGGAAAAGGTTGTGAACGCTGTAATTATACTGGTAAAATGTATGAAACTTCGGTTGAAGAGCTGATATCTGAACCAATACTAAGAGCTGCGCAAGGGGTTTCTGCTAAGTTTCACGGAGCTGGTAGAGAAGACGTGGATGCTCGAGTCTTAGGTTCAGGTAGACCTTTCGCCGTGGAGGTAAAAGAGCCCAAAAAGCGCTTCTTAGACTTGAAAGAGCTTGAGAAGCAGATAAACCAGCAAGCTAATGGAAAAGTAGAGGTTCTCGACTTATCGTTTGCCGATAAGAAGTATGTGCGTAAAATAAAGGAAACAGCTAGGCTAGCTAAGAAAACCTACAGAGCGGTTGTAGAAGTCGAGGAAGGGGTATCGAGCGAGAAGTTGTACGAGCTTGAGAAAGTTTTTAAGGATCGTACTATACAGCAATACACCCCGACACGCGTATTGCATAGACGACCAGATAAGTTAAGGGTGAAGAAGGTGTATTCGGTTAACATCAAGCAGTTAGGAAATAAGTGCTTTGAAGCTATAGTAACGTGTCAAGGAGGCTTATACGTAAAGGAGCTAATAACAGGAGATAATGGTAGGACAAAGCCAAGTTTCTCTGAAATTTTAGGTCATGGTGCCAAGTGCGTAGAACTAGATGTCTTAGATGTTTGTGAAGGAGGGTGATTTTCTTTGAGGCATTCAGTAGGATATAGAACTAGGACTAGAAAGCTCTTAAGGAAAAAGCCTAGAGAAAGAGGGCTTTCGCCAATAACGCCGCTATTACGGGAATATAAGCCAGGAGATAAGGTTGTCATAAAAATTGATCCAAGTCAACCTAAGGGAATGCCCCATAGAAGGTATTACGGTAAGACAGCTACGGTTATTGACAAGCGTGGAAGAGCTTATATTTTAAAAGTTCACATGGGGGGATATGAGAAGACAATAATTGCTCGTCCAGAACATATCGTGCCATTAGGAGGATGAATTTTGCCGAAGGAAATTGTTAAGGAAGAAGAGGTCACATTACCAAAGGTTAAGAAAATCTTAGAACTAAGACAGGAGATGGGCGAGTTAAGCTACATACAGAAAGTTACCTTAGATTACGCCATTAAGTTATCAAAGCTTCCAGAAGAAAAAGCTGAGGCTTTACTTGAACAGCTTATGAACAAAGCATCGCTACCTAGACCTCTTGCAGTCCAAATAGTCAATGTCATGCCTAAGACCATAGACGAGCTTAGAACAATATTAGCTGGTCAAAGCAAGGTTTACCTGCCATCTGAGATGGAAAAGATATTGTCAATTATTAACGAGTTTAGGGAAGAAAGTTAAATTCAACATGCGCTGTTAAGCTTATCTTAATTAATTAGTGTGACCTTCTGATTAACTGGAAGAGGAAGTGATCTAAAGTCTTGTCACAGCTTAAGAAACTTGAAGACTATGCATACGTGCTAGACTTCCTTCCGTTTGGTTATCCAGCTGAGACGAGAAAAATTGGATGGAGGGGTCCTATTGCTCAAGTGATAGGAGAAGCCTATCTAACGCTTCTTGAAGTAGCCGTATACCCTAATGTTACATTGCAACCGAGAGAGAAAGTGTACATAGGCAAAGGAGAGCGTAATAAGGTAGACCATGTTGAACGGCGGATAAGCTACGACGAGTTAACCCCTGCTGCGCAAGATGAGCTTCCAGCAGTGTTAGAGATCATAATAGACCAAAACCCTGAGCGTTTCCTAGAGTTTTTCAATACGGCTGGTCCAATAACAACTAGAATGCACGCACTTGAGCTCTTGCCTGGTATAGGAAAGAAGGGTATGTGGAAAGTATTGGAAGAGAGAAAGAAAGCCCCCTTTAAGAGTTTTGAAGACCTACAACAGAGAACTCATATACCTGACCCCAAGAAGGCATTAGTGAAAAGGATAATTTCTGAGATTAAAGGAGAAGACAAGTATTACCTATTTGTAAAACCTCCTCCTGTTAAACGGTAACAAGCCGATGTGCGCTGATATCCAAAGCTTAAAGTCAATATTAAGGAGTATTGGGTTAAGACCTAAGCGAAAACTGGGCCAACATTTCATGATAAATTACAACACCTTAAACTACATGGTTGAATTAGCTAATGTGTCTGCTGATGATGTGATTTTAGAGGTTGGCGCTGGTCTTGGTCATTTAACGGAGCTCTTATCTCAAAAAGCCCAAAAAGTGTATGCTATTGAACTGGATAAGCGGCTTTACCATTACCTAGCTAATAAGTTTCGTGATGTCAAAAATGTTAGCCTAATCTTAGGCGATGTCTTAAAGATAAACTTGCCACGATTTAACAAGGTTGTGTCAAATCTTCCCTTTTCAATATCAACTGAGTTTACCATAAAGCTTCTTACAAACCCCAAAGGTTTTCATTTGGCCGTACTGACTTATCAAAGGGAAGTCGCCTTGAGAATGGTAGCTACGCCTGGATCACAAGACTATGGAAGACTTTCAGTTGTAACTCAGCTACTATCTGATGTGCAAGTCGCTATGGAGGTGCCGAGATCATCTTTTTACCCTCCTCCTGAAGTGGACGCAGCAATTGTAGTTTTAAAGCCAAAACCGCATCCCCTTCAAGCTAAAGAATTAAGCGAATTCGCAAATTTCGTAGCTCTGCTTTTTTCGCAGCGTAGAAAGCTTGTTGAAAAAGCTGTGAGCGTGGTTTTTCACAAAATTCTCAAGCTTAGAGTTAATGAAGAGCAAGTCAGCAAAGCCTTAGTAAGCTTAAGAGGCAAGAGAGTTTTTGAGCTTACACCAGAAGAGCTGCTCTTACTGTACAAGGATTTGAAAGAGGAGTTTTTAGGTGAAGGTTATCAAGTACCATGAGAAGATTTTTTACATATTTCCAACCGTTTATACTCCTTCAGACGACACGTTCTTGTTGGCCGAGGCTCTCCTTTCTAAGAGAGGGAAGTCTTTATGTGAAGTTGGTTGTGGCTGCGGACTAATCTCCATATTAGCTGTCTATGAAAGCTTTAACAAAGCATTAGCCATAGACCTAAATCCTTTAGCTGCTCTAAACACTGCCTTAAATGCTCACATACACGGCGTCGACCACAAAATTGACATTGTTTGCTGTGACCTACTAAGCGCTATTAAAAGTGGCGTACACTTCGATTTAATAGCTTTTAACCCACCGTACTTGCCCGTTTCTAACGAAGACATAAGCTATAGCGGGGGGTCGTCAGGTACCCTACTACTAGAGAGATTCTTAACGGAGGTTAAGAATAAGAAGTTATCCTTTAATGAGCTTTTAATAGTTTCATCTAGTGCTATGAATTTCAATGAGCTAGCACAAATAATTGAGAAGTTGTGCGTTAAGTTTGATATCGTAGCTCAACGACAACTAAGTTTTGAAACGCTATTCGTTATAAGCCTCAAGCCTCCCACCTAATAATGAAGAAAACCTTATAAGTTACGGAGCTCTTCCATTGATGCTAAAGCGGTGATAGAAGGTGCCCGAACGCCCAGCTCACTGCTACAGGTACTTTGACACTCCACCGTATACTAGGAAGGAGTACATTCACGGAATACCAGGGCCCAAAATCGTTAAGTTTAACGTAGGTAACGTTAAAGGGGTCTTTGACTTAGAGCTTCAATTAGTGCCAACGGAAGATGGGCAAATAAGACATAACGCGCTTGAAGCTGCTCGTGTTGCAGCAGCTAAGGTTTTATCTAGGAAGATAGGAGAAGCAAACTACCACCTTAAGGTAATAATATATCCCCATCACGTGCTCAGAGAAAATAAGATGATGGCCTTTGCGGGAGCTGATAGGCTACAGGATGGTATGAGAAAAGCTTTTGGTAGCCCTGCCGGTACAGCCGCTAGAGTCAAGGCGATGCGTCCAATAATGTCTGTTCGTGTAAGAAGTGAGCATTTAGAGTTAGCTAAGAGAGCGCTTGAAGTAGCAGCTTCTAAGATGCCTATGCCATGCAAAATTTTAGTAAAGCAAGAGGTTAAAGCTACGCAAGTCTAGGCTAATTCATATTAAAAAATGATTAATGAAGGTTCAGTACGATATGACTTTAACATAGATGGTGTAGCTAACCAATTAAGGAAGCTTAATGCTCACAGGATCTTACTGCAAATGCCCGATGGTCTTAAACCCTATGCTCTCTCCATAGCATCAGAGCTTGAAAAGCGAGGCTTCGAAGTCTTAATTTCAGGTAGCAGTTGTTATGGTGCATGCGACATAGCTGATGTGGAAGCGCAGAAAGTTAAAGCTGATGCTATAGTGCACTTTGGGCATTATCCTCACGGCATAATAAATACGCTTACTAACGTTGTTTTTGAGCCTGTAAAGATTATCTTAGATAACTTAGATCAGTTAGCCGAAACCCTAGCTAGCTACCTTAAGGGGAAAGGTTTCAAAACAGTAGGTTTAGTAGCCAATGCGCAACATGTCCACGACTTGCCAAAGCTTTCTCAAATTCTCCAGAGGCTTGGAATTGGAGCCTTAATAGACGCGGAAACTAGGGGCTTAATACTAGGTTGTGATGTTTCAGCTGCGTTATCTCTCATGGAACATGTAGACTGTATAGTATTTATTGGATGCGGCTACTTTCACCCATTAGGCATAGCTCTTAAAGCTGATAAACCTGTCATACTCGCAGACCCTTTAAGCATGCGTATTGAAGAGGTTACCCACCTAGTCAAGAGAGTTGAACACGTGAAATGGTCAGCTATATACAAGGCAAGAAAAGCTAAAGTCTTCGGAGTAATCACTAGCTTAAAAGCTGGTCAATTTAACTTAGATCTAGCTTTAAAGGCCGTGAACTTAATTAGAAAACGTGGATTACGCGCCTACCTGATAACAGCTGATGAAATTACTTGGGAGCGGCTAGCCTCCTTTACTGAAGTAGAAGCCTTTATAGTAGTTGGTTGTCCGAGAATAGCACTTGATAATCGAGAGCTATTTGGCAAACCTATAATTGACTATTCTGAGCTAAGCGCTATCTTAAATGCTTAGCTATATGAATAATGAACTCGTGAGCGTCTACAGCAAAAAACAACTTGAGATCTTACTTGAAGGTGTAGAGCATTTTCCTGAACCTAAAATTACCCTGGAACAGTATACCCTACCAGCTAAGGTAGCTGCTGAAATCCTATGGTATATCCAGCTTCGGCATAAAGACATAAGCAAGTCAGTGGTGGCAGATTTAGGTTGCGGCACGGGGATTTTAGCTCTTGGAGCAGCTCTTTTAAATGCAAGCTATGTGGTGGGCATCGATCTAGATCGAGAAGCTTTGAGAAAAGCCTTATTAAGCAAGCAAAAACTCATGCTAAATAACGTTGATTTCGTACAAGGTGATATTGAGCACATACCCTTAAAAAGTGGGGCTGTGGATGTGGTGATACAAAATCCTCCTTTCGGTGTTCATAGAAGAGGAATTGACATAAAGTTCTTAAGAGCCGCTATAAACATAGGCAAAGTGGTTTACTCCCTACACAAGAGAGCGCCTAAAAGTGTTAACTTCATCAGCAAAACAGCCGAAAAGCTAGGTGCGAAGGTCTCTGAAATATACCCCATCAGTGTTGAGTTGCGTCCGACATACAACTTCCACTATAAGAAAAAACATGTCGTAAAAGCTGACCTCTTTAGGCTGGTGAAAAGCTATGAGTGTTAAAAGCACGAAATCTTTAGCTGTTCCAGGCGACAAGCTTAGTGTCATAGAGGAGTATTTGCCTGGAGATGGAACATACGAAGAAAATGGCGCTGTCTATGCGAAGTTTGTAGGCAAAATAGAGGTAAATGGTCATGAGAGAAGAATATCTATTAAGCAATCAAGTAGGAAGGTCGTTATACCAGTTAGAGACGACATAGTCATAGGGCAAGTCCAAGCCTTAAAAGAAGACCTAGCCAATATACGCATCTTAAGCATAGAGGGAAAACCTAGGCTTAGTGGGCATTTTTCAGCAGTTCTCCACATATCTCAAATTAGCAGAGGGCGTGTAAAGAGCTTAGATAGCGCAATAGCTGTTGGGGATATCATAAGAGCTAAGGTAATAGCTGACTGGCCGCCATACCAACTCACAATAGCTGATAGAGAGTTAGGCGTCATATACGCGCTATGCCTTAAATGCGGTGAGCCGCTCATCTTAAGAGAAGGAAAGCTTTATTGCAGGAAATGCAAGCAGTTTGAAGAGCGTAAGGTCTCAAGTAGGTACATTAGCATAGGTGGCTAAAGTTGAAGATCAAGATCTTGAAAAATGAAGAAAGAGAGCTTGAGCTAGAGGTACTAGATGAAGACCACACGTTAGGCAACCTTATAGAGAAAATTCTACTTGAAGACCCCTCGGTCACATTTGCTGGATATAAAATTCCTCATCCTCTAAGGAGATCTGTAATGTTAACTATTCGAACAGATGGCTCAAAAAAGCCATCTGAAGCGTTGATAGAAGCCGCTATGAAGGCTGCTAAGCTCAGCGAAGAGTTCAAAGAAGCTTTCAACAGCGCAGTTGAAGAGTATGTCAAGAGAAAATGAGAGATTAGCTATTGAGCTCAATAAAGGGCTTGCTAAGCTTGGAGATGCGCTTATAAACTTCCTCTTTTCAAGTGCTAAGACTAAAGCTACAAACACGCCAACAGGAGGAAGGGTTCCTAACAAAGTTTTATCTAAAGCGTTGAAATATGCTAACATATGCTTAGATATGTTCTCGTATGGTGAGCTTAAGGATAAAGCAGATCTTGTTGAAGCCATTATAGCCTATGCGTGGCTTAATAGGATATTGACACTACAAGAGCTGGAGGAAATCCTGGTGGCGTATCTTAGAAGACTTCAATTCAATAGCTTAGAGCTTGAAAAAGAGCTTTTAGCAAAGGGCTTCGCCTCAATGCTTAAAACAATTATAGAGAGGTTAAGTGTTTTACATGGACAAACTTGAGAGAAGAATTATGGTTATAATGTCTTCAAAAATGAATGAACGCTACGTAGTATTAGGAGTGGTATTTAGAGCACGGTGGATTGATGGCATGGAGGTAGCCATATGCGATGAGCTCAATACGTCAATCTTAGCTGACTTTCTTAAAAATTCAAAGTTTTATGGAGAGCTCAAAACAGTAGTAGCTGCTCAAGAGATCTATGAGCTGCTGCTCCCTTGCATAGGAAGTTTAGAGCTTAAATCGCTTAATGAGATGGAGAGCAGTAAGTTAGGACAAGTGCAGGCTATTTTAAATGGCATAGTCGATTACCTGAGAGGGAAAATTTAAAAGATGCCCACTTCACCATAGAAGTAGAAGCTTGGGAAGAGGCTATATGGTAGAGTTTTGCCCTAAATGCGGTAAAATGCTTATGCCTAAAAAAGAAAGCGATGAAGTTGTGCTAGTTTGTAGAAGTTGTGGTTATACGAAAAGAGGGGGTGCTGAAGGCTATAGAGTTTCACAAGAGAAGACCTCTCGCGAAGAGACAATAATCATCCGCGAAGATAAGGGTCAAGAAAAAGTTCTGCCGACCATTAAAGTGGAATGCCCAAAATGTGGTCACAACGAAGCATATTGGTGGCTTGTACAGACTAGAAGAGCTGACGAAGGTTCAACGCGTTTCTTCAGATGCGTTAAATGCGGATACACGTGGAGAGAGTACGATTAGTCTCTCATCCCTCTGCGAAGCCTGAGATAATAAGGCTTTAAACCAGAAGTTCTCATTTAGAGAAGTAGTGCAAAAAAGGAGGGAGTGTGTGGTGTTTAAAGCAGTTTTTAGCGATGCTAGGCTATGGAGGAAGATAATTGATGCTATATCCACGCTCATTGAAGAGGCTAGCTTCATAGCTACGCCAAATGGGCTTATGTTAAGAGCCATGGATCCTTCTAGAGTAGCTATGGTTGACTTCGAGCTACAACCTCTTGGCTTTGAAGAATATAGCTGTGATAGCGAAGTGGTATTAGGGGTAAACTTTGACGACATCAAGAAGGTTATGAAGCGCGCATCGGCATCTGATAAACTTGAACTTGAACATGATCCAGTACAAAATAGGTTAAAGGTTAAGCTTAAGGGCAGAGCTACAAGAGTCTTTGCAGTACCACTACTTGAGCTTGGAAGAGAAGAGTTTTCAACACCTAAAGTACCCTTCAATGTCACAGTCCGAATGCTTTCAGAGACCTTAGAGGATGCTATAAAAGATGCGAGCGTAGTTAGCGACTACGTCAGATTCGAAGCTGATCAATCCTCCTTTAGAATCAAAGCTTCCGGAGATCGGGGAGAAGTAGAGGTCAGCGTAGATAAAGATAGTGGGGGGCTTCTCGGTATGGAAATTAAAGAGCCTTCTCACGCACTCTACAGCCTCAACTACCTAGAAAATATGATGAAGGCAGCTGATGCGGCAGACGTAGTTTTAGTAAAGTTTTCCACAAACATGCCCCTGGGCCTCGACTTTGAATTACCAAACGGCAGAATAACTTACTACTTAGCTCCTAGAATGGAGGCTGAGACCTAACATAGGCTTCACTTCTTAACTAGGAGGTAACTAATGCTATCTAAGGAAGACTTAGCTAAGTATCCGTTCACTTCACCTGCTGTAAAATATATTAAGGAGCTTAACATATCGTTAGAGGACTTGTCGAAGGATGAGTACGCTAAGCTACTTTATCGAGCTAAAGAGCGCATTAAGGAAGCGATTGATAGAGCGTATATAACACCTGATATAAGCGACGTGGATGTTGAGCTATTATCCCATCCCGTAGCCATAATGTTGGTTTTAGCAACAGGCTCTAAACCCTTAATTAGGAGATATGCCGTAGCTGAAGCCAAGAGATGCTATGAGCTCTTACAGCTAGAAGACGACGACAAGCTAGCTGAAATAGCAAAAGACGCCTTTAACTGGCAAGTTATCAAAGCGAAGGTTAAAGTTGGAGAGAGACTCTTCGATTTCGCGATATCGTTGAGTGATTACCTTAAAACTTCTAAAAGCTTCAGGTCACTACATTGGAAGTTAGTCAATAGGCTTGTTATAAATGGCTTCGTTTACTTAAAGAAAAACGAGCTTGCAAGGTTAATAGCTGAAGAGCTTAAAAATAGAATTGCCGAGAAAACCCCCTTAAACGAAAACCTACCGGAGAAGCTCGCCAACATAGCTGCTGAAGCTCTCTCTTACTACAAATCTAAAGTAAAGGCACCCGAGGGAGCTGAAGACATTACTGAGCTACATGCTACGTTAAGCGAATACCCGCCTTGCGTGCGCAGGATGATAGAAGATATAAAATCCGGCAAAAGCTTACCACACACGGCTAGATTTACCGTAACCACTTTCTTGCTAAATATTGGGAAGACCATAGACGAGGTCATAGACCTGTTCAGGAACGTAGCTGACTTTGATGAGGGTAAGACGAGATACCAGGTGGAGCACATAGCTGGCGAAAGAGGATCAAAGATAAGGTACATACCTCCAAGCTGCGAAACCCTAAAGTCATTTGGCTTGTGCACACCGGATGTTCTATGCAAAGGAATAAGGCATCCGCTAGCTTACTACCGCAAAGCGGCTAAGTTGCGCAAGAAGGGGATGACTATTGCTGGCGAAGCTCTTTAAACAATACTACAAGAAAATAAGCCCTAACGCCCTAAACGTAAGAGACTTTGAGAAAAGAGAATTCGCGTATATGCCATTTAATAAGCAGACCATGATAAGGCACCTCAGCTTTACGAGCCCAGAACAGCTGAAATCCCTTTTAGAAAAGGAAACTCCATTACATGTTTACTACTCCTCAGCTTACTATGAAAACCCAAGTGCTCCAGAAATGGAAGAGAAAAACTGGTTAGCAGCAGACTTAGTCTTCGACATAGACGCAGATCACATATACACTCCATGTAAGGAAAGACATGACACTTGGAGGTGCCTAGATTGTGGGCACGCTGACAAAGGGATGGCTCCTGACAAATGCCCAAAGTGTGGTTCTAAGAAAATAGACTCAGAAAGCTGGGTCTGCGACCAATGTCTAGAGGTGGCTAAAGGGGAGGCTTTAAAGCTCATTGAAGACTTTTTATCAAACGATTTAGGTTTTTCTATAAAGGAAATGGAAATAGTGTTTTCAGGACATAGAGGTTTTCACGTCCACGTTGAAAGCCCATCAGCTCTAACTTTAGACGTAGATGCGAGACGTGAGTTAGCTGATTATGTTAGAGGGCTTGGCATAGGACTAAACTTCCACGGCTTTTCAAAGGTAAGCAACTTGCTAATAGGACCTTCAATCTCAGACTCAGGTTGGCGTGGTAGGTTAGCTAGAGGGTTTTACGACTTCTTAAGCAAAGTCGATGAAGAAACATTATTAAAGCTTAAAATGCCTAAAAAATGGGTTAAGTATTTCATGGATAACAGAGAACGCATCATGGCGGGGCTTCTTCAAAACCCTCCTTACTGGTCGTGGCTTAAGATTAGCCCATCAAGCTTAGATAAGATTCTTTCAAAAGCAGTTGAGTGTGTTGCTTGTAAAATAGATGAGAGAGTTACCATAGACATTAAGAGGCTTATGCGACTACCCAATTCTCTACACGGTAAAACGGGGCTTATAGCAGTTAAGATCCCCTATACCAAGCTAGATTCCTTTGAGCCATTTAAAGAAGCCTCTTTACTAAGGGGAGAAGTTGTTAAGCTTAAGGTCATACGAATGCCTGAGATAAAACTGGGCGGGGTATCTATAGGTCCGTACAAGGACGAGGTGGTCAAGCTACCAATAGAAATAGCTATTTACCTACTAGCAAAGGGCGTTGGTGAGCCTATCGAAGGGATTGAGCTGTGACGCTTCTAAACGAACTTTTAAACGCCTTAAAAGCAGAGATATCAAGCAAAGAGCTACAAAAGCTGCCGGACAGCTTAGTAGAACGCATTAAGAAAACAGTTGAAGAGTTGCTAAATACGTCTCGCGAAGCTAAGGGGTTATCATCTGAGCTAACAAAAGCTGAAGTGGAAAGGATAAGGACGCTAGCGCGTGAACTTTTCAACGTAAGGAGGGACAAGATATTAAGACACGTGGCTGAAGGGATAGTCCTCGATAAAAGCTTGTTAACGGAGTTTGAAGCAAAATTTTACGACTCTCTTCTTAAAATCGACGAAGAAAGATTAAATGACTTAAACGCCCTACTATTAGTTGAGAAAGTAATCGAAGATCAGAAAAGAATATTAGTTAGATTCTTAAAGGACATACCATCATTTGTGGGAATAGACCTGCGCACATACGGCCCCTTTAGAGCTGAAGATGTAGCATTAATACCTGCGCCAAATGCTGAGGCGCTAATAAAACATGGCGTGGCTGTTGAGCTAAAGAGGTGAATAAAGTGAAGGTGCCTAAGGAGATAAGAACATACTGTCCTAGGTGTAAGGCGCATACAGTACACACGGTAACCCTATACAAGAAGGGTAGAGAACGGGCTTTAGCTGAAGGAGCTCGAAGATATGCCAGGAAGAAGAAAGGATATGGTAGCTCGCGAAAACCTGTACAAAAGAGGTTTGCTAAAACCACTAAGAAGCTAGCTATTAAGTTAAAGTGTAAGAAATGTGGGCACCAATATCAAAGAGAGGGCATAAGGCTTCGAAAACTTGAAATAGTTTAAGAGGTCTTAGACAATGGTCAAGAAGAGGAAACAGCTTGTTCCTCAGCCAAAGAGCAGGTTTTTGAAAGTTAAATGCCCAGATTGTGGAAACGAGCAAGTAGTTTTTTCTCATGCTACAATAGTAGTCAAGTGTTTAGTGTGTGGGCGCACGTTAGCGAAACCTTCAGGAGGCAAAGCTATAATAGAAGGCGAAGTTCTCAAAGAGCTGGGCTAAAGCCAAGTTACAGCACCTAAGCGCTTGGAGGACTTTAAAGATGCCTATTAAGAGAAGAGCTTTTCCAGAGGTTGGAGATCTAGTAATCGCTACGACGACGAGCATACATGAGCATGGAGCTTACGTAAAGCTAGACGAGTATGATGGAAAAGAGGGCTACATACCAATAGGTGAGGTCTCCTCAACATGGGTTAGGAATATTAGAGACTACATCAAGGAAGGTCAAAAAGTTGTCTTAAAAGTAATAAGAGTCGACGAGAGAAAAGGGCACATCGATCTCTCGCTTAGAAGAGTAACAGACAAGGAGCGTAAAGAAAAGCTCGTTGAGTGGAAACGTGAACAAAAAGCTCTTAAGCTGCTTGAATTAGCAGCTAAAAGTCTCGGCGTAGATGCTAAGCAGTTCATAGAGGACGTTGGAGTCAAAATAGAGGGTCACTACGGCGACCTATATAGCGGGTTTGAAGCTATGGTTCTTAAAGGCCACGAAGCTCTCAAACCATTGAAAATAGCTGAAAACTGGGCAAATAAGCTTATAGAAATAGCGCGAGAACACATCGAAGTCCAACAAGTGGCTATATCAGGTACGTTGAGCTTAACATCAACTAAGCCTACGGGAATTGAAAGTATACGGAAAGCCCTCATGGAAGCTCTCAAAGCTGCCGTTAACTTAGCTGATAAAGTTGAGATAACAGCTATTGGAGCCCCGAGATACAGGGTTGAAGTGATAGCACGAGATTACAAAACTGCTGAAGAAGCATTAAAGCGTGTAGTGGATACAGCCTTGAAAGTCATATCTGAAGAAGGTGGCTCAGGTTCCTTCACGAGGTAATGTAAATGCTCTTAAAGAAATGTGCAAACTGCGGAAGATATACCTTAAGCCAAGACAAATGCCCTGTCTGTGGAGGTCCACTAAAAAATCCATATCCTGCCAAGTTTTCGCCAGAAGATAAATATGGAAAGTATAGGAGAATGCTTAAAAAGCTTTGTCAAGCGAAAACTAGCTAGTACAATACCTCGTAAACTAAAACCCACTTCTGAGGCGAAGCATAAATAAGCTTAAAGTGTTCAGGCGGCGGTATATCGATGTTGAAGTTACTCAAATATTCTTGTCTAAACGGGTAGTAAAGTAGCCGATAAAGAGTTGTATTACGCGCTTTAGGTCCAATAGGCCACCAAATGCCATGAATTAAAGCCAAGTAGTCTGAAACTTCAAATCCAGCTATGTGCATCATAGCCGTGGACTTACCAACTTCTCCTAGCATACGAGTAGGTATGTGAACGCCAGCTACAGTGCGCCACGGTTCAAAAACAACAAAATGCGTAACTCCTAACTGCTTAAAAATCTTAATAGCTGTTTCCTCATCAGATAACAACGCTGTGGCAATGAGTTTTATCTGAGTGCTATTTGTTGTGCCATTATCAGCTATAGTAGACCTATTAGCCATAACGTTAAGCCAATAACCGTAATCCCACCAAGCCCCTACAACTGCATCTTCAGGCAAATTGTCTCTTATCCAGGCTAAGGTTACCATCCAGTCGTCAACCACCTTATTATAACCTCCAGCTGAAGAAGCTATAGCAGCTGGATGATTTGCTACCATTACCCCATTATATGCTATTGGAGTTACTACGACTATGGTCAGCAAGATTACCGCTAAACCTTGCCAACGTGTTGTTATTACCTTCCGCTTGACCTTTATCACGCCTTCTCTTATCTGCTTGGACGCTTTTGAAAGCAAGTATGCCAACGTTATGCTAGCTAGCAACGCCACAGCTATATCGGCAAAGACTGTAAGCCTTATCATAACTGAGCCTACGTAAACGCTAACTGCGCCCAACACGATTAGGGTTAAATCTGCTAATCTCAGCTTTCTCACGAGTAAGATAATACCTGCTACTGCAAAGACCAATAAATACCTAGTTTCCCTATACAACGCTCCCCAAGAAGATGGATGATGTTCTCCAACTGTGGGGAATACAGGCAGCTTTGCAGCTGCAAAGGGGTTGACTACAGCTAACAACCTACCTCCTAAACCACCGCTAGCCCAATAAGCGTAAATGCCAAGGGCAACAGCTATGGCTAAAGCTATTGAAGTATACAATCTAACCCTTTCCTCTTTGACAAAAGCAGATATTATTTCGTATAAGACAATGGCTAATACAGCCAATAATGCTAAAGCAATCCTGCTTGAGGCGACAATCCTAGCCCCCAATAATGGTACTTGTGAAGATATTACAAGCGCTATTCCTATTGTTAAGATAAAGTTCCTCGCTACCTTCCTATCATATCTATTCGTTAAGATAGCGACCAACATCACGGCTCCATAGATGTTGTATGGGAAAACGTAAGCTCCCCAGCTCGCGCTCATAAGCCCTAAGAATATGCCGCTCAAAATAGCCGATGTTGCTGTCCTTCTATTAACTGACCTTATGAAGAAGTAGAGCGAAAGTAGAAAGAATGGTAAACCTAAGCTTTCAGTATCTGTAAATCCAGCCGCTGTTCTAGTAATAATTGTTGGGCTAAGCGCGAAAAATGTAGCTGCTAAAAAACCTGCCACGTCATTGTAAACTTCCCTTCCAATAAGATACATAGCCAATGCCGCCACGACGCTAGTAACAACCGGCATGTACACAGCAACTTCTAAAAGGGTTACGTGAAGTCCTAGCCAAGATAAGAACACGTACGTTAAGGCTTCGAGAAACCCTACTCCTGGATAATCATATTTAGGCATGTAAATGCCCCATGGATGCCACTGCCCCTTATCATACCAGTTATACCAAGCCGCAAAGCCGTTTTCCACAATAAACCTGGCGTTTTTAAGATGCAAATATGGATCATATTCGTCTAAGTATATCCCCCACTTAGTTGGTAAGAGTCTCACAGCCATCGTCAAAGCAACGATGCCGACTAGTATCCCAGCTTTAAAGGCTACATTGAATATTCTCGTCTTATCTTCAATGGATATGGACCCTCTTATCATCGCAAGCCCTCTTTATAATAAGAACACATAAGGTTAGCTTTGAGGTTAAAAATATAAGTTTTCCACCTTGGATAGGGCAAATGAGAAGTAGTTAAAAGGGGTTGCTATGGCGTTCATAGGCTTATTGCCTAAAGACTATGAGCCACAACGCTTTGAAGAAGAAATCTTATCGTGGTGGGAAGCCAATAAGATTAGGGAAAAGGTCAATCAGCTGAGGGCGAACGGCCCTAAATTCTATTTCCTAGATGGTCCTCCATATGTCACAAACCCCATACACGTGGGCACCGCATGGAATAAAATACTCAAAGACGCCTACCTCCGATTTTACAGAATGAAGGGCTATCACGTTAGAGATCAACCTGGTTTTGACATGCACGGCTTACCTATAGAAGTCATGGTCGAGAAGAAGCTTGGCACATCCACTAAGCGCGATATAGAAGAAGTGATAGGTGTAGAGCGTTTTGTAAACGAGTGTAAAAGCTATGCACTTGAGAACTTGAAGATCGCTACAAACCAGTTTAAGTCATTAGGTGTGTGGATGGACTGGGATAACCCGTACATGACGATAACCAACGACTACATAGAAGCTGTATGGTGGATGATAAAGAAAGCTGATGAAAAAGGCTTGTTAATGCGTGGCGTAAGGGTTGTTCATTGGTGTCCTAGGTGCGAGACCGTTTTGGCAGGATATGAAGTGACAGACGAGTATAGGCTTGTAAAACACCCATCCATCTACGTGAAGTTTCCGCTTAAAAACAAGGATAAGGAGTTCATAATAATTTGGACTACGACACCTTGGACTTTGCCTGCTAACGTAGCTGTAATGGTACACCCTGACTACGAATATGCGAGAGTTAAGGTGGGGAATGAAGTCTATATACTGGCGATGGAGAGAGTACCGTTTCTGGTATCTAAGCTTAACGTAGATTATGAAATACTTGAGGTGTTCAAGGGAAGAGATTTAGAAGGGTTAAAGTATGAGCCACCACTGAAGGAGGAGGTACCTCTTCAATCCGAACTTACAAATGCTCACTATGTTGTATTAAGTGATAAGTACGTCAGACTAACAGAAGGCACTGGCTGTGTACATAGTGCTCCTGGACACGGTGAAGAAGACTTCGAAGTAGGACTTGAATACGGTCTTCCTACACCATGTCCTGTTGACGAAAATGGACGTTTTACTGAACAAGCTGGAAAATACGCTGGCTTAAAGGTATTTGAAGCAAACCCCATTATAGTCGAGGATCTGCGCCGAAAAGGACTCCTGCTATTTGAGGAAGAGGCTGAGCACAGATATCCACATTGTTGGCGCTGTAAGACACCTCTCATCTTGAGGCTCGCTGACCAGTGGTTTATCAAGGTGACGGATATAAAGCAGAGGATGATGGAGGAAAATGAGCGTGTCACGTGGGTTCCTGAATGGGCTGGAAAGAGTAGGTTTGGAAACTGGATTAGAGATGCGAAAGACTGGGTAATATCAAGGCAACGCTACTGGGGCATACCTTTGCCAATATGGATTTGCGAGTTATGTGGTAAATACGTTGTCATAGGTTCACTTAAGGAACTTATAGAGCGAGCAGTTGAAAAGCCAAAAGGCGACATCGACTTACATAGGCCTTGGGTCGACCAGGTTAAGCTCAGATGTTCTTGTGGCGGTATCATGAGAAGGGTCAAGGACGTGGTTGATGTTTGGATGGATTCTGGAGCTGCTTCCTGGGCAAGCTTATCCTATCCAAAGAGAGCAGAGGATTTCCAAGCCTGGTGGCCAGCCGACTTAGTGCTAGAAGGTCACGATCAGACAAGAGGATGGTTTTACACGCTAATGGTATGCGGTGTAGTCGCCTTCGACCAAGCTCCATATAAAAGGGTCTTAATGCACGGCTTTTCACTTGATCAATATGGCAGAGCTATGCACAAATCCCTTGGCAACGTAGTTTACCCAGAGGAAGTTATTTCAAAGCTTGGAAGAGACGCTCTAAGATGGTATGAACTTAAGTGCACAACATGGGATGACTTAAAGTTTACGTGGAAGGAGCTTGAGGAAGCTTTCAGGGCTCTAAACATAATATGGAATACCTATTACTTCGCGAGCTTATACATGAACTTAGACAAATTCAACCCCAAAGCTATCAGCTTAAAGGACTTATTGGATAAGCTAAAACCAGAAGACAGATGGATCTTATCAAGACTTAATAAGCTCATTGCTAAAGCCACAACAGATTTTGAAAACTTAAAGGTCTTTGAGGTAGCTAAAGACTTAATGGACTTCTTAGTCAATGATGTGAGCAGATGGTATATCAAGCTAATTAGAAGGAGGACGTGGGTTGAGGAGGATACGGTTAGCAAGACGATAGCATATGCTGTCTTAAGCGATGTTTTGTTTAAGTCCTTAATAATGATGGCTCCTATAGCCCCCTTCATGGCTGAGAAAATCTATCAAGACATGTTCAAGTGTCTAGAGGATATGCCTGAGAGCATTCATATGATGTTATGGCCAGAACCAGACATAAGCTTAGTAGATGAGAAGTTAGAAGCTGAAATGGGGGCTGTTAAGGAGCTTATAGAAACTGCTCTCAGCATTAGACAAAAAGCTGGTATTAAGTTAAGGTATCCATTAACGAGAGTTATCGTAGTCAGCGATGATAAATTACTCAAAGATGCTGCAGAGAAGCTTAAGCACTTAATCTTAGACCAGCTTAATGTAAAAGAGTTAGACTACTTACCGCTAAGCGAAGAATTAAAGCTTAAAAACGTGATAATAAAGCCAAACTACGCAGTATTAGGACCTAAATTTAAAGATAAAACTCCTAAAGTTGTTGAGCTACTAACTAAGCTCGATATGCAAGAAGCTTTGTCAAAGCTGTCGACAGAGGGTAAAATACAGCTTAACTTAGATGGAGAAGTTATAGAGCTAGATAGAGACTGTGTAAAGCTTGAAGAAATGCCATTGGAGGGGCTTGCTTGGGAAAGCTTTAGCCGAGGACGCGTATATCTAGACACGAAGCTTGACGAAAAACTCATTGCTGAAGGGCTTGCTAGAGACATTGTCAGGAGAATTCAGGAAATGCGTAAGGAAGCTGACCTAAAGGTGGACGCTTTCATAGAGGCTTGCATAGTAGTGCCAAATGAAAAAGCTCTAGAACACCTTGAGCAGCATAAGAGTTACATAAGCCAGGAAACTAGAGCTAAGGTCTTAAACATAACGTTAAGCCGCGAGTTGAGTAAAGGCATGAAGTTGGTAAAAGAGTGGGATATCGGGGAGGAGCTTTTCATAATAGGCATAAACTACGATGTGAGCTAAATGCCTAGGATAGGCTTCATAGTCAACCCGATAGCTGGTATGGGAGGATCTGTAGGGTTAAAGGGAACTGATGGAAAGGATATTCTTAGAAAAGCTATAGAGAAAGGTGCTAAGCCTATTGCTCCACTACGAGCTGAAAAATTTCTTCAATACTTAGCCCCTCATAAGAAGTTGCTTGAGCTTATAGTTGCTCCAAAGGATATGGGAGAGTACGAATCCCTGAAAGCAGGCTTTAACCCAACAGTTCTTCCCATACAACTAGGACATGAGATTGACGCCGAAGATACGAAGAAAGCTGCTAAGCTCATGGCAGATGAAGGTGTTGAGCTTCTAGTTTTCTGTGGAGGAGATGGTACTGCTAGAGATGTTTTAAGCGCTATTGATCAGCAAGTGCCAGTATTAGGCGTACCTGCGGGCGTTAAAATGTATAGTGCTGTGTTCGCAAATGACCCATTTTCAGCAGCTACTTTGGTAATGAAGTTTATCTCGGGAGAAGCTGATGTGAAAGAAGCTGAAGTGCTTGATATAGACGAGGAAGCTTTTCGAAAAGACGTATTTAGCGTAAAGCTCTTCGGCTACATGCTAACACCTTATGAGCCAGAGCTTGTCCAAGGAGTTAAGGCAGCTTCGCCACAAACTGAAAGCGAAAAAAGCGCTCAGCTCGCTATAGCAAAATACGTTGTGGAGCAAATAATGGAGGATAACGTGCTCTACATATTAGGTCCTGGAACTACCGTAAAAGCAATATGCGATTACTTATCTCAGCCGAAGACGCTATTAGGCGTAGACTTGATGTTGAATAAGAGAGTTATAGCACGAGACTTAGATGAGCAAAGCTTGCTTAAGTATCTGGAAGAGTTTAAGGAAGCTAAAGTGATAATCACTCCTATTGGTAATCAAGGATTTATCTTTGGTAGAGGAAATCAGCAGATAAGTCCTAGAGTCTTGAGAAAAATAGGTAAGGAAAACGTAATTATCTTAGCAACACCATCAAAGCTCAGTGGCATAAAATCACTAAAAGTAGATACTGGAGATGAAGAAATCGACTCAATGTTCAGAGGTTATCTTAAAGTCGTAATCGACTATGGTAGGGAAAGAATTGTAAAATGTTCTTAACTGCTCTTTAGGGCTTCACTTCTTAGAAACTCCGCATACGCTTCATCGGTAAAAAGCTCTTCTTTAGGAATACGCGTTGCCTTTATAACAGCTATCCAACCATCTCCATAGGGATCCTTATTCACAAGTTCAGGCATGTCCTTTAAGGTCTCATTAACCTTCACTATGACGCCGTCGACAGGGGAATAAACTTCTGAGACAGCTTTTGTCGACTCTATAGCTGATATAACGTCGCCTTTCTTAACTTGTTTACCAACTTGTGGTATTTCAACAAACACGATTTCGTGTAAAGCCTTTTGAGCGTAATCGGTGACGCCAACTACGACCTCGTCCCCATCGATCTTAGCCCATTCATGGGTTTTTGTGTAAAGTAAGCCCCTCTTAACTTCGTAGTCTCCTACCTTTATTGACATCGTAAAAGCCCCCATTACTTTGATGCTCTAAGTCTCCCATACTTAAGTGTGTCGTAAAAAGGCCAGTTACACA
>QMQV01000010.1 GCA_003649085.1 Thermoproteota archaeon
GACCTTAAATCCCTGCTTAAGACAACGTATAGCCTGTTTTCAACCCTAAATGGTGGTCCGTGAATTATCGACGTTTCCTTCTTAGTTACCTTAGTGAAGAACGACGCAAGCTCCTCGGGGTTCTCTATGGTGGCTGTGAGGGCAGCCAATTGAAATTTTTGCTCGCAGGTCATGGACAGTATCTCCAACATGGCGAGCAACAAGGCTATTTCTCTTGGGCCGTAGAAGTCTATTTCATCTAATACTATGAGCTGTGCTCTGTTTAAGAAGCCGTCGAGGAGAGCTCCTTTAGCGGATGTGGACATCTTCTTAACTTCATGTAGTAAAAATGCGGGGTTTGTTACGATGATATCTCTTGACGTTAAATGCGATCTTAGCTTAGACCTGCCGTACTCCTTGATGAGCTGATCTCTTCGAAGAGCATCTATGACTTCTACCTTGAGGTTTAATGCCTTAGCGTATTCGCTTATCCTCCTAATCTGGTCATTGGCTAAGGCGAGCGTGGGGTAAACAGCTAGCGTCGGCACTCTTCTCGACAACGTGTATAAAAGCCAAGCCTCGGTTTTTCCCGAGCCTGTACCTGACCTTAGAATTAGGTTTTTGCCTGAACATAGAGCTTGGTAAGATTCAACTTGGTGTGTGTAAAGCGGCTTGTAAGCTATTGACGATTTGCCGAGAACTTCTAGCTGAGGTAAGATATCTAAGAAGCGCTTATCTGAATGTTCAGGCTTGATAGCTGGCTCTACGTATGAATAGTAGTCGTATCCAAGCTCCTTTAACAAGCTTGAAGACTCAACTCTCGTTGCAAGCATAGTCAACTAAATCTATCCCCTAATTTTCTGCTACGTAGCTTTATGCATCTAAAGGCTAAATTAGCTTATGCAAACTTCTTCACACCAACTAGAGAGCATAAGTGAAGATCAGATAATCAAGCTCTCATCACTTTTCAGGACCCGAAACCCTCATCACCAAGCCCATTAACTTCGCAAACTTCTTTTAAGCTTTCTGTTCATCCTCAGTAACACCGTAGGTTAAACACAGAGGGTTAGGGAAAGGAGAGGTTTGGATTGCCCCATTCCATAAAGTTGGTTGAGGCCTAATGTGATAGGCTGAAGGGATTTGGCATGTGAACAGGGAATGGTCTCTGCTGTTAGCTTGACAGCAGCTTGGCTATTTCATTGGCGTATTGCTCTGCGGTATTTGGTCCTTGGCTTGTTAAGATATTGTCCGACAGTACTACCGGTTTGTCCACGTATATTGCTCCGAAGCTTTCTAATGTGCTGATTAGGTCTTGGTTTTTAAAACACGTTGCTTTTAGACCGTTAAGTAATCCTGCTTTAGCGAGTATAGCTGGCGCTGCGCAGATAGCCGCCACAAGCTTTCCTTCGCTGTGAAAAGCTTGTGCAAGCTGTCCTACGAGTTCTACTGCTGGGTCTTCTACCATACCCATAACTCTAAGATAGACTCCTGGCCCTCCAATCAATATTAAGGCGTCATATCCCTTTGCTAGCTGCGTAAAGTTGACTTCAAGGATGTAGTAGTCGTATTCGACATCTATGGTTTGGTTAGCTGCTAATACCTTCACGGTGGCTTTAAGGCTTGTTAACTTGTTGTAAACTGGCTTAAACTCCTTAGGCTGGTAGCCTTCGAACAAGACTACTAACGCTTTTTTACCGCTTAAGTCTATGGCGGCTTGGCTTTGAACATAAGCTATTGCAGCTATAGCTGCGATAGCCACTATCACTATGGGGATTAACAGTTTCTTTTGCATATGTATGGTTTTTCAGCTAGCTGCGTTAAATTGTTTAACGTATTTTGAGGTCTTTGTCTGAGAGCTGGTGGATGTGTCGAACTTAGATAGCGTGTTAAAAGCTGTTAAAGAGCTCGTAGGCATCGGAGAAGTTGTAGCAGGCTCTAATGAGGAGTGCGCTATCGTCGAGAGGATTGTTAAGGAACTCGAAGAAGCTGGTTGTTGTGTAGAGAAGATTCCTGTCGACGTGTTAACGTGGCTTGATAGGGGAGCTAGCGTAGTTCTAAGCTCTGGAGTTGAAGTTAATGGGCTTACAATTCCATATACCTTGGGAGGAAGCGTTGAAGGGGAGCTTGTCCACATCCCCTTTTCAGGGGTGAGAAAGGAGTATTGGAGAGACGTTGAAGGTAAGGTGGCTTTAGTTGAGCTCTTCCGTGACCCAGACGAGCTTAAGACAATTTACTTAAATGCCGTCGAAGCTGGTGTTGAGGGGCTTATCGTCTACGATTTTGAGCCCAGTAGGCTTAGGAGGATCGTGGTTACGTCGACACGTGACTATAGGTTTTCCCACGCTCAACCCCCACCTAAAGTGGCTGTCTTCATTAAGAAAGAAGATGGGCTAAAGCTCGTTAAAGAACTTGAAAAAGGCGTAGTTAGGGTTCGTGTAGAGTCTAAGGTCGACGTCAAGGAGTCTATAGGGCTTACTGTTGAGGGTATTTTGCCGTCTAAAAGTGAGGATGAGGAAGTTATCGTAAGTGCACATCACGATCACTGGCTTACAGGGGTTAGCGACAATCTATGTGGTGTCGCATTAATTGTTGAGCTAGCTAAGAAACTTTGCAGAGCTAGCTTAAGACGCCAGGTCAGGGTTATCAGCTTCACAGCCGAAGAATCCGGGGCACTTGGGTTTTCTCCGTGGTATTGGATCTATGGGTCAAGGAAGTACGTTGAGCGTAGGCTTAGGGATGGAAGCTTGGATAAGGTTGTAGCTGTCGTAAACTTAGACATGCCCACCGCACTACCTTTAACCATCTCAGCTAGCGGCGTTGAGCTCAAGTCCTTTTTAGAAGGCTTAGCTAGAAGGCTTAACATCAGGTTTGTTAGCGAGCTTGACACAAGCTATTGTGACAGCTATAGCTTTAGCAAAGAAGGTGTAGCTGCGGTAACGCTTCATAGCATTAGACAGCTTTTGCATCTATATCATACCGATGCCGATGTGCTCGAAAACGTAGATGTCGAAGCTTTAAGACAAGCATTGAATTTGGCTGAAAACGCGGTTTTAAGGTTAGCTAATGAAGAAAGGCCGTTAAACTACGATGTCTACTTGACAGCTATTGAGGAGAAGTTGTCTTCTTACGTGAGTTTAGAGAACTTCAAACATCGTGTTAGAGAGGCTATGGTTAGAGGAGATTACCGAGCTTTGAGGAAGTGCTTTATGGTGCTTAACAAGTCTTCGATAAAAGTTGTCTTTAAGGGCGTTTATGGAGAGGATTTGGGCTGGTTTGAGACCATGTTTTTGCCTCAGCTTATGATTTTAGATGTTTTAAGCCAGCTTCGCGAAGTCAAAGAGCTTGTTCTACAAGGTAGAGGTGAAGACGCGGTGAGCGTTTTGCGTAACATTCCTAAGAGGGTCGTTTACCCAGGGTATGAAGAGGTTTTATTTGACGTAGATGTTGACCGCTTAGCAAACTCTGTTAAAGTTAGCTTTAAACAGGCTTTGAAAGAAATTGATGCTCAAGTTAGCTTATTGGAAAAGCGCTTAAGCCAGCTTGTTGAGCTGGTTAGGGAAGATATTAAAGGAGCTCTAGCCTATCTTTAAGGTAGTTTGATATGAGCCAGGAAGCACGCGTGCTTGTTAGGTCAGCAGGTCATGGAGACCTTAAGAGAGTGCTTGAGATAGCTGTAAAAACGTTAGGCTCCTTCCATCGCCATTACGTTGAGAGGACGTTTTGGCAAGCTAAGACATTAGTAGCTGAAAGCTCTGGCGTTATAGCTGGTTTTGCGCAGTTTCGTAGGCTTAAAGCAGGTAAGTCCACCATAGTGGCTATCGTGTACATAGCTGTTGATCCTCTTCAACAGAGATCTGGTATCGGCTCTACTTTGCTTAAAGCGGTTGAAGGAGAAGCTGTTAAGCGGGGGGCTTCGATGGTCGTAGCCACCACTACAGAAGCTAACGAAGTGTCTAAGAGCTTTTTCAGCAAACATGGTTATAAGTTGATGAAGTTTAGCGAAGTTGAGAAGCAGTTTGGACATAAAGCGCTTTTTGAACTAATAAATCTGCTTCAAGCATATGAAGACAACTTGCTAATGTATAAAGAGCTGTCTGAAGACGCTGCTACAAGCTTTTTCAATGAGCTTAAAAGCCTTGAGAGTTTTTAGCCATGTCTGAAGTTGTTAAGGAAACGCCGCTTTATAGAAGTTTAGGGGATGGAAAGGTTGAATGCTTAGTTTGTGAAAGACGCTGTGTTATAAGCCCTGGTTTTAAGGGGTGGTGTAAGACAAAGGCTAATTTTGAAGGGAAGCTTTACACGCTAGTTTATGGCGATTTAAGTGCTGTTGAAAGTAGACCTATTGAGATAAAGCCATTCTTTCACTATTGGCCTGGCTCCACGTCTTTGACATTTTCGACTTGGTCGTGCAACTTCGATTGCCCGTGGTGTCAAAATCACCACTTATCTAAAGTTGAGCCTAAGCCTGAAATGTCAAACTATGTGCCACCTGAGAAACTCGTCAAGGCTGCTGAAAGAGCTGGAGATGAAGGGCTATGCGTCAGCTTTAATGAACCGCTAATGCTCTTTGAATACTCTCTTGACGTGTTTAAGCTTGGTAAAAGTAGGGGGCTTTACTGCTGCTATGTATCTAATGGCTACATGACACTTAAAGCCCTTAACATGCTAATCGAAGCTGGTCTTGACGGCCTTAAAATCGACGTTAAAGGAGACCAAGAAGTCTACCAGAGATATTGTGGAGGGCTAAAAGCAGATGTGGTCTGGAGAAATGCAGAAGAAGCTAAGAAACGTGGGGTGCACGTCGAGATCGTCAACTTGATAATTACCAATGTAAACGACGATGAGGAATGCTTAAGATGGGTTGTCGAAAACCACTTGAAAAAATTAGGTCCAGATACGCCAATACATTTCACTAGGTATTATCCAGCTTATAGGTTTAGGGAGCCTCAAACCAAGGTCGAGGTTCTAGAAAAAGCATACTTCATGGCTAAGAAAGCTGGCTTAAACTACCCATACCTAGGCAACGTCCTAGGACACCCATTTGAACATACCTATTGCCCTAACTGCGGCGAAGCCGTGATTAAGAGATATGGGTATAGCATTGTAAGCTATAAGCTTGATGAAAGGAATCGCTGCCTTAAATGCGGCTTTACAATACCTATCGCCGGAAAATTCGTTAAGAAACGTATGAGACAGCTTTTCGTTTACTAGCCTAGCTGTTGAAGGCTGTTTTAGCTCTTCCTTTGAAAAGCATGGTTAACCTTGCTTTGAGGAATTATAGTGCTTCTTAGCTTTCTCTAAGTAATCTAAGAGACTTAAACCGTTAGACTCGCTAAATGGCAAGCACATTTTAAGGTACAAGCTTTTAGCAATTTCAAGTTCAATAATTTTCGAGCCTTCTTGAAACACATTTTGAAGCCTTTCAACTAGGAGGTAAATGTCCAAGTTACTGTCTAGGTCTATCTTAGAGTTTTCTTTGCTCAAGGTGTATACGACGCTGTTAATAAGCTCTTTGCCAAATATTCTTTCTAGGCCTTCACGTACGGAACTTGATAACAACTCATCCCAGCTATCATGAATGATACCTGTCTTTCGAGCTTTACTCAAAATATTGAACCTCAAAAAATAATAGAGAAAATTCTTTTAAAAACATGTGTTTGTAACGAAACTTACTGACAGAGAATCATTTAACTTGAGAGCAACTCCTTGAGTTCCACGAACTTTTTAGCTACGTGTTTGCCTTTCTCTGTCACCACGTAGTACGTCTTAACAGGACTCTCCCTCACGTCGACATATCTAGCTATTAACTCATCTTCTAAAAGCTCTCTTAAGACAACTGAAAGAGTACCTCTGCTTTTAACAAGCTTTGAAATCTCTCTATGCCTTACTGGCCCGTGTTCACTTATGAATAACAAGATGTCTACTGTCGCATTATTAACTAATTTGCTTACCTTCATATTTACCTAGATCCGCAACCATAGCCCTTTAACAAATTAAACACTTATTTATGAACATATCGATAACAAACTTTTAAAGGGAGAGCACGAAAATTTAAGCTAAGGTCATTTATTTGAGCAAGACACGAAATTTTGAGTTAAAAACCGTTGAAGAAGTGTTGGCAGAGGTCCACATACCGCGTAATGAAGCGAGGCTTTTGCTTGCGCTCATCAAAGCTGGCGGTGAGGCTAGAGCTAGTAGGCTCGCTACGTTATCAGGTATTCCGAGAACTGAAGTTTACAGGATTTTGAGGAATTTAGAGAAGAAGGGGCTAGTTTACGCTAAAGCTTCTATACCTAAGGTTTACGTATCGCTTAAGCCAAGGGAAGTAGCTGAGCAAATCGTCAACTTATGGCGTAAGAAGCTTAAGTTTATTGAATCTAGGGTCGAGAAGGTTATTAAAGCGCTTGAAGCTGTTGAAGAGAAAGCTTACATTGGCTCTGATAAGCTTTGTGATGTCTTCTTACTGAGAGGCTGGGAAGGGACTAAGTTTAGAGCTGTCAACCTTATTAGGTGCTCTAAGAAGAGTGTTGAAGCGGCTTTAAGCTTTAACGTAGCTCAAGATGAGCTTTTAACAGCTATTAAGAGGAGAGCTAGGAGACTTCGTATTCGGCTGGTGCTGGAACACAGCATATGCACTAGGCATGAGAAGCTTAAGTGCGAGGTTAGGCGGTTACGTAAGCTCCCCGTATCTGTGATAGTAGCTGACGGGAAGAGGGCATTGGTTATCCTACATAAATCTAGAGTAGAGAAGCTAGGATTTTTCTTCTGTGAAGCCGGAGCTGTTGAAGCTTGTAAAATGCTTTTTGAAAAGCTTTGGGAAGAAGCTGCTCCTTAACAGTTTTTATGAAAGGGAGGTAGGCGCCTCCAGTCATCCTAGCGCCTTTCGGCGATGTCGTGGAGGAGAAGCAGTCAAGTAGAAGATTAGGGTTGTTTTCGCTTTAAAAATTTCACGTTACCTTCTCTTGCTAGTTAAGAAGACTATTGCTCCAGCCCCGCTCATCACAGCTCCCCATGTTATCAGCAAAGCTGTCGTAGCTGCCGCTATGGCATTTACTTGAGCTGGCGTGAACTTTACCGCTAAGCCGCTTATGAAGAAGCTTCCTATTGGCGTGAAAGACACAGATAACCCGATCGCCAGCAAGGCTATTCCAGGGGCAAGAAGCGCCAGCGCGAAATCCCTACGTGGTAGCTCGCCTCTTATGCTTGAAAGAGCTATGTCTTGTGAGACTATCGAGGGCGTCGCGTAGCTGACAGCTTTAGCTATTGGCGGGGTTAATAATATCACGAAGGGGTATTCGGTTATGAAAAACCATATGGTCAACGCTGATGCGAAGAGCGCTAAGTCAGCTGATGACAACGTTGGAGGCAAAAACCCTAGCAAGTAAATGGTTGGCACATATAGAAAAGCCACGATGAAACAGCCTAGTGCGAGAGCTAAAGTTGAAACTCCGATGAAAACTCTCCAGCTAAACTTTCTATGGATAAACCAGCTTAACGTGTAAAAGCCTAGAAAGTTTCCTGGGACGGCAGCTACTAAGCTTGGGATGTAGAGGCAGCCGTGTTTTATCGAGTCCGCAATTAACGTACCTATAGCAGCTCCTAGCGCTGGCACTATTGGAGATGAGCTGATGACGGCGAAGACGGCGGGTATCACGACAGCAGGTCTAAACTGTCCTCTTCCCCATGGGGAAACTATCCAAGCGGTTGTTAGACATCCTACGGCATATAAAGCAGCACATAACGCTATGAGCGTTATAGCCAAGGCTTTTCTTTGGCTATACAAGTTTAACGCCTCAAGTCTCTTTGTATTAAGCTTAGGTCTTTCTAAACCTTTCATATTTAAAGTACGTAGAGGTATGTAAAATATGTACGCACATTGAGAGGTAAGGTTTAAGCTATTGTTGGTAATAGAGAAGTGTGGTGATGTGCCATGAAGGTCTTAGTGACTGGAGGAGCAGGTTTCATAGGCTCAAACATAGTGGTGTCCTTGGTTGAGAGAGGGTATGATGTCGTAGTTGTAGATAACTTTCATACGGGCAATTTAATGAACTTGAAGGATGTTATGGATAGGATAAGGGTTTTTGAGGGCGATGTGAAGGATTTGTTTGCTTTAGGCGTGCCAGCTTGCGATTATGTCCTTCACCAAGGTTTTCCATCATCGTCTCCTATGTATAAGGAAAAGCCAAGCTTAGTTGGAGAGGCCATCAACGGCGCAATAGCTGTCTTGGAATACGCTAAGAAGTATGGTGCGAAAGTTGTCTTAGCTTCAACGAGCAGCATTTATAACGGTAACCCAACGCCTTGGAGAGAGGATATGAAACTCTACGTTACAGACTACTATACTGAAGCTAGGATTGCAGCTGAAAGGCTCTGTGAGCTATACGCTAAATTACATGGAGTTAAGAGCGTGTCACTGCGCTATTTCTCAGTTTATGGACCTAAAGAGGAGTATAAAGGCAAATATGCTAATGTGATAACGCAGATGATTTGGAGTGCTTTAAAAGGTGAGGAATTCGTAGTCTACGGAGATGGGGAGCAAGCTAGAGATTTGATCCACGTGAGCGATGTCGTGGAAGCCAACTTTAAGGCTATGGAGTTTGAAGACTATGGAGATGTATGCTATGAAGTGTTTAACGTTGGCGCTGGAAAAGCTGTAAGCTTTAACGAAATGGCTAGGATCTTAAGAGAGGCGGGGCTTGAAGTAAAGCTTCGCTACGTCCCCAACCCAATTAAAAACTACGTGTATAGGACTGAGGCAGATATCACTAAGATGAAGGAGAGGCTTAAGCTTGAAATTAAAATGCCCTTGAAGAAGGGCGTTGAACAAGCAATTACCTATTATAGGGAGAAAATGTGCACGTAGCTTTTCCTACTTCACCTTCTCCAATATTATTGCTGGACAAATCCTCGTTACGCCTTCTACTGACCTCAGGTTTTTAACGAACTCTGTTAACTCCTTGGAATCTTTAAACCAGCATTCAGCTAAGATCATGTGATCCCCACTTGAGGTAAACAAGCTTATAACCTCTTTCATCTCCTTGAGCTTTTCAAGTACTGAAATAAAATGCTCAGGTTTTGTGTCAACGCCTATTAACGCGTCGATTTCAAACCCTATCTTCTTCGGGTCAACTTCGATAGTGTATCTCTTAATCACTCCTTTAGCTTCAAGCTTCTTAACCCTCTTCCTAACAGCCGTCTCGCTTACACCTAAGACCTTGGCTATCTTAACGAATGGCGTCCTAGCGTTTTCCCTTAGCATGAATAAAAGCTGTAAATCCGAAATTCGAACCATAATTCTTTTAAATTCAAACCTAGCTTATAAACCTATTCAAGTGAGAGAGTTCTGGAGGAGGATAGCTGATGGAGAAGACTATTGAAAACTTGGTGAAAGCGTTTATCGGTGAAAGCCAGGCTAGAAATCGCTACACGATGTATGCCAAGATTGCTAAGAAAGAGGGTTTTGAGCAGATAGCAGAAATCTTCTTATTGACGGCTGAAAACGAGCGTGAACACGCCGCGACGCTATTTAAGATGTTAAGTGAGCTTAGGAAGGGTGTTGAAGAGGTTAAAGTTGAAGCCGCTGCTCCTCTCGTGCTCGGCGATACCATTGCTAACCTAAAGGCTGCGATCGCTGGCGAGAACTACGAGCATACGAAGATGTATCCTGAGTTTGCGGAAGTAGCTGAAAAAGAAGGGCTTCCTGAAGTTGCTAAGAAGCTTAGAGCTATTGCTAAGGCTGAGGAGCATCATGAGGAGAGGTATAGGAAGCTTTTGAAGGAAGTTGAAGCTGGCACAGTGTTTAAGAAAGATCGTGAAGTTTGGTGGGCTTGTAGAGAATGTGGCTACGTGCACTATGGCAGAGAGCCTCCTGAGATGTGCCCATCATGTGACCATTCGAGGAGCTACTTCCAAGTTAAGTGTGAGGAGTACTAAATGGTTGAGAAGCTTTAAGTGTGCAAGTGTAATGTTTGTGGGAACATTGTTGAAGTGGCGCATGCAGGCTAGAGACTTCGGTGTGCTACGAACAACCTACGTAGCTTCTTAAAGAGAAGAGCGAAGAAGCTGGTGAGGAGAAAACACGTTCCTGTCATCGAAGCGCTCAATGGTAAGGTGAAAGTCTCTGTAGGAGCTGTTGAACACCCTATGGAGGGTAAACACTACATTGAATGGATTGAAGCTTTAGCTAAAGACGTGGTTTGTAAGAGATTTTCAAAGCCAAGCGATAAGCCTGTAGCCATCTTTGACATTAGGGCAGGTAAAGTAGTGGCTAAAAGCTATTGTAAACTTACAAGGTCTTTGGAAAAACACCTCAATCTTCCCTCTTTTTGTGGGAAAACTTTTTATTAATGGGAATTTTCTCCTCAGTTTTGTGGGAAAGATGTTTGTGGTGAACGTAGATAGTAGAGGTAGGGTGTTAATACCAAAGGAGCTTAGAGATAAGGTGAAGATTAGAGAAGGTACGCGCGTAAAAGTAGACGTTAAAGAAGGAAAGATCGTGATAGAGCCTTTAAAGCCTATTGCTGACAAGTTTTATGGCGCTTTTGAGGTTAAGTCGTGGCCTGACGACTTGGACAGCTTTATTGTAAAAGCTGTTGAGGAATGGTGGTCGACACGAGGTACGTAGATGTCAACGTCTTCGTCTATTGGCTAGGAAAGCATCCAGTATTCGGAGAGACTGCATATAGGTGGGTTAAGGACATTGAAAGAGCACCTCGTGGGGAATATGTTACCTCTAGCTTAACCATCTACGAGGTAATGGTGATAATTGCTGGGTTGTCTAGGAGAAGTTTAGAAGACTTTAGCTTTGTCTCAAGCATTTTAGAGGCGTTTACTGGTCTTGGAGGGCTTGCTGTAGAAGAGCTTAGCATAGAAGACTTCAGCTTAGCTTTGGAGTTAATGGATAAGTTTAAGATAGATTTTGAAGATGCTTTACACGCTGCCATCTCGATGAGGCTCAACATTAGGGAGATAGTATCTAACGATGAGGATTTCGATAAAACCCCTCTCAAGAGGATTTTTTAAGGTTGATTAGCGTTACGGTATGCTGCAGAAAAGAAAAACGCTTTATAAAGTGTTTAAGAGTTCTTGTATAGAATTGAGGTGACATAGTTATGGCTGAGGAGAGCATGGTTGAAAAGCTTTCTAGCTTAATGGCTGAGATGAAAGATTGGGAGCGTAGACCAATTGTCAAGGTTGGAAGCGTTATTGTAGAGCTAGTTAAGATGCCTAAGCGCGAGTCTAAGAAGGGAGTACGCGGTGAAAGGCTTTCTCTCCACGTTAGAGCTGAAGACTCGTTTAGAGGCGTCTTCTTAGATGACTATACAATGTATCAAGACTTAGTCAACGCCCTAAGCTACGATAAAGTTAGAGAGGCAGCTCAAGCATTAAATGAGGTGAACAGGAGGGTCATCGAGTACAAAATATAAACTTTGAGAAAAACGCCTTTATCTTGCTAGTGCTAGCTTTCATTGGCGATTACAGCTATGGGAGATAAGATAGTCTTAAGTGCCATAGCCTGTGATTATGATAGGACGTTAACCGACGAAAAACTAGGTTTGAACCGTGAAGCTCAAGAGGCTCTTGCAAGCATAAGGGATAAAGTTAAGCTTATCCTAGTGACAGGCAGAACCATACCTAACTTGCCCACTTCTATCTTCAACGTCTTCCACGTAATTGTAGCTGAAAACGGCGCACTAATCTTAGATATCGAACATGGACAAAAGTATGTGACAAAACCTAAGGACTGGGACCGCATTAGATCATCCCTAATCGAGGAAGTATATGATCCTACGGTTGAGCTAGGAGAGGTTGTAGCATCGTTTAGCTCTCAACACTATAGCAGGCTCAGGGAAAGCTTAGAGAGGAAAGGATTTGTGAAAGATGCGTTTCTTGAGCTAAACCGTGATAGAGTAATGCTCTTGCCAATAGGAGTTGATAAGGCATATGGTCTTAAAAAAGCTGCTGAAATACTTGGCGTTAAGCTATCTGCACTAGCTTGCATCGGAGATGGTGAAAACGACATCGCGCTCTTCAAAGTAGCTGGTTTTAAAGTTGCTGTTGCAAATGCAGTTGATGAACTTAAGAAGATGGCGGACTACGTATGTTGCTTTCCAAATGGATTGGGGGTTATTGATTTTCTAAAAAAATTTATATTATATTAGCCTTACTGATCAATGTGGACAACCTCTCCAAGTTCACTTAGAGGGGTCTTAAAAATGATAGACTCATTGAAACTACGAGTAAATACGGGAAGGAGGAGGTAAGCGATAAGGTGAAGCTCAAAGTTCAGCAGCAGACAATGCTTTCTGCACTAGTTGAGCTTTATGAAAACCTTGGAAGAGCTGTAAAGAGCGAAGAGCTAGCTAAGGTCTTGAAAAGAGATGATGGTACGATAAGGAATGTGATGAACAATCTTAAATTACTCGGGTTCGTGGAGTCAATACAAGGTCCAAAAGGAGGATATATACCCACTTTGAAAGCTCTTGAGTATTTTAAAACGAAGAGAACAGAGCAAAAAACGAGAAAAGTTAAGATCTACGTAAGTAATGCTCAATGCGAAGCTGAACTTATCGAGTTAAGATTGTTAGACGTTTTTGATAGCTGTAAAGCTGCGATACGTTTTTCTGAGCCTACGCCATGTATCAAGCCTGATACCTTTATAAGGTTGAATTTAACACCCTCGAACATCATTGTTGAAGGCAAGGTCTTAAAGAAAGATTATATACGTAATGAAGTGATTATCGAAGTTTCAAGAATGATATGTGTGCCAACAATCGAAGTAAGCGAGCTAGTTGGTGGAATAGGATATAGATGGAAGTGTTAATAAAGTCGTCATGAGAGTAGAAGAGGTTAAGTTTCGAAGACTAGAAAGCAAAGACGCCGTTTAGCACAAAAAGCTCTTTAATTCTAGGAACTTAAGCGAAGGTGTCATGCCGAAGGTGATGAGCTTGAAACTTTATTACCAACGCTTTGATAGGGCATTAAGAGAGATTATAGCTAAGCTTGAAGAAGGTAATGTGAGTGAAGCTAAGCGGATGCTAGCTGAAACTTTGAACAGTTACCTTTACAGGTCTAAGATATATCCTGATGGAGAGAGGTTTGAGAGAGCGCTTTACAATAGGTTTAGGTATAACTATGTCTCATTTAAGAGCGAGCATAGCTACGGCGGCGTCGACATAGTTTTGTTAGGCAAGGCGCCTAAGGTTAAACTAATAGAATGTAAGATTTCTAGATCTGACGTGTTTCACATAGAGCCCGAAGACTACGAAAAACTCCATAATAAATATCATCAGCTTAAAAATAGGGGATACGAGGTCACCCCCGTAATAGCTGTAAAGTTTCCTCATAGAAGGAGGATACGCTATGTTGTGTTAAAAGATGAGTGGATGGATAGAGAAGTCACGTTAAGAGTTGAGTACAGGCCTAAGTCAAGGAGGGTTTTCGTAAGTGTTGCTAAGAGCAGGAGGAAGAAGTATGAGAGAAAAGCTAAGTTCGAGAAACTTCAAGCTGAAAGGCAGATGTTAATTGAAAAAGCAGCTAACGGAGCGCCTTGTAGAGAAAGCATTTAATTAATGTCCATGTTTTTATTGAGGTGGGGAGTATGGAAGACGCTGAAATGCTACTTAAAAAGCTAGCTGAGAGATACGATAAAAATCCAGTAGGGTGGAAAGCATTAGCAGTCTTTGATAAAGGCTCTACACTGCTGATAATTATGTCTCCTGAAGGAGAGGTTTATGAAGTTAAGATGGTTCCACTTGACCCATATAGGTTTGTTGGCGTAGGCACCATGGCGAGCGATATCGAAGAGCTTTATGCCTACCTATCTAAGCTCCCAAACTATGGTTTCAGACCCCTACCTGACAACATCTTCAAGGCTATTCTAAAAAGCAGAGGCTACGTTTCAGCTAAGCTTGCTAAGAAGATTTTGGAGATTCCAACGGTATCTATCAATGAGATCCAAGGAAGCGCTATCGCCCAAGGACCAATCATATGTTTTGGTGAAAAAGACTTAGCCTCGATATCGCCTAAGCAAAGGGAGCTGCAAGAAAGGCTGAGCAGAGAAGTTGAAAAGCTCTTTTGTAAGCGCTATAGAGATCGGGCAATGCTATACGGCTAAGCGGCTAAACGGGTAATATCACTATGTCCTTCATGGCCTTCCACGGGTTATCTCCAACTAATGAGCCTTTAACGCTAAGATCCCATGGGCTTGCTTTCCTGCTATAAGTGCACTCGCATAAGTAATAGTGCTTCCCCTCATGACTTACATATTGAGGGGTTCTTCCATAGGCTAAGGGCGTTAGAGGCTTTGAACTTAAAGCTACCCCAACCATGGCGTGTGCGAAGAAGTTCACGCCATCTGAACTTACCCTGCACAGGATTAGTGCTGTATCGACGCCTCCAGCTTTCATTAAGGAAGCTGCTAGCACGGCTAGGTTGTCGCAGTCACCTACGTTTTCAACAATCGTCTCAACTGGGTATTTACAGTACAGCGTACGAGCATAGTTTATCTGATGGACTATCTGTAAAACTAGGTTTGCGTAAAGCTCATCGTTTAAGCCTGATATCTCCCTCAGCTGCTCAGCTATTTGCTTAATATATTGGTCATCGTAGGTGACAAAGTCCATGAAAAGCTCACGCAACCTTTCAACTCTGTCCTCAATTACCGCATACTCTCTCGTGACGTTGAGCCTATAGTGTAGGTAGTCTTGTGCAGCTATCTTAAGCTCAATAAGCTTGTATGAGTGTAGACGATAGTTATACACCTTAAAGCTCCTGAAGTAGGCTATTTCACTTAGCTGGTCTGAAAGCTTCCTGTTATATTCTTCAGATTGGTTTAGCTTTAGCTCAAGTTCTTGTCTTAAACGCTTGTTTTCAGACATCAACTTAGTGTAGTTCTCTAATAGCTCTTGGTAGCTTTGATTAAGAGCTGTGTAGTTTTGAAGAAGGCTTTCATAGAGCTTTACGAAGTTTGAGAAGTTTTCCTTAAGTTTTTGAAGTTCAAGATTTAAAAAGCTGTAGCTTATGCTTATGTTCGCCAACACGTCTTCAACGGAGTTTAAGCGCTGGTTTACGGTGGAAATATTTGCTGACAAAGAGCTTATTGTCTGGTTAAGAGCTTTAACTTCATTAGCGTGTCTTTGCAGAGCTCCCTTTAAATCACTTATCTCATTAACGGCAACTTCGAGCCTTACGCTAAGCTGAGCTAGCTGTGTCATCGCGTGTGTCGTTGTGAAGAATTGAGCAGCTAATAACGCTAAGATTAAGATTGTTAATAGCGTGTTTTTCTTCAAAAATTGCCTTACCTCTTAGAAGTAACTTGGACGATTTTCACTATGTGTACAGGTTCATCCCTAAGTCCATATGTTAGCAACGCCACGTCACCTTCCACAAGCTTACCTTGATCTACAAGCGCGTTAAGTGTTTTATCAAGCCCATCCGAATAGTCTTTTGCCTCTACGTATAATGGCTCAATACCCCATATTACTGAAAGCTCTCTCAAAGCTCTTTTATTTGGCGAAGCAGCGTACACCTTAACTTTTGGTCTGAAGCGAGCTATTCTCAAGGCAGTTAGCCCAGACTTCGTGAAGACAGCTATTTTAGAACCTATGTTTTCAGCTAGCTCAACAACGCCGTATGCGAACTTCTCATGCTTCTTATCTCCTGGTGGAGGTGATCTACGAGGCTTAACTTGACCTTCATATGTCTTTATAATACGCTTAAGCCACTTAACAGCTTCAACCGGATATTTGCCTACTGCGGTTTCGCCTGTTAAAATCAGCATGTCGATGCCTTCGAGTATGGCTTGGACCACGTCGACCATCTCGCTACGCGTAGGCGAGGGGCTATTGATCATTGAAGTTAACAGTTGAGTTGCCAAGGCAACTGGTTTTCCGCTTCTAATACATGTCTCAACAATCATTTGCTGAAGCTGCGGTATTCTCTCAAGTGGAAAGTGAACTCCTAGGTCCCCTCTAGCTACGAGAATAGCATCTGAGCAATTGACAATTTCAGAGAGGTTAGCTATTGCAGATCTAGTCTCTATCTTCGACATCACCTTAGCGTATCCACCGAAGCCGCGGATGAGTATTTTAATTGCTTCGATGTCGCTTGCTCTGCGCACATAGCTTAAGCCTATGTAGTTAAAGTCATTTGATAGAGCAAACCTAAGCCTCTCCATGTCTGCTTCATGAAGCAGCGGCAACTCAATCTCCTTACCTAAGACGACGATAGCTTTGTTCGACGTAATCGTGCCCGGAGTCAAGGCTTTAAAAGCTATGTGATCTTCAGAGACCTCAATTGCTTCTAGCTTTAACATGCCGTCATCCATTGCTATCACGTCGCCACGCACAATCTCTCTGAAAAGCTCACGACATGGTATTGGGAAGACTTTTTCCTCCAAGCCTACTTGATCAGATAGCGTTGCGATCACGATATCTCCTGGGGATACAGGTATGGGTTGGAGTAGGGAGCCTACTCTAATTGAGGGGCCTTGAAGATCCCCCTCTAAAGCGAGTGGTCTACCTACGTAGTCCTCCGACTCCCGTATTATCTTCACATACTCCCTCCATTCTTCCTTAGTTCCATGACTAAAGTTTATTCGAAAGCCATCTACCCCCTCTTTAGCCATAGCTAGGATAATCTCACTCGACGATGAGGCAGGACCTATTGTAGCTATTACCTTAACTAAGCTCACTAGCTTAGACCTCACTTAAACTGTTTGAAAATCTCATCTAAGGTTTTATGTGCTCCTCGTTTCTTTTTAACTACGACATCGATGAAACTATCTCTAACTGGCTTATACACTTCGTTGAAGAACTTCTGTTGGTCTTGTAGGTAGGATTGTGGGAAGCTCTTCAAGTACTCAATAGCAGCTTTCCAAGCTTCTTCATATGGTATGACAGAGGATATGTTTAAAGCTATTTGGCGATCGTAGTCTTTAGGCGTTTGAACTACTCCTCCCATTGTAAACCATCCAGAATCTGTTACGAAAACTTCCTCGCCACATACTTGTGTTAGCTTAGCCCCTCTAGCCTCTTTCTCCTCTTTTTCAGCTTCCCTTGCCTTAGCCGCTGCTAGATGTGCTTTAACGTCTCTCGCATGGTGTTTTGCCCAAGCATAGAAGATTGCTCTATTTAAGCCAAAGGACTTTGCCTTGTCTAAGTCACCAGTCAATAAGTAGTATCTAGCTGCTTGCAGTAACGCCATTACCTGAAATCTACCTATCTTAGCAGCTTGAGGCTTTTCCTCTAAGGCTATCGAGGTTGCCTTAGCTTCCTTAACTCCTTCAGCCCAGCCTCTATAGCCTCCAACAGCAGCTAAAGCTTCAATAGCTAGGTTATCCGCCTCCCCTTCAACGTACCCCTTCCAGCTGACGTCGTGTTTAAAAGACTCTAAGTTAGCCCAGCTTACGTCAAACTGATCTAAGGCGTTGAGCTTAAAGCATACACAACACAGGTCGTGCCTCCTGTGCAAGGATAGCGGGGCTGTGAAAACTCGCTTAATGTCTATCTCGTTTTCCACCTTAACCTTGCCATTACTCCTCATCACTATTGGCATTAGCTTATCCTTTAAGGCACGTAGCGTATACTCGACTATGGAGAAAGCTACGTCAAGTGGGTTATGCTTAGACAGCAGATCGCTTGAAAAAGCCCTTTCGTGAATGTGCACGTGGCAGCCTTCACCAGACCACTTTATGAAAACGGATTTCCTAACCCCTTTTTGCTCTAAAAACTCGGCAATAACCCCAGCGGCTTCTAAAACTTGTTTCCAAGAGCTAAGTTCACCGTCAATATCCCATATTGGCGAGCATAAAGCTATGTTATGTGGGTCATCCAAATCCCTTTCTTCTTCAAGCCTTCGATAAACATTTATAGAGCCGTAGACGGTTCTCGGCCTTACGCCTTTATATGTAGCTAATAACCCCTCAAGGTCCTCCGGCTTACTTACCTTAAGTGGCTTACCATTATGAGCATACCTTAAGAAAACTCTGCTAGCTGGACCACCGCCTTCTAAGGCAACCCATCTGCCACTACAATAAGCAGCGATTTCCTCTCTCACAAGGGGGTTTGAATAATGTTTTAACACTAAGTCGTAGCTCAAGAGATTGTCCCTATAGGAGAAAGCTTTAGAGCAGTAGAAATGCGTTGTTATCTCCAGCATTTAAACTACGTGAGACTAACTAAAGGTTAAGTGAAAATGCGTATTCAGCTAACTCTTCAACCTCCTCTTCTGAAGCAACTCCTACGACAGCTGCTGATGCCTTAAACTCCTTTAAGACGAAGTCGAGAGCTTCCTTAAGCTTCAGCTTACCAGCAGCTAGACATTTTTTAGCTATTATCGGCTTAGTAGCTTTCTTCAGGACCTCAAATGTCATCCTAGGATCTGGCTCCATGAACTCGCCTAGCTTATTTATTGGGGCGAAGTAGAAGTCTACGTCTAAGCTTGCTTGTTCTAAAGCTGCTATCGTATTCCCAGGAATATGCGTAGCCACTCCAACTACGTGACCTAGAGCTTTAAGCTGAGATACGATTGACGAAAGCTTGCTTATTGAAGTTCTTGAGGAAGCCTCTCTATCAACCATGCTAGCGTGCAACGCTACCAAAGTGGGAGCAGCTTTCCTGACAACTTCATACTCCTTCCAAAAACGAGCGAAACCCCACATTCCGCACGTAGCGAAAACGAAGGGCTTAACCTTCGTTCTCCTTTGAGCTTCAAGCAATGCATCTACGACTTTCTCAACGCTTAACACGTTAAAGCCTGTTATGCCAAGCTTCAAAGCCCTAACGTATATCTTGACCATGTTCTCAGGGTTTCCTAAAAACTTCTCAGCGTATATCATTGCTCGCCAGCCAAACTGCCCAGCTCCTGTAAAGGGACTACTACCAACCATGACTTTTGGGACTTCAACACCAGCAATTTTAGTAAAAGGCTGATTCACAAAAAGAACCATTCGCTTATCGCTCTTTTATCGTTTTTCAGTTAAGGTCATTACTTGATAGCTTTAAGCTTAATAGCTCAGCCGCTTATCTCTAACATAGGCTGGCGATGGGAAGAAGTCCTGGCCTTGCTGACACGTGATGAAGGTCTTCTCCCCAAGCCAGCCTCTTAACGGCTTTTAAGGCTTTAAATATGCGTTAGAGCAAAGTTATGCTCTGAAAGGTGTTTTTCGCATGGAGGTTAGCATGGAGGATTTCAATAAGCTTGACTTAAGGGTTTGCACAGTATTGTCCGCTGAGAGAATTCCTGGTATGAAAAAGATCTTGAAGGTTAAAGTAGATTTAGGTGGAGAGACCAGAGAGCTTGTTGTCGGGGGAGCTGAATATTATCCTCCTGAGTATTTTATAGGCAAGAAGTTCATTATCTTAGCTAACCTACAGCCTAAGAAAATCGCTGGCATTGAGTCACGAGGAATGTTGCTAGCTGCTGACGTGAACGGAAAGCCTATATGGCTTACTATTGATGGGGATGCTCCAGCTGGAGCTAAAGTTAGGTAAAGTGCTTAAACAACCATCTCCTCAACTTCTCCGCTCGCATTAACTTTAAACACCCTTAACTTATCGACGCATAAGTACTCCTTAATCGCTTTGTACGCTCGCTCCTTGCTATCAACTATTGCCCCAGCAGCCCACTTATGGCCTCCACCGCCAAGCTTTGAAGCCAACTCAGCTGAATCAAACTCGCTATCGACTCGAGCTCCCACGTGCAGTTTGTACCCTCTAACTCTAGGAGTTAAAGCACATGTTAGCTTTGCTCCTCTCTTCTCAAGCTCAATCATAAGCCCTCTTATTGAAAAGCGCTCTCCATTATCTACATCCATTACCATAACCTCAGATATAGGCAATTTCTCTACAAGAGCGTAAGTGGCTATTCTCCTACGCCTATTCTTTTCAATTAACGGCTTTAGAAAAGGCTCTTGAAGCGTTTTAACGCCTTTGACAGCTAAGAGCTTAGCTAGCTTAACCTTATCACCATAGCTAGCTCCTTTGACAGCGTCGTTTAAATCCCACGCCTCACTTGACGATATGTTAGCTGTGTCGCATTGATTTGCTAGCTCAACGAGTTTAACAGCTTCGCTATCACTTTCTAATTTTAAAGCTTTAATAGCTAAGGAGGCTGCTGAAGGAGCTTGTGGATCATGATATTCGAGATCTGCTCCAGGCTCATTAGTTTGGTGGTGGTCAACTCTAACCTTAGCTTTCTTAGGTGAAGGCAAATCGGCGACGAAATCCCATTTAATAAGCTTAATAATTCCCTTATTAACTTCCCAAGGCTCAGCAAAAACAATGTACGCATCGGGGTTAGCTCTCAAAAACAAAGCAGCCGATATTATGCCATCAGCATCTCCACCATGAGATAGCCCAAGCTTCTTTGAAAATATCCTTGCTACAAATATGGTTAATGCTCTCCTTAAGTTCAAAGCTTAACACCGGGTTGAAGCCTTATACCTACGAGGCCTAAGGCTTAAAGGTTTTCTATCTTAAACACATGAAAGTAAGGTTTAAATTTTGTGCAGTAGCTCAAAAATATGGAGGTGATGCCTCCGTGGCTTGGTACCCTGGATATGGTTGGGGAGGAGGCTGGGGTAGAGGCTGGTTTGGACCTTGGCCTGGCAGAGGACCATTCAGCTACTTGCCACCGTGGCAGAGACCAGGATGGCTCTTTGGCAGAGGAGCTTGTTGGTGGCTCTTTGGCTATCCATGGGCATACTACTATAGACCGCCATTCTTTCCGTTCATGCCCTACTACGGCTACATGCCATATTACCCATTCGTATACCCGCCGTTTTACTGGTAAAAGGTAGGTGACAACGAGTGTATTGGTGGTATGGCTATCCGCCATATCCACCAATGCCATATGACATAGGGTACCTAATGACTACAATGATGTATTGGATGTTCTACCCATACTACTACGCCATGATGTTCGAGATGTTCAAAACCGCCCTAGAAGCGTGGAAGAAAGCATTAGAAGCTATGCCTAAGGCTTAACGCCTCTACCCCTAATATCCCTATTTTTTACCAACTTAACAGTTTTTCAGCTTCTTCTCCTAAAACTATGTGAGCTATCTTTAACACGTTAGATAGTGTAGGGTTGCGCCTAGTTTTCTGAATTATTGGCTTATACTCTGGATGTTCGTAGATTAGCATTCTAGCCATTTCCTCGAAAAGCTTGCGTCCCTCGCTATTTAGATAGTCATGCGAAAAGTAGCTGGACATGTTTTGGAGCAAGATTTTCATTAAATTCTTGACATCAGGTCCTATGCTTTTACTCATTTTGTAACTCGATTTTTCTGTCAACACGCCTCTATATTTTAGGCTTTTTAGATTCAATGCGGAAATCGCAAAAGCTATAACCTGTCGCCCAACACCGTAACTCCTCTGCCCTAATGGTGGAGTTCGCCATAGACGATAGCATGCTACTTAACAAGCCAGCTTCAAAGGTGCATATTGGATAGCCTAAATATGGTAGCCCGCTACAGTCTATGCACTCGTATACTCTTATGTTGCCGTTTGGCATTGGATCTACAATACCCCAGCCTAGGTCTTCTAAAAGCTTACAAAGGTCTTCAAGCGTTGAAGGTGAATACTCCTTGTACAAGCTCTTGCCCAGTTCCATTCCTGAATGGTATAATAAGCTCAGTGATGCTGAAAGCCCTATAGGTGAGTGTATGATGCTGTGAATTACTGCTCTATATGCTTTGACTATTAAGCCATCGACTTTCCCAAGCTTCGAAGACAAAATCGGCCTCGCTGACGCAATATCGTAAAACCTCGCTGTCGACGAGCCTGATGATTTGAAAGCTCTAGGACCAATAAGCTTCACTCCTTCCCTATTTTCAATGGCAACCTCGTAATTAGCAATAGACCTCCAGTCTTTAACACTAGATATCTGGTTGTAATCTAGCGGCACGACCTCTAGCATAGGGTCACAGAAAAGCCGGTTTCCTTCAAAGCCTTATAACCTGACTTAAATTGGCGACTGCTGAGAGCACACCTCTCTTTATTTATCTAGCTTGTTGAAAGCGATTTCTTTAGAAAACCGTATATAACTTCATAATAGTAGCCAGCTTCACTTGGCAAGCCTTTCATAACGGCGTGCCCATTAACCAGTATCGCCGGAGCTTCAGAAAGCTCTTTAAACTCCCTTATGTCTTTAAAACGCGTCTCTACTTCTACGTTGAAGTCGCTTTCTAACAGCTCTTTAATCTCGTTAATCCACATGTAAGCTGTTAAGCAAGCGTAATCTTCTGGGTAGCCTAGTACTTCTATTAACACCTTCTTAACGTTTCCCGACAACGTAGAGACCTCTGAGCGCTTAATAAGTGGTATGAAGCTTATAGGAAATTTAAAGGTGTAGGCGATGTTCTCAAGATATGCTGCTTTGGTTAAGAACTTGAGAGGTGTTGTATTAATATCGCCTGGTGAGGATGTTGAAGACCTTGTTAACTGGCTTGTAAACAGGTTTAAATATAGGAATTTAGGGGTTACGCCGACGATATTGTCTAGGGCAAGTGGATACTTTGAGAAAAGGCTCGGCGGGAAGCCGTTTGTCCAAGTGGTCTACCCAATTAAGCCCATTCAAGAGCTAGTAAACGTTATCGTAGATTCCCTAAACGTTGATATGGAGGCTGCTGAGGCTGTCGTATTAGCTTCTTCATATGTTTCTCCAATAATAGCTTTGGGTAGGGAAGCTGAGAAGATGTTGAAGCCGCTCACCATCGAAGACGTTAAATCCAAAGTTAAGCTCGACAACCCTGGATGGAGATTACACTTGAGGATAGCAGATTACACGGTGTTGGATCTCTATAGCTGGAGCGTCGACCATGCGCTTAACATGTGGAAGGAGTTTAGCTCTAGGAGTTTTGTGGAGGAGAGGATGAAGAGGATTAAAGCCGATAAGAAGAGGTATTGGAGGCTTGAGAAGGGGGATTTGGAGCCTTGGACCTTCTTATATTACGTTGACTTAGCTCAGCTCATAGCTTTAAAGGACCTCTTCAACAGAGTAGCTAAGCTTGGAGAAGATGTGGCAGCTGGCTTAGCTATCGAGGCGGCTGTCTCAATAAAAAGGGAAAATATACCTGTTTAATTTTAAGCTAACAATATCAACACGTTGTTGACTACGCAATACGCTAACGTTATGATAGCTACGACAGCTTCAAGCACAATAACCTGTACTTGCCACTTCTTGAAGTTAACTCTAAACGCTATGAACATGGCGGCTATTATTATCAACAGCGAAGCTAGTACTTTAACAACGAAGTACTCAAGTGAATGTGCCATTACGAAATCTGAAAACAATATGTTAGCTTCAAAGCCCTTACCGAGGGTAGCTAGGAGGTAGCTTGTATAGCCATCGAGGACGTTTACAACAGCGACCGTGCTTAAAAGCCCTGGTAGAAGCTTCTTCAAGTAAGGCACCTCAAGCGACATAAGGTCTTTGTCTGATGTTGCTTAAAAATTTTAAGATTTTTCTAAAAATTTGTCAAATTGCTTCAAAAGTGTATGTCTGTTCTACTCAAATACACTTCCCTTCGCAAAGTTGAAATCCTAGAAGTTTGCTGTGAAAGGAGGGTTTTTGCAATATGCTTAGGAGTAGAGATATCGCTTTAACAGCTCTTATAGCTGGTGCTTACGCAACTCTGGTCATTGGGCTTATACAGTTTAGCTTCGCTTTAGTACAAGTGAGAGTCGCCGACGCTCTTATACCGCTGTCAATTATCTTTGGTTGGCCCGCTATTCTCGGAGTTACTATAGGATGTGTCGTCGCGAACGCCTTTACTCCAATGCCGTTAGCAATTGTTGAAGTTACATTAGGCCCTTTAGCTAACTTGTTAGCTAGCTATGCCGCTTTTAGGATTAGCAAGCTAAGCTTAAATGCTAAGTACTTAGATTTCCTAGCTTGTTTTGTAGCGACGTTGATTGTCACGTTTATTGTCGGTACGTATTTAGCTTTAATAACTGAAATGCCTCTTTGGATTTGGTGGATGAGCCTTTTCATAGGCTCTTTCATAAGCATAAACGTGCTAGGCCTAGCTTTGGTAAAACTGTTGAGGAGATATGGGTTTGTTGAGAAGCGGCGTTAAGGATTTTAAAGGATATTACCAGCATTAGAGCACATGGATAGAGTTGTAGTAAGGGCGCCAGCTCACTTACACGCTGGCAATTTTGACTTAACAGGCGATTTAGGTAGGCTTTACGGGACTGTGGGCTTTGCCATAGACTACCAGCTCGAGATCTCTGTTGAGAAAAGTGACTTTATAGCATCTAATGACATGTGGGCTAAGCATTATGCTGAAGCCTTAGTTAAGAGGCTTGGCGTCAAGGGCGTTAAGGTAGACGTTAGGAAGAAAATACCTGCTTTCGCAGGTCTCGGCTATAACACTACGTTAGCTTTATCGATCGGTGTTGCCATTTCAAAGCTCTATGATTTAGGGCTGAGGGTAGAGGATGTCGCTTTAACGGTTAGGAGGGGGTTGATAACAGCTTTAGGTGTTTACGCGTTTAAGTTTGGAGGGTTTATTGTCGAAGGAGGATTTAAGGTTAATTTAAAGGAGAAGATGTTGCCGCCACTCATCTTCCGCGTTGATGTGCCTGAAAACTGGCTTTTTGTAGTAGCCTTACCTGAAAAACCTCTATCTAAGGTGAGGGAGATCAGGGAGCGCGAAGACGTGGTTCTCGAAAGCCTTGAGCAAATGCCTAGTAGCTTGTCAGACGCCCTGTCTAGGATCGTCTTGGTTAAGGTCATCCCATCGATTATTGAACGCGACTTAGACAGCTTTGGAGAAGGGCTTACGCTATTTAATTTAAAGCTTGGAGAGTTTTGGAGCAGATATCAAGGAGGTGTCTACTGCCATCCGATTGTTGAGGAAGGCGTGAAGATTATGTTGAGAAGGTCTAAATGTGCTTGTCAGAGCTCTTGGGGACCTACGTTTTACAGCATCGTTGAAGGAGAAGCTCGCGCGAAAGAGCTTGTTGAGGAGTTAAGAGCTTTCTTAAATGCTAATGGCGGCGGGGAAGTATTCTATGTTAAAGCTGATAACGATGGAGCTGAGGTTTTGGAGGATTAGGAGATGGTTAAGGCTATAGGCATAGACCCCGGCACTATGAGCATGGACTTATACGGCTTTGACGACGAGAGCGGAGAGGTATTAATAGATGAAGCTATACCGAGGGAGGAGATAACGGCGAAGCCTAAAATCGTCGTGGATAGGCTTTTGGAGGTTCAAAGAAGGTTTGGCAGGATAGATGCTGTTGTAGGACCATGTGGTTACGGCATGCCCCTTAAAAGAGCTTGTGAAGCTAGCGACGCTGACATAGCTTTAGCAACTTTTGTGACGAAAGAGGATGTTGAGAGAAGGCTTAGAATCGTGGGTCTTAGAGGGCTTATGAAAATTTTGAGAGAGGCTAAGGAGCTCAACGTATGGTTTACGCCAGGCGTCATACACTTAACTACGGTGCCAGCTTGGAGAAAAGCCAATAAAATCGACATGGGCACTGCTGACAAGGTTTACAGCGTTATTCTAGCTGTTAAGGACCAAGCTGAAAGGCTTGGAATAAGATATGATGAGACTTCACTAATCTTAGTTGAAGTGGGCTTTGCCTACACATCAGCTGTAGCTGTTGATAGGGGAGCTATCGTAGACGCTATGGCTGGAACTGCTGGTTTCCCATCGTATATGGGCATGGGCTTTATGGATTCTGAGCTCGCATATGCACTAGCAAACTCTCTCAAAGGCTTCTCTAAGATGCTATTGTTCTCTGGTGGCGTAGCTCACGTAGCTGGTTTAGACCCCTTTAAGACAACACCTGAGGAATTCGTTGAGCTCGCTAAAGTGGATGAGAAGGTTAAGCGTGGTTATGAGCTTATGCTTGAATCTATTGTAAAAGACGTTGCTTCATTGTTGCCTTCGGTTAAGCCTAGGGAAATCGTGCTCAGCGGCAGGTTTACGAGGATTTCCGATTTCCTAAAGGATGTCGAAGATAGGCTTCAAAGGTTTTTCAAAGAGCTAGGGCTAAGCGTAGGAGTTGTAAAGCTTAAGGGGAGAGCTAAGGTAGCTAAAGAAGCTGCTGAAGGAGCTGCTCTATACGCCAATGGCATCGCTAGAGGAAAATACTTTGAGCTTATTAAAGCTATGAAGCTTTTTGAGAGCAGCGGCAAATTGTTTGACCACGTGTACTTACCTAGAGAAGTTGTTGAAAAAATGGAGGTTTTTGAAAAGCTTAGCTGATCTTCGCGCATAAGCTTAACCTCGCTTTGTAGCTCTTTACTCCAGCATTATCGCTCCAGCTTCTCTCATAGCTTGGGTTAGGTCTTCAACTACGCGATCTAACCTTCCTCTAATCCCGTAAACTAGCTTTATGAAGTGTTTTACGTCCATTTCTTCTTTAGCATCGTTTAAGATCGCAACCCTAATGCCTTCATCAGTGGATATTACCAGGATTTTCTCAATTCTAGGTATTCCAACCTCTATTTCCCACATCCTCTTAATAGACAAGCTAACCAACATCCTTTAAAGTGCCCATTGTGTGAAAACACGTCGGTTTTAAAAGCTTTTTGATTTTAAGTTAGCTAGAATGGTATTACATCAGCTAAACACATTGAAAACTTAAGTAGGTTATTTAGGCCTCTTAGCTCATAGCGCTGAACAGGTATTGCAATGATCTCGAGAAAGCCGAGCTTTTCTTTAAGCATGGATAGGTATTTTTGATGCATGGCTTTTCTTGCTTGGTCGTCTAAGGCTACTTGGTTGACTATAAGCTTTCCAATGTTAACTTTAAAAGCTGTAAGCTCTTTTACTAGGCGCTCTGTTTGAACAATGCTAAGCCATTCTGGTATCGTGACTATATGTGCCTTAAAGCTATTTGAGGAGAGCATAGCTAACGTTTCCTCAGCGAGTTTTCTCCAGCTTTCTAAGATCTTTAATGGATCAGCTTCTTCTCTCCTCATAATCTTCTTTAACACAGATTTTACCGTTAGGTAGAGCTTAGTAGCTTCGATGAGGTGTTTGTAGAGCTGCTCTTCAAGCTTAAGAA
>QMQV01000011.1 GCA_003649085.1 Thermoproteota archaeon
ATATTACTAGAGCTGAGCTTAGGCTGAGAATTCTCTAGCTATGCTTAAGTTATGGTTAGGAGAGCTGACGTGGCTGTTGATTTAAGTGAAATCTTATCATATGCTATTAGCGTTATAATGAAGGTACCTGGCGTACTTGGGCGTAACCAAGCTCTATACCATAGTTTTTCAGGTTTTTCGTCGTAAGTGGCATTTAACCTTAATGGTTTGAACTGCCAAATAAGTTGTCCTTGCGCATCAAATATCCTTAAGCAAAAGATGATATCTATTGCCCAAGTCCCATTAAGCTTCTTGCAACAAAAGCCAGATAGCTCTGTATAGATCCACACGATATCTCCTCGCTCATATGTAGCGTTAGGGTTTAGCTCGCCGTTAGGTGGTTTTGAAAAGTAGAAAGCTATCTTATCTAGTGTTAAGTTTTCTCCGATGCCAGCTGTTTTAACCAACATGTCTAAGTAATTTACTTTAGCTTGTGACTTATTGAGTTCGTATTGTAGCGTCACGTAGCTTTCTTGTATGCTTTGATACAATGCTTTAAGCTCTTGGTTTTCACTTGTTAATGTTTGAATATATGGCTGGTAGGCTATCGCCCCTATCATTAGCCCAATGACCATGCCTGTTAACAACGTGATGGTAAGCTCTCTGTAGCTGTTCAAAATGACCACCTTGGCTATATGGCAAATCTTTGCTCTATGCTTAAAGTTATAGTTTTTGGCATTTCCGTTAAAGTGGAAATCTTAATCTCTGTGCTTAACGTCATTGAACAATGAGTAAAATGTCTGAGAAGCGCGAAGAACTTGCTGTTGTTATACATGAGCTTGATCTCAATAAAGTACCCAAACTTGTTGGAAAAGGGGTTCTTGAGAAATTTAAACGTGCATACTTCTTTATTAAGCATTCGAAAACCCCGCTTTTCTTAATAGGCCCCGCTGGTGCGGGTAAGACAGTTTTCGCCTTAAACTTAGCCAAGGAATATGCTAAAGAACATGGCGTTAAAGCATACTATGTACAGCTTTCACCTGAGCATACGAAGACAACACTTCTAATTGGTAAGAGGCTTATTAAAGGTTCTTTCATAAGTGTTAAAGGTGTTTTAGCACAGGCAGCTGAAGAAGGAGCTATAGTAGTCGTAGATGAAGCAACACATGCCACACCTGAACTTCTTTCAACTATGAACCAGCTTCTTGAGAGAACTGCCATGATCACTGATGGAGACCTCATCGTATACGCGAAGCCTACTCTTAGAATCATATTCTGCGCTAACCCAGCTAGAGTGAGCACATCAGACTACTTCTTGCCACAAGCCTTTGCTACGCGTGTTAGAGCAATATGGTTTGACTACCCTAGTTGGGAGGAGGAGCTTGAAATCGTTAAACAACTTTTACAAGACCCTGAATATCACAGACTTGAGCTATTAGTCCCCGAACCTATTATTAAGTACGCGTTAAGCTTGATGCGAGAAATTAGATCGCGTGAAAGCCCACTAAGTGCTAGAAACATAGCTGCTTTAGTAGCTGCATTAAACAGCGACCTGCACTTTATGAAGGAAAATGGATGGAACGGCTTTAGCCAAGACTTCGACATGGATAAAGTATTGTCTAAAATAAGGAGCGAGGTAGGTTTACCTGAAAATCAAAGTCTTGAAGCATTCATATCTAAGGTTTATAGGCGTATTCACGGGGTTGAACCTGACAGCTTATTAGCTGCATTGAACGACGAAGAGGTTAAAGTGTTCTTACAGTTTATCGACGTTTATGGTATTCGAGAGTTTAAGGAGAGAGTTAAGGAAGCTTTCATGTACTACTTAGATTTAGACGAAAGCCCAATTGAAGCTAAGAAGAGGAGGGAGAAGTTAGAGGTTTTGATTTTATGAGCATAATACCTGACGAGCTTTTCGCCGTATTACCTGATGACGTGGACTTAAGCATAGTTTGGGTGGCCGAGCAAGCTCAAGCTCCCGGAATGACTACGAAAGTCCATGAAAATAAGTATGTGGTTGCCTTAAACGCCTCATGGTTTGGTAAGCTTGCTACACCGTATTTAAGAAATATCATTTTAAAGGGGGTTTTGCTTCATGAGTTACTTCACGTACGCTTTACGGATTTCGACATGTTCAAAGAAAATCAGCTTGGAAATCCTATACGCACCGACTCATATAACCCTTCGATATTCTCATTTCTATTTAACTTGTTAGAAGACTTGAGAATTGAATATCTTTGCTTGAAGGAATACATGTCCTTAGCAAAGTATCTATCGGTAGCTCTAGCTTATGTATCAAGCATGAAGCTTGGATTTAGGCGAAGAAAAACTAAGTTAAGAAAAAGTATTGAAGCCATATATCAAGCAGCTAGATTTGGTTCTGTGGATGTTTACCTGTTAAATGAGGATGTTAAGGAGGACTTGCATTTCGTATTGCCGAGGCTCTTTATTGCTAGACGCGGGGCTTCTACAAGTGATATGTTTAAGTTGGCTGAAAGCATCTATGCTTATCTTGATTCAAAATACTATATTGAGGATGAGGATATCGCTGAGATAACTTCTAGGTCAGCTGAACAAGTTAGTGAACTTGCCAAGAAAGCTTCGAAGTCGAAAGAGAAACAGGTCAAGCCCCCCGAAGCCGGTAAAGAGAACGTTGACGTGTTACCTTGGAAAACTGCAAAGAGTATTTCTGAAGACTTTTCAGCTATCGTATCTGATGAGCCCTATGCTAGACTTGAGAAAAAAGGAGCGTTACCTCAAGGTGTGCCAGACTACATCTTAGTAAACCCAAGTAGTATAGAAGACTTAAGGTTTTACATAAATACCGTTAGATGCTATGAGGGAGTTATCAAGGAGATTTCGAGGATTTTCGCTAAAAAGGGGCTTGAACCGTTATTGGATTCCTCTACCGATGGTGAGCTTAACTTAAAGTTTCAGCAAGAAGCTTTCATCGACTCCTATACTTTTGATTTAGGTGGTAAGTTTTACTTAAGGATTAAGAAGTTAAAGCCAGCCTTAGACATCTGCATCCTTCTTGACCAATCTGGGTCTATGGAGATTAAAGATAGATGTGTTAAGGCTGCCGAAGCATGTGTAATACTGCTTGAAGCGTTAAAGCCTATATCAGCTATTAGGACATCTGTTGTCGGCTTTGGGGGAGGAATAAGGGTATTAAAGGACTTTCATGAGGAGATAGCACAAGGCAGGTTTTATCCGCAGGCTATGGGAGGGACGCCTTTAGGAGAGGCGTTGAAGAGGGCATATTCATTAAGCTGGAGGGCATCAGAGCGTAAGAGCGTTATCTTGATAACTGATGGTTATCCTGATTCGTGGGAGGACGTTGATAGAGCTATGTCCTTAATGCGGACTTTGAGAAAAATGCACATAATGGCGTTTTGCCTCGAAGATGAAGTTCCTATAGAGTATCTTGAGAGGTTTAGAAACGTTAAGATTGTTGATGACCTCAATTTATTGCCTCGTTTACTTGCTGAAGAGGTGAAGGAGATTGTCTAATGTATTTGAGTTTAGAGGAAAGCCCATATCTACGGTAGCTGAAGAGTATGTGGTGAAATGCCCTCATGGAAGAAGGGTCTTTAAGACTACGTATTGCTCCGTAACGTTATTTGTACATGAAGATGGAACTCCATGTGAACCCCTTAATGCGCTTACGATGCCTAAGGGGGGCTTTGGTCATGAGGAAGGAGAAGTTAACGTGGTTGAAATGCTAAGTAGCCCATCGGGTATAGCGAAAATTATTGAGAATGATGAGCTTTTAAGGAAACTTCTTGAGATGATGTTCTGCGACGATGATTTAGTCTTAAAGGTCTGTTCATGTGGAGGGGTTTCTGAATTGTTAAGGAAGTTTTGCACCTTTGCTGATAAGCACGCCCTCTTTAAAAGGATATGTGAAATCGTGGATAAGAGAGGGGAAGGTTTGGATTTAGCAAAGTTACTGCCTATGTTATGTGAAGTTTTGGGACAGGAATAGCTTTATGCCGTGTTTTCTTGCCGTCGCTAACAAGTAGCAGATGTTGCTCCAAAAGACTATTTTACAAAAGGCTAGGTCAGTATGTTTAAACTTCCAAGTTTCTTGACGTGTGTTTAAACTAAGTGATAGCTCTATTAAACATATTACTTGAGAGTTCTCTTTCTTAGATGTTATTGAGAACGTGGCATTTAATGAAGCTGCTGATTTATCAGCCTGTTTTAATGCCTTTATGAGATATGAAGCTAATGGTGGCCTAATAACGTATAATGCAAGTGAAAGTAGGTTCTTACGCTTTATTAACAATATAAGAAATATTATCGCCAAAGGGGCAACGAAGATCATTATTTCAGCAAGGGTTCTTGATATGGTAATGGAAAGAACAAGCAACATTGACATGAAAGCCAATAATAGCACATCGTCAAGACGCCTTCTCAAAGACCTTATAGAAGCTAACCTTATCGTATTTTTATAAGTAGCTTCATCAGCTAACGTTTGAAAGCCCCCTTGGTGCTTCAAGACATATTCCACGCTTCTTTGAGTAAGGATACCACTTCTTGGTCGCTTAAATCATACCAAATCTCATAGGCATCTGCTACAGCAAATGGATAGATGTCCCTAACGTTGAGACAATAAAGCTCATCAACATGCGGTAAAAGCAGGTTTATTGACTCATTAGGAGATGTAGGTACAGCTACTATGACTTTAGAAGGCTCTCTTTTCTTAACGTAATGTACAGCAGCTAACATCGTATATCCTGATGCTAAGCCATCGTCAACTAGGATGACATGTTTATTCTTTAGAATTACAGGTGGGCGGTTCATTCTAAAAACTTGTTCTCTCCTCTTGATTTCGGAAAGGACTCGGTTCGCTGCCCAACGTATGTACTGATTATCTAAGCCAAGACTTCTGACTAAAGCTCTGTTTAGATAGATATCACCATCAGGGGAAATAGCGCCAAAACCTGCTTCCTTGTTAAAGGGTATCGGTATTTTTCTGCATATCACTATATCAAGCTCGGCATTGAGGTGTTTAGCAACCTCCAGGGCAACTGGCACACCACCGCTTGGAATAGCTAGTACAACGCAGTCTAGCCCTTGATAGCGTGGAGACAACATGTTTGCTAACTTTCTTCCAGCGTCTCTCCTATCCTTGAAAACGTATAACTTATCTCTAAGAGAGGTATCTTCAAAGAGCTGGGGAGACATCGTTGCCAATAATTAGGGGGTATTTCCCTCATCTTTAACTTTTTTAGCTAAGTCTAAGCTTAACGAAGGCGAAGCCTTAAGATACGTTTCTGCTCCATGACCTTCAGATTCCCTCATGAAGTAAAGTAAAGCTGCTGACAATATTACATAACCGAGCGTCAAAGGCAAAGCTGCTAAGTCTCTAAGCGTAGTTTGTAGAGGGGCAAGACAATGAGCAAATAACAAGAGTAAGATGCCTAATACCAGCATATAGGAGGATAAGCTACATGAGAAGCGTTTGTGAATAACTATTGCTAGGAAAGCGAAAAACGAGGTTAACAGCAATAGGTAACCACATCCCAATACGTGTAGGTCATTAAGGTAAATATCGGGGTTTATGAAGTAGGGGACAATTAGCGCTGTTCCAGGGATGGCAAATGCTAGTGGAAGTATGTAATCTATTCGACTTATCTTAATGTTGTTTTTCCAATCACTGATTAAGGTTGATATACCGAAAGCCCCTGGAACCATGGCCAGTATGTACAGATAGTAGATCTTTTCAATAGGGGGTATTAAATTGGTGTAGATAAGAAATTTCATTATTTCTGCCGATAATAGGAAGAGGACGCTTATTATCATCAATATCAGGGAAAACAATATCGTGCTCATCCTCCAATGTAATGCTAGCTTGATCACTACAGCTAATAGTAGGATGCATGCAGATAAAGGCAAAATGCAGCTGATTAACGGGGCATTTAAAAGGTAATAGCCTATAAGATGGGGAATTGTAAATAAAGCTAGCAATGCAGCTAAGCTGCGTAAATTCATAAGAAAACACCAGTTAAATCTTTGGTATTCTCTGCGTATTCTCTTAAATTTTGTGTTAAGAAAGTTCTCCTCTTAATTTAACGCAACAGTTAAGTTAAATCTTAGAGTTTTGAAGTTCGCTAGTGAGGCATATGGATGCCATACTAGTTGTGGACTTTGGAGGACAATACGCTCATTTAATATGTAAGAGGTTTAGGCAACTTGAGGTATACTCTGAGCTTATACCACCTGATGTAGATCCTCGATCTTTTAAAGGAAATGGAGAAATTGAGGTTAAGGGCGTAGTTTTATCTGGTGGTCCATCAAGCGTTTATGAAGTTAATGCACCGAAAATAAGCTGGAACCCCTTAGACATTAATATCCCCTTATTAGGCATATGCTATGGGCATCAGCTTTTAGCTCAGTTAATGGGAGGGAAGGTCTTAAAGGGTATTGGAGAATATGGTTTAGCTCGTATTAATGTGCTAGAAAGCAATAGTATTCTCGAGGGGTTAAGTAAAGAGGAAGCTGTCTGGATGAGCCATTCAGATTATGTGAAAGAGCTTCCTGAGACATTTAAAGTATTAGCTTTAAGTGAACATGGGTATATCGCGGCGTTTAAGCATTATTCAAGACCTATTTATGGTATTCAATGGCATCCTGAAGTTGAGCATACGAGAAGCGGAATGAAATTGTTAGAAAACTTTGCTTTTAAGATTTGCAAGTGCTCTGCAAGTTGGAGAATGGAGAATTTCGTTGATAAAGCAGTTAGCGAGGTGCGAAGATTTGTTGGAGATGCCAAATGTATTATAGCGCTTAGTGGGGGCGTTGACTCCTCAACAGCAGCTATGATTGCAAACAAGGCAGTTGGAGATAAGTTGCTCGCAGTTTTTATTGACCATGGGTTTATGAGAGAAGGTGAACCTGAGCAGATATTTTCTACTTTTCAAAGGTTAGGCCTTAACATTTTAAAGGTGGAGGCTAAGGATCGCTTTTTGAAGAAGCTTAAAGGAGTTAAAGATCCTGAAGAGAAGAGGAAGATTATTGGAGAGGAGTTTATAAGAGTATTTGAAGAAGTTGCTAGAAGCTATGGAGCTGAGTACTTAGTTCAAGGAACTATTTACCCAGATAGGATAGAGTCCGGTTTCAGGAGGTATTCAGATAAAATTAAGACTCATCATAACGTAGGGGGGCTTCCATCTAAGATAGAGTTTAAAGGTGTAGTTGAACCTCTCAAGGATCTCTACAAAGATGAAGTTAGAAAAGTAGCTAAATTACTCGGCTTACCTGATGAAATAGTCTATCGTCAGCCTTTTCCAGGACCTGGGCTTGCTGTTAGGATACTTGGCGAAGTAACTGAGGAAAAGCTCAGGATTTTAAAGAAGGCTGATAGCATCGTTAGGGAAGAAGTTGAAAAAGCTGGTTTAAAGGATAAGCTTTGGCAATACTTTGCTGTGTTGTTAAGTGATAAGACTACAGGCGTTAAGGGAGATCGTAGGGCTTATGGCTATGTTGTAGCAGTTAGAGCTGTAGAAAGCTCTGAAGCCATGACAGCTAACTTCGCTAAAATACCTTTTGAAGTTCTCGAGAAAATTTCGACACGTATTACAAATGAAATACCTGAAGTTGTCAGGGTCGTCTACGATATAACTCACAAGCCCCCGGCCACAATTGAGTGGGAGTAGTTATAGGTCTAGGGGGCTAAAGGGATCGAAGGGCTCTGGTTTTCTAGCTATTAAGATGTCTCCTTTTTCGGTAATTGAGAGTATTGGAAATCGAGGTGTTCTATGGAAATTTGATGCCCCCGCTATTGAGTAAGCGCCTGTATTTACTACACACATGCACTCTCTTGGTTTAGGCATGGGCATCCGTAAAAATACGTTAGTGGGCGTTATCACATCTCCAGTAAAGCATAGATCTCCTCCTACACCAGCTGTTGCTTTCTCTTCTTCGTTAAGCCTATCTGCTAGTATTATGTGATGAAAGAGGTCCGGCTCTACGAGCTTATGATGTAGTTCACTTACAGAGACTGTTGATATAACCCATCCAATGCTATGACCTTGCTTTGTATATAGCTGCTTAAAGCCTAAGACTTCACCACAAGTGACGACAGCTCCAGCTACTATGACTCGTCCTGGCTCTAATAGTAAGGTGTCGACCGAGCTGAAGTTTTCTCTGACACTTTGCGAAATCTCTTTTGCGAAGTCATCTACTTCATAGCTTATATGTGACTTAAACTTAGGCGCATACCCTTGTTCTGCTAGCTCAAGCCATTGGCTTTTAGCCATATAGTTAAACGGTAGACCTCCTCCTATGTCAAGGGCATTAAAATCTAAGTTTTTCAAGGCTTTAGAGAGCTTAACTAATGCGGTCTTATAAAGACCTGGCTCAGGTATTTGGGAGCCTATGTGCAAGTGTATGAGCTTGAGCTCAAATCCTAACTCCTTGATCTTAGTAGCGAGCTTGTCGACGTAGTTCAAGGGCACGCCGAATTTACTTAGAGGAGAAGCTGTAAAAATCGGATGTGGGAGTTCTACTTCAAGCTCTGGGTTGACCCTTATACCTATTTTGGGCTTGGGAAGATTATGTTTCCTAACAAGTTTCTCGATTAACGCAAGCTCATCTAAACTATCAACTATATCTATGATACCTAACTTAAGCACATGTGTCAAGCAATACTCATTTTTTAGAGGCGACGTGTAGGTGGACCAGCTCATGGGAACCTCTAAGTGAGAAGCTAACTGAGCTTCCTGAGGCGAAGCTACGTCAACGCCGTCAAGTTCTGTTTCAGCTAATATCTTTAAAACTCTTTTAACAGGCAGAGATTTTACTGCCCATAATACCTTAACGTGTCCTTTAAAGTGTTCCTTAAAGCTTTGCCTAAGCACATTATAGGAATTTTTCAGAGTTTCCTCGTGTATTAGGTGAAAGCCCTTAACGTAACCGTAGAGTTCTTTAACATAGTTATAAAGTTCTGAAAACTCTATTATCCCGTTTTTGGAGCTTATTGAGAGCCTACCATTGTAATTCGCTAGGGGCATTGCATATGGAGGACCTGGATGTACGTATTCACCTGCTAGTGCATAGCTTGATGTCTCGTAGAGAGCCATGGCTAAGCCTCATGATTTAGCCTAATCTCTTCTTAAAAGCTTCTTTTCCAGGATATCTCGCTTTTGCTTCAAGCTCCTCTTCAATCCTTAAGAGCTGGTTATACTTTGCAGTACGCTCTCCTCGCGCTGGAGCACCTGTCTTTATTTGACCTGTATTGAGAGCTACTGCTAAGTCAGCAATGAACGGATCTTCAGTTTCTCCTGATCTGTGACTTACAATTACGTTATAGCTGTTTTCAAAAGCGTACTTAGCTGCAGCTATAGCTTCTGACAACGTACCTATTTGGTTAACCTTAAGCAACAAGGCATTCGCAGCTTTCATTGAAACTCCTTGTTTTAAGCGGTTTATGTTCGTGACGAATAAATCGTCTCCGACAACTTGTACGTGTTTCCCAACCTCTCTTGTAAAATCGCTAAATGACTGAAAATCGTTTTCTTCAAACGGGTCTTCAATTGACAGTATTGGGTATCTACTGATAAGTTCTAGGTAATAGTCGAAGAGCTTATCTCTACTTTTTTCTTCTCCATCAACTAGGTACACTTCTTTTTGGTTTACGTAGAAGCTTGAAGCAGCACAATCTAAGCCTAGCATCACCTCGTCTTCTGTATACCCCGCATCGCTTATTGCCTTCATTAGGGCTTGGAGAGCTTCTTCTGTTAATTTCATTGGTGGTGCAAAACCACCTTCATCTCCCACGTTTATGGCACTTGCTCCATATAATTTCTTTAAGACGTTCTTGAGAGATTGATATACCTCAACTCCAGCTCTTAACGCTTCATTAAAGCTTTTAAAGCCTACTGGTATTATCATGAACTCCTGTAATGCAAGCTGGTTTCCAGCGTGCTTCCCTCCATTTATGATGTTCATAAGCGGCACTGGCAAAGTTGACGCTTCGTCTCCTCCAAGGTATTTGTAAAGTGGTTTATTTAATGTGCCAGCGGCCGCTTTTGCTGTCGCTAAAGATACGCTTAAGATAGCGTTGGCGCCAAGCTTTGACTTGTTTGCTGTGCCATCAAGCGATATCATCGTATTATCTACTTCTTCCTGTTTTCTCGAATCTAGCCCAATGAGCGCTGGCGCTATTATTTTGTTGACGTTTTCAACGGCTTTTAAGACGCCTTTACCCTTAAAACGTCTCTGATCTCCATTCCTTACCTCTAATGCTTCATAAGCTCCTGTAGAAGCTCCTGATGGTACAGAAGCTCTTCCTATGCCTCCAGCTAATGTATGTACTTCAGCCTCAACTGTTGGGTTTCCTCTCGAATCTAATATCTCCCTAGCTTTAACTAGAGTGATTTCAAAGCCATTTGACAATTGCAAGACCTCACTATAGAGTTATGTTGTAGTGTTTTATTTGTGAAATGACGTAATCCCTTATTTCTTGTGGTTTAGGCAAATCTTTAACTATCCTGCCTTCTTCAACTAGCGGCTCAAGTACTGGGTCCATGACATCGCCACACCTAGGGCACTTTACTTCACACGTATTAGCTAATGTGACTTTCCACGTGAAGCAGCTCCTACATCGCCAAACTTGCTTTTTACCAGCTAGCTTACCGCGTTTAGCTAAGGGCTTTCCTTCAACTTCAACAATGTCTATCGCGAAATCAACTGTTGGCGCGTTGCTTACAGATGTCCCAACACCGAAGATGTCGGCTCCAGCTTTGCTAAGCTCACCTATGTTCTCTTCGTTTAAGCCACCTGAGACCATGATCTTAACGTTCTTAAACCCATTGATATCTAATTCCCATCTAACTTCCCTTATTATGTCAGCGAAGTTTCCTCTTCTAGAACCGTGAGTATCTAAGCGAACAGCAAACAGCTTGTCCTTTAAGAGCTTAGCTGCCATAAGGGCTTCAACTTTCTCATCATAGAATGTATCTACCAAAGCTACTCTCGGTATGTCTTGTTCGATAACTTCGTCAAAAGCTTTCCACGCGTCTTCTTGATTACCGAAGATTAAGATTAGCGTATGAGGCATGGTGCCTGAAGGCTTTATACCTATGAGCTTAGCACCTAGCACGCCAGATACGCCATCAAACCCCCCGATGAAGGCGGCTCTATCTAGCATGGGGGCGATTGCAGGATGCATTCTTCTAATGCCGAAGGCGTAGACAGGCTTCCAGCCTGCAGCTATCTTTACTCTTGCGGCAGCTGTCGCAACGCCAGTTGCTTGGCATAAAAGACCTACAGAGGCTGTCTCGACGTGTGCGAAAGCAGCATAGGCTCCCTCAATTCTCATGACAGGAATTTTTAAGCCATCTATATCCCTCAAAGGCACTACTGTACCCTCTCTTACAGAGTACACGCTAACGGGCAGGCCTTCAAATAAATGAGCTTCCTCTTCTATGCCGCATATAACACACCAATGCCAATTCTTAGGTAAACTGCTAACCGTCGCTTCCGCTACAACCTTAGTGGATGCTAGTCCTTTTGCTTCCAAGATTTTCTTCGTCCTAAGATAATATACATCAGAGGTTTCGCCGCTCTTTATGTCTTCATCGGAGGCAATGTGAAACTTCCTCAAGACCTTCCACCCAGAGCTTAAGAAGCTTCTTCTCTACATCTTGCTGATACTCTTGTATAAGAGCTTAGGGGTTAAGACCTATTTAGAGAAGGTTAAGTGGTATAGTCGAATAGTGAAAGTTGTTTTGATGCTTTCTTAACCTTTTCGAGTTCCTCTTTAGTTAGCTCACTGCCTAGCTGTTCCTTAATTGACTTCGCTGTCTCAGGACCAATTAACGGCACTTTAAGCAAATCAGTTACCGTTGCTTTTCTTAAGTCCTCTAAGTGTCTATATCCAGCATTGTAAAGCGCCCTTGCTCGTGCCCTACCTATACCCCTTAGCTGAACAAGCGGCAATAGCTCTTCCTTGACACCGGATTCTACTCTTAAGAGTAGCTTATGGATATCCGCTAATACCTCCTTGATCTCTAAGACCTTAGCTAGCTCGTACATCGAGTAGAGAAGCCATCTGGCTGTCTCAACATATGCATGTATGTCTCCTGACCCAACATCATAACGATCTATTATCGAGTCTTCAGGCACTTCCTCTATCCAATCGTTTAACAACATAGCTGTCTTAAGCTCAGCTAAGAAGAGCTCGTACCCTTCCGGGTCTTCAAATTCGTCAGGCATTTCAACTAAAAAGACTTGGCTGTTCGAACTAGCGAAAAGCGACAATGGCTCTAAATCTCTTCTTTTAAGATAGAGTTTTGGCATATCAGGCGTATGGCATATTAGGTGTAGCAAGCCTATTGGCGCGATGGCACTAGGTCTTTTTGAAAGCCCATCTCTCATTATGACTGCTGACAATGGATCTATGTAAAGCTCAGAGACTCTTTTACCAAGCTTGGTTGCATAGAGCCTTTGTCCACTGCGCTCAACCATATCCTCTCTTTCTAAAAACTCAATGACCTTTAGTGCTAGGCTTTCAAGGTTTTTGCTTCCATATTGATGAGCGTAAAACGTGTAGTTCAGGAAATCCAATATCCCCGCTTCTGTGTTAGCAAAGCCTGAAGCTATTGTAGAGAGGATATGTGATCTTAGAGCCGGCTCAGTCCCTAGTTTTGACCATATGCGTTCAGGCTCAGCTAATACGTATTGTTCTAGTAGAAACTCTTGCTCATCCCTGTTTTTGGCTACTAAGATGGCCTCGCCATACTTGTCGTATCTGGGCCTCCCAGCTCTACCAGCCATTTGCTTTTCCTCTAAAATTGATATCGCTTGATAGCCTAGCCCAGGCTCATATCTTCGGTAGTCTCTTATGATAACTCTCCTAGCTGGTAAGTTGACGCCGGCTGCTAATGTTGGCGTTGCGCATACAACTTTTAAAATTAGAGCTCTAAAAGCGTCCTCAATTATCTTGCGATGTGCACCATGAAGACCTGCATGATGAAAAGCCACTCCGCATTGTATTAGCTCCGAAAGCTTTTCACTTAACTTAGTTTTCTCACCTACGCTAAGCACTTGTTCAGCTACTTCCCTTAATGCATTTTTCTCTTTTTGCTTAAGTAGTGGAGCTATGTGATCTTGAAGCTTTTTAGCCAATGAGACAGCTGATTGACGGCTGCTGGCGAAGATGAGCGCCTGTCCACCTGACTTGACAACGTCGACTGCTAGTGTAACCGCTGGATCCCCAAACCTTTCATCTACCTTTACTATGCTACCGTCTTTAAACACGATTTCGCCCTGCGCATAGACCCCTTCTCTTAATGTAACTGGCCTCCATTCACTTACCACAAGCTTAGCTTTGAGCCACTTAGCTATTTCATCAGCATTTCTTATCGTAGCGCTAAGTGCAAGAATTTGTAGGTTTGGATTGTTTTGAAGAAGCCTAGCTAACACTGCCTCAAGTGTTGGTCCACGCGACGGCTCGTTGATTAAGTGCACTTCATCTGCTATAACTATTGAAACTTTTCTTAGCCAGGGAGCGTTATGCCTTAAAAGTGAGTCTGCTTTTTCGTTCGTGCAGACTATGATGTCGTAGCTTTCGAGCCAAGGATCCGACGAGTCATAATCTCCAGTCGAAATCGCTACTTTAATGCCAAGCTCCTCATACTTCTTAAACTCTTCATACTTTTCTGATGCTAAAGCTCTTAAAGGAACCATGTAAAGGGCCTTGCCGCCTTTTTCAAGTACGTGCTTTATCATGCATAATTCAGCTACAAGTGTTTTGCCTGAAGCTGTTGGTATTGCTAAGACGACATTTTCTCCTTCAAGAACACCTTGTTTTATTGCCTCTTCTTGAGGAGGGTATAGCGTGACGTAGCCTCTGCTCATTAACAGCTCCTTAACTGGCAAAGGTAGGGGAAGCTCGGCAATTTCTATTTTTGTAACCCTCCAAGGTTTTCGCTAAGCCTTCTTTATATAACCTGACCTAGGCTCGTATATTACCCCTTCATTTCTCCACTGATTTAACACTTTTTCCACAAAGAAGCGTTCTAAGCCTAATAGCTCAGCCCTTTCAATAAACTGATCTTTTCTAACAGGTCCTCCTTCGTTTTCGCGCTCCATTTCTATCAAAAGCTCAAGTAGCTTAGCTATCTTATCGCTTTGTGACTTGGGCCTGCCTACTAATATCGTGTCTATGTCAAAGCGTCCTGTCGACTTGTCCATACCTACCTGTACTAAGAAGTACTTCATTAACCGTATAGCAGCGTCAGCGTCTTCCTCTAGTACTTCTGACCTTAACGCTATTTTAGCTCTCGCTTCTGAAAGCCTGATTAAAGCTTCAAGTTGTCTAGGTGATATTGGAACTGGAGAATCCGGTCCTTCACTTTTCATTCTCATTTCTAAGTAAAAGTCTTGTATCCTCTTTGCAGCTTGAGGTGTTAGATGTGGCGTCACATATCTCCTAGCATAGCTTATGTACTTCTTTAAGAGATCTGGCGGTATTATCCCTTCGTGCGCTGGAGATTGATGCTGGTGTAACCTTAATATGTGTTCACTTAAGGCTCTATCGCGGTCTTCATCAGGTCTATCCATTATCGGGAAGATTAGGTCAAAGCGTGATAGTATTGTAACGGGCAAGTCTATGTTCTCGGCAGGGGTTTTGTGCGGAACGTACCTTCCTAATGCAGGGTTTGCGGCAGCTAATATGGATGCCCTAGCGTTAAGTTGCGCTACTATGCCCGCTTTAGCTATACTCACTGTCTGCTGTTCCATGGCTTCGTGTATTGCTACTCTATCTTCTTGGCGCATCTTGTCGATCTCATCTATGCACGCTACGCCGCCATCTGCTAAGACCAAGGCACCTGCCTCTAATACGAACTCCCCTGTTGTCTTGTCCCTAACTACGGTTGCTGTAAGCCCAGCCGCTGTTGAGCCTCTACCTGATGTATATATGCCTCTTGGAGCGATTTTAGCAACGTACTGTAGTAGCTGGGACTTAGCTGTGCCAGGGTCTCCTACAAGCAATATGTTTATGTCTCCTCTTATTCTGACGCCATCTGGCATTACTTTGGGCGTTCCTCCAAAGAGTAAGTAGGCTATTGCCTCTTTCACTTCCTCCAAGCCGTGTATTGATGGGGCTATTGAACGGACTATTCGGCTGTGGATTAAAGGGTCCTTTGCTAACTCCTTGATTTTTTGCTCATCTTCAGGTGTTATCTCAACTTCTTCTGCTCCTCTCTCAGCGACATCGATGTAATTTGCCTCAATATATGAGGAAAAGGTCGTTAATTTGCTTCCTCGAGCAGTTACGTCTTGTTGTGGCTTTAAGATACCTACTATCGAAACTCTGTCTCCAGGGCGAGCGGCATCAACTAAGTCGTCTCTAACTATGACATCTATTGACCTAGGTAGCTGGCCTGGCGGTAAGTCTTCTGGACGTTCTTGCAACGTTAGCTTCTGCCAATCCATGAACGTTGAGCGCTCAGGTATTAACCTAAAGGGGCCTTTTCTTTGACAACCTGGATTAGTGCATTGAGCAGGCGTTACAAGGGGGCCGCCTGGCTGAGGTTGAGGTATTTCTTCTCCACATCTTTCACAGCGGAAGACAGCATTCACGAGAAGATGTTTAACTGCTGTTGCCCTCGTTATTATTCCCTCAACCATTATGAGCTTGTTTAGGTTCTCGACTCTAATCGCCCTAAGAGACGTAGCTTCTGTTAATCGCCTAAACCTAGCATTAAAGGTCTTGACTTTATTAGCATATTCCATGTCTTCAACACGCATTACATCTAAAATTGCTTTGCTGGCAGCTTCGATGACTTTAGCTGGCTCCTCAATTAAACTTGTAGCAAGCTCGTGATCGTAAACAAGTAGGTCTTCAAAATCTATTACTAGCGATCTCTTACCTAGAGATGCCATTTGCCTTATTCTCTCTCGATACTTAAACGAGCCGTCTGGCGCCTGAAACGTCTTATAAAAGTTGACAAACTTCTCTCGTGGATCTAGAAGCTCTGGTGTAAGCTCTAAGCCCACGTTTCAACACCTCATATGCCTAAAATCAAGCCTCTCCACTTTTCTATCAATTCCCTTAAGCTATTGAAGAAGACCTTCTCTTCGGTGGTCATGTTATCTACTAAGTTTTTGGGAGGATTTTTGTCCAATGCCATTTTCACAATCTTCTGCAATCGGCAGTTAACTAGGTCATTTGCCTTTATTTCCGCTTGCCTCTGTTCGTTTAGAGCTTGCTGCGAAGGAGATTTTTCAACTTTAAGCTTAAGCTCCTTTAAATAGCTCCTAAGCTTTGAGTAAAAATCGGGGTCTACAGGTAGCAGCGTATCGGAGCGCTCTTCTCTCCAAGCGCTTTTTGATAGCTCAACTAAACTTCTAGAGCTGTCTTGTCTTAATCTGACAATGCCTTGATTAGCTAAGCTCATAGCAAGCCATAGCGGAAGCTTTGTTTCAACCCCCTCATTAAAGGGTCCAAGCACTTCTTCAGCTACTTTCACCTGCGGACAGGGTTTAATGAAGACTACGTCAACTTGTGCCTCTTCATAACTTAAGTCTTGAGCTCTTATAGCCGATGTTATCATTAACTGCACCGGTCTGCTCTGAAATACTTCTAAGAGGTTAAAAAAGAATAGGTTTTCATAAAGAAAACGGCGTTTTGAACAGCTTAAAAATTCTCTATTTCAGTTAGCTCATGTTCTTCGCAGTATTACCATAGTTCGAAGGCGTTTTTTGGATTTAGCTTTAAAAAGCTTTCTTGTGAGAACACTTTTAGGTTTAGAGATGCATATGTCAATTCAAAGCGTGATGAGGTGAGAAAACGTGTCTGCTGAAGCTGAGATAATGTGGACTGAGAAGTATAGGCCGAAGACGCTGGATGAAATCGTTAATCAAGAGGATGTGGTTAGAAGGTTGAAGAAGTTCGTTGAGGAAAAAACCATGCCGCATTGCCTTTTCGCAGGGCCGCCTGGAACAGGTAAGACTACAGCAGCTTTATGTTTAGCACGAGATTTGTTTAAGGAAAATTTTGCTCAAAATTACCTTGAACTAAACGCTAGTGATGAGAGAGGCATCGATGTTATAAGGACTACTGTCAAGGAGTTTGCTCGTACAATACCTTTAGGTGAAGTACCGTTTAAGATATTAGTTTTAGATGAAGCAGATAACATGACAGCAGATGCTCAACAAGCTTTGCGAAGAACTATGGAGCGCTATACTCAGACATGTAGATTCATACTAGTTTGTAACTATGCAAGCAAGATAATTGAGCCAATACAGTCTAGATGCGCGCTCTTCAGGTTCTCACCATTAAAACCTGAGGATATTGCAGCTAGGATTAAGTACATAGCTGAAAAAGAAGGCGTTACTGTCACAGACGACGGCATCGACGCTCTGCTATATGTAGGCGGAGGAGATCTTAGAAGAATCATAAATCTTCTTCAAGCGGCAGCCGCTCTAGGAGGGGTGGTCGATGGTAAGACTGTCTACAGGATTTCAGGTAGGGTAAGTCCATCCGAGCTTAAGAAAATGCTCGACATGGCTTTAAGAGGACAGTTTATTGAAGCTAGGGAGAATTTAAGGCAGCTTATGTTCAACTACGGCTTATCAGGTGTAGATGTCGTTAGGCAAATTCATAGGGAGATTTTCGCATTACCCGTACCTGAGGACATTAAACTTCAATTAGCTGACTTGGTTGGCGAAGCCGAGTATAGAATTGTTGAAGGTAGCAATGACGAAATTCAGCTTAATAGCTTGCTTGCTAAGATGGCTTTCTTAGGCAAGAAAATTGGCTATGCCAAGTGAGGGAGCGCCTAGTTGAGCATGCCTTGGGTTCAAAAGTATAAGCCTAAGAAGCTTGAGGATATCGTGGGGAACCGCGATGTGGCATTAGCGTTTGGAAGATGGCTTAAAGATAGGCTAGCTGGGAAAAATGTTAAGCCAGCAGCTCTTTTACACGGCCCTCCCGGAGTTGGTAAAACGCTTTCGGTTGAAATCGCAGCTCAGCAGTTTAACTTAGAGCTTGTTGAGCTAAATGCCAGTGATGTTAGAACTAAAGAAGCTATTGAGAGAGTTGCTGGTGGTGCTGCTTTACAAGCCTCGCTCTTCGGATACTCAGGTAAGCTGATATTTTTAGATGAGATAGATGGCATAACATCTGAGGATAGGGGAGGAATACCTGCTGTTGTTGAACTTGTAAAGTACTCTAGGTTTCCGGTAGTTATGACAGCAAATGACCCGTGGGATCCATCGTTTAAAGAGCTTAGAAATCTCTGTGAGATGTTTAAATATGATAGGATTAGGTCTACTAGCATTGTCGCCTATCTAAGGCAAATCTGCAGAATGGAGGGTATAATACCCGACGACGAAGCTCTTAAGGTCATCGCTGAACATGCGGAAGGAGATGTCAGAGCTGCGCTAAATGATCTGCAGATGGTTGCTCAAGGGGCTAAGAAGCTTACTAAGGAAATGGTTATGGGGCTTTACTATAGGACACAGCAACAAAATGCCTTTGAAGTCCTTAGAAGGCTATTTTCAGCAAAAACAGCTGTTACTGCTAAAATGGCATTAGAAGGTTCGCTTGTGGATTTTGACACATTGATTAAGTGGATTAACGAGAACATACCATATCAGTATGAAGATGTTGAAGAGTTGGCAGCTGCTTATGACGCTTTATCAAAGGCGGATGTATACTATGCTAGAGTTAAGCGTAGTCAAAACTGGGATTTATTTAAGTATGTCATTGACTTCGCTACCGCAGGCGTCGCATTGGCTAAGAAGAGGCCGTTTAAGTTTGTTAAATATCAGTTTCCAAAGGATATCCTAATGTTGAGTGCGACGAAGGAGGAAAGGGGGGTTAAAAACGAGATATTGAGCAAGATTAAGGAGAAATGCCATATTTCCAAGAGGAGAGCTATCATAGAGTATTTGCCTTACCTTCAGATAATATTCTCTGAGAATCCTGAAATGGGCCATAAGGTTGCTAAGGAGCTTAAGCTTTCCAAGGAAGCTATAGAGTACCTATCTGGGCGCGCTGCTTAGCTTTATCTTCAAGTTAATTTCCTGGACTTCCTCAGGTATACCTTTTAGGCTCTTTACGAGTGATGATACGACATCGGCGAAGACTTGCTGTGGATATTGAGAAAGCGGTATTTTCACACCATTTACTTCAAGTTCGGCTTGTCTTAATTGAAGAAGCTTACAGTTCTTAAGCGAAGCTTTGCCTTTGAGAAAACTCTCAACTAAGTCTTGACATGATTCATAACCACATCTTCTACAATTTGCCTTTGGCATTCTTTCAAGCAACTTCTCTGCTACGATGTTCTTCGCAAAAAGAGCTATTTCCTCATAATTATTAAAGCTAAAGATAGGGATGCCCACGTATTTCTGCTTAAGCTTAGCTAATAGCTTTTGATCAGCTACTAAAGCTACGATGTTGTCTAAGCTCTCCACTAACTTCTCGTCTTCTTCGCCTGATATTATGGCTATCTTAGGCAAAGTCGAGTGTTTAAAACCCTCACATATAATTAAGCCCTTGAAACCTCGTTCAAGCAGCCCTATCGAAATCTCCTCGATACTTGCTTTCCTCCCCCACTCAAACGTAGCTAAGCCTTCATCTGAAACAGCGATTGTAAAGCGCGCTCCAGCTTCACCATGTATTCTGGTATCTTTGTCCTCTACATCTATGCTGCCGTGTATATGTTTTGCTGATGCCACACAATATCCCATGGATTTAAGCGCCTTAATCAAAGATGAAGTCAAAGCAGTCTTTCCTGAGAAGCGATGCGCTGCTACGATGCATATAGCTGGTGCTACTTGCATAGGCTTAGCTTGTGTTAGTTAGCTAATAAACGCTTATCCGCCGTCGAAGGCCTCGAAAAGAGCTTGTATGGCTTTAGCTTTAGGGTTTTCTAACTTAAAGCGATATATTCTAATTCTACCAAACTTCTTCTCTTCTACTAAACCAGCGTTTTTCAGCCATTCTAAATGGTTTAAGGTAGTTGAGTGATTTAACGCAGCTCTCCTAGTGATTTCTGAGATATTAAGCTCGCTCCGTTTTGCTAGCAGCTTTAAGATCTTAACCCTGCCTTTAGATGAAAAGACCTCTTCAACTTCCACGCAAGGCACCTCGCTAGATCTTTGAAAGCTCCTTTTCTATGGAGTCTGTTGAAAGCTCTATGAGGCCTATTAACGTGGTTTTACCTCGAAAGCCTGGTCCTGAAATCCTTGTCGAAATTAACCCTATGCCCTTAAGGTTTTGTATGTACTCCCAAAACTGCGTGTGTTTTCTAGGCTCTTCTCCATACTCTTCGCATAGCGTCTTGTATACGGATTCCACATCTCCCATTGTAGCGTAAGCGCTCTTCTTGCTCTTCAACGTCTTAGCTATAGCCAGTAATACGAGCTTCTCATGTTTTGAGAGGTCACGTAAGATAGCTGTAGAGAAGCCAGGAGAGACATCTGACTGTGCTCTTCGAACATGCTCAGGCAAGACAAACCTAGAGTATTCGTAGTCAGCGTATTTACCAGCTCTCCACAGCAATTCGAGAGCATACCTCGCATCTCCTTTCTTACCAGCTATATCTGAGATTAAGAGAAGAGTTTCATCTGGAACTGCTCCTTCCACAAAAGCTTCTTCAGCTCTCAACTTAACTATGTCATACAGCTGGTCTGGCGTATACTTCTCAAACTTTACGATATTGTGTAAAAGCGTGCTTTGCGTGCTTTCATCGAAAAGCTGGAAAATAGGCTCACGCGATATTAAAATCAAGCTTATTCTTTGAGGGCGGTTAAGGTATTCATCAGCTAGCCTCGTTAAAAAGTACAAAGGCTCTTCGCCGCTTACCGTCACTAAGAAGTCTACTTCATCCAACGCGAGCAAGAGATACTTGCCCTCGTCTTCCAAAGCTTTCCATACCACTTGGAAAAGCTCTTGCGCTGAAAAACCGCGTTCAGGCAGCGACGGTAATATCGTCTGTGCTATCTTCTTCATTATTAAGAAAAGCGTGCGATCTCTATGACAGTTTATGTGTACGTACTTAAGCGCTACCCCTCTCTTGCGAGCTGCTTCCTCAATTAAAGCGCCGAACCTCTTAGAAACAGCAGTTTTCCCCACACCGACGCTGCCAATTAGAATCGCCTTTTGTGAAACAGCTCCAGGATTTTCTATTATAACCTTGAAGATGCTGGCTAATCGCCTAAGCTGCTCCTCTCGATGTACTAGATTGACTGGCACATAGTCTGGAAAGAGCTTGGACTCATCTTTAAACACACTTGGCTTCGTAAGCTCTCTTTCAATAAGCTCATATGACAAAGTTTCGCACCGCTACAGACGTCTTTACCAGAGCTTTTATGAGTTTCGTTTACTAGAAGATACTCTAAGAGGAGAGATTACCGAAAGTATTCCTTGAAAACTTTCCAAAGCTCTTCTTGCTGAACACGAAGCTCCACGGGCTTACCGCCCATCAGGAAAAGCCTTCCAGAGCTTTTTTCAACAACTTCGCCGATAACCGTAGCTTTAACACCAGCTTCTTTAAGCTTCGAAATAAGCTCCTCAACAAAGCTTTTTTCAACAGTTATTAAGACAGCTCCTGAGCTAACCAATTGATATGGATTAACCTTTAAAGCTTCGCATACAGCAAGCGTCACATCAGCTATCGGCACACTACTTAACTCCACTTTAAAGCCCACATTAGAAGCTTCTGAAAGCTCATATAATGCTGTAATCAACCCGCCTTCGGTTAAATCGTGTATAGCGGAAACGTGTTCAACTTCAATAGCCGTTAAGCAATCTTTAACAACGCTGATTTGCTTAATCATCGACTTAGCTTTAGTAACTAGATCCTCCCCAAGCTCCTTAACAAGCACTTGTTCATAATCTGACGCTAGCACAGCTGTGCCCTCAATGCCGACAGTTTTAGTTAACACGATAGCGTCGCCAGGCTTAGCACCACTTGAAGTAAAGAACTTATTACCCTTAACTAAGCCAGCCATAGAGCCAACAACAATAGGTCTATTCAAGCCAGCACAAACCTCTGTATGACCACCTACAAGAAAAGCGTTAAGCTCACTTAACGCTGAGCTAATTTGATCAAAGATTTTGGCTAAAAGCTGTTCTTCACAATTTTCAGGCAACAATATCGTAGCTAAAAACCACTTAGGAACAGCTCCGCGCGTAGCCACGTCATTCGCATTTATGTGAACAGCTAGCCACCCAATATTCTCAACAGCCCCAGTTATGGGATCAGACTTCAAAACCAGCAGGCTATCGCCTACCCTCACAACAGCAGCATCCTCACCTAGCCCAGGGCCTAGGAGAATAGAGGGGTCTTCAACTGGCTTATTGAAAACATACCTCAATAAAATCTCATTCGCTACCTTACCTACTGGCAACAAAGCTTCACACCTTCCCATAAACTACTCATGAGGACTTTCTTAACACTTCCTGAGGAAAAACCGTGACGCCAACTAAGTTATCTACAACCTCAACATCAACCAATAGCTCAGGAGACTTCAAGTCTATACATAGTCCAAAACTCCTCGATATGTAGCTACCGAGCAAAACCTCAATTTCATGAGCAGACTTAAAGAAAGACCCCCTCTTAGAACACACTACCTTAAAGCTCTTAACGGAGCTTACATGGGGCTTAACAAGCTCATCTACTAAACGGCATATGTCTTGTAGATCTCTCGCGATGAGAAAACTCTCAAGCGGAATAACCCTCTTAACATAAGCCATCTCACAATCCTTAAGGGCTAAAAACATATCCCGTGAAGACAGCTTAGCAGACATTATCAAAACTAAGCCTGGATAACGAGTAATTATACCAACAGCATCTGGATCTAAGTGAAAAATACAATCTAGAGCTTCAAGCTTAGCCTTAAACTCCTTCTTATGTTCACACGTAACTAACACAATCCCACGCGCATCTTCAATCCCATACAAGCAGGAACAACCCCTCCCACCAAAATGCCTCAAGGCATCAACAACAAGTGACACAACTAAATTGAAAACCCTTGCGCACGTGCTTCCATCCGTAGTTTAAGGCCTACATTAAGCATCCCATTAGTAGGTACGAAACTTGCCTATTGATCAGTGTCCACGCGATCATAGGTCCTATGGAGTTCCCAGTGCGCTTAAATATCAAACTTAATATGAAGAATATTGTTGTTACCTTAATGGCATTGACAACCCCTCCTTGTGAGAAAACGACATGCGACAACCCAAAGGCCAAAACTGTTATAATCAGTCCTGGTGAAAAGACGCTTTTCAAACAATTAAGAGCGCGGTCTGTATTAACGATAAGCCATACGACAAAGAAAACCTCCAAAGGACCATAGGCAAAAACGCCTAAAAAAGCATACCAAATGTTGTAGGGGAAACGGAGGTTAAAGCTATGAAACACGCTATTCTCATGTAGAGCTCGCATTAACAAAATAGCCGACGCCATCAGCGTTGACGCTGCCAAGCTTTTTGTTAACCCCTCCCTCGTCAAACCATAAATTCTGAAATCGTCCTTACACGCCAAAGATATAATAAGTGGAAGTGCCCCAACGCCAATTACCTCAGCATAAGATGCCAGGTAGGGCTCTCTACCAAGCATGTCAATTAATTGTTCAACAGCTAATGAAACCCCCTTCACACATGCTATAAGCAAAATAGTAGCCAACAAGCCCGCAAACATCCAAATCCACGTGACGAAAACCAATACGCCACGCCTACTACAATAACTCGGCATATCAGCCGCCTCAGCTAACTACATGAAGAAAAATGAAGGAGAAATAAACTCGTAACGCCCCCTTACACTTAGCCGCAGCCTAACCTTTAAAAACACGACATCAACATTAAACGGTAAAGTTTTTTTAGCTATGCCTTAAAGTCTACAGACAATGCTAAATAAATATCTTTTGATGAAGCCCAGCTTAAGAGCCGCTATAGAGTGGGCCCTGTTAATAGCAGTAGGTCTCCCATGCTACATGACCAATACCTTAATGTTACCCTTTATCCCCATGTCCACAACATTAGGTACAGCATTGTTTGCTGCTGGCATGTTAATCCACAGCTTATCGCATAGAGAACATCAACGTGCACACGCCAAAGTTGAGGAGATTAAAAGTCTCGTAACAACAGGCATTTATTCCAAAATCAGGCATCCGGGCTATTTAGGAGTAATGCTCGCCTACTTCGGAATCTCCATTTGTTTTAAAAACATACCAGCCTTAGCAATTGCATTTGCATTAACGATATTACACGTGTTAACCGCAATTGAGGAGGAGAAGCTCTTACTTCAAAAATTTGGCAAGGAGTACGAGGAATACATGAAGAAAGTTAGGTGGAGGTTCATCCCAGGAATTTATTAAACAAAAGCTCAGCACTCAAGATCTTCTTCATCCGCACACGCGTCATAGGGGCTGAGTCATCATCTAAGCTTAATCTAAGACGAGCAATATAATAACGTTTCCTCTTAGTCAATTGGCGGCGGAGTTGACTTGCGCTTCCCATAAGGCATCCTACACCACTTTACGAAGTCCTCCGGTGGAGGGCTTTCACTCCAAAGGCTTTTCCTACGACACTCCAATGGGCTATTGTCGACGCCTAAATACTCGGCAACAGTTAATACGCAATGCGAAGAGCTCTCAGCTTTATCGTAGACAGCCGATAAAAAGCTACTCCAGTTTTCATCTCTGAGGAGGTGATGGTCAACAATTAACACGTCGCAAACCTCAGCTAACAACTCCATATTTTTAAAAGCCTGCTGTATCGAGCTTTGGCTTGACTTAACGTCACTTAGATAAGTTGGAGGACCTCCTAAGACGACGACTTGAGGCTTCCACTTAATTATTTGTTCAAGAGCGCTACTAGACACTGGTCCTTGGACATCAGATGTGAAGACAACCCTTTCATCTGCATGTTCTATGAGGAGCATTAAAACCCACCCTAGCCTAGTACCATCTTCTCCGTGAGGGACTGGGCATGAGAAGATAAGCTTCGTTTTCCCAAATTCAAAGCACTTCCCATCAGCAAACTCAAGCTTCTTCACGAGATTCTCCACGTTCTTAACAAATATTGAGCCACGCCTTCTCTGATTGTAGTTTATGTTATTCTTCGCGTCCTTCGCTAAGATAACCTTACCTCTATAAAGCTCCTGTGCTACGCTTGGCTCATTCCACGTCCACACATAGTCTAAGATTCCAATAGGCGTAAAGTGGTCAAAGTGGTAGTGGCTAATAGTTAAGACATCAGCCTTCTCAACGAAGTAGTTGAGCCTCTCGCGTAAACGCTTCAATGCGCGATATTCTTCAACGTGCGGCGGCCTCGAAAACCTCTTACCAAGAGAAACACCTGGATCGACTACGACGTTGACATCAGGAGTCTCAACGTAAAAGCTAAGCGACCTTACACCAAGGCTTTCAGCCGCTATCGGCGTTAGCCTAATGTATTCCATTTAGCATCGCATTACCTAACCTTAAAGCTACGCGAATCTATTAAGCCACTCCTCCTCAACTTAGAAATCACAGACCTTATTTTACTAGGCGTCTCGTTAAGAAGCTTAGCAATCTCTGAAATAGTTAAATCGGAGTTGCCTCTCAACAGCTCCAACACCTTCTCCTCTAGGTTTTCTTGACGAGTTATATCCTCAGTTGAAGGCAAGACGCTGACATAGGATATTGAGCCACCAGATACGAAAACAGCCGGCAAATACCTTCCCTGACCATCCTTAGCCTCCTCCAAGAAAATGTTCAAGAACTCTTCATCCACTTGAGATAAAATACCTTGTATGGTCTTCCCATCAATTAAGTGCACTTCAACCTGCTTGTTAATATACCTCTTAAGCTTAGCAGCTGCAGATTCTTCAAGCTTACGCCTTGGCAACTTATTACAGATCCCCCAGCAAAAATAGCTTACTTAACGACAAGAAATAAAAAGCTTATCCCTTGAAACGGCTCCGCGCCATTTTCACCTTCCTAACCTTAAAGTAGACTATGAAAACAGATACGAAAACAGGGGTAAAAGCTGAAACAAGCACAGCCAACAGCAAGGTCATAAGAGGAGCACCCGCACTATTCAAAAAGAAGCCTACGCTGCCAGCTAAAACAGCCGACGAAACTGGCGTAGCAACCAACAAAGCTATTAAAAACCTCTTGCTCACGACCTCCTCCGGCATCGTAAACC
>QMQV01000012.1 GCA_003649085.1 Thermoproteota archaeon
ATCTTAATAAGATCTGAGATTTACGAACCAGATATAGTAGTCGTCTTAGATCCATATCTGCCATTTTCAATAAATGTCGCTGAAGGATTAAAGGATGGTGGTACTGCTGTTGTCAATAGCAAGCGTCCAATATCAGAGTTTGTAAACTACTTCAAGAATGCTGGAAAAGTAGCTGTCGTTGACGCTACTAAGATTGCAGTTGAGGAGCTTAAAGTGCCTATAACGAATACTGCTATCCTTGGAGCTATTGTGAGAGCTACAGGGCTTGTGAAACTTGAATCTATTGAAGGTGTCGTTAAGGAAAGATTTCGTGGTGAGATAGCTGAGAAGAATATTAGGGCGGTTAAGAGAGCTTATCAAGAGACTAACGTAGTTGAGGTTAAGAGGTGAGGTTGTTGTCAAGCTCTAAGAAACTACCTGGCTGGCGTGAACTGCCCATAGGCATTATGAACGTTAACCCTGGAAGCTCTGTTAACTATGATGTCGCTTCTTGGAGGACATTTAGGCCGGTGATAGATCAGTCGAAGTGCACTAAGTGTTCATTGTGTTGGGTCTATTGCCCAGATGCCGCTGTTGAAATTAAGAAAGTTGATGGAGGGGAGGTCTTCGAAATTAACTACAAGTTCTGTAAAGGTTGTGGTATTTGTGAGAGCGTGTGTCCAATTAAGGCTATAAAGATGGTTGAGGAGGTGGCCTAAATGGCACAAGCTCAAGTTCAGGTTAAGAGATTGCCATTAGCTGGGTACGAAGCAGCAGCTCATGCCGTCAAAATGGCTGATGTCGATGTTATAGCTGCTTACCCTATAACACCTCAGACCAACATTGTTGAAGAACTGGCGACTATGGTTGCTAACGGTGAGTTAGATGCCGAATATGTTCACGTTGAATCAGAGCACTCCGCGATAAGTGCGGTAGTAGGAGCTTCGCTTACCGGCGCTAGAGTCTTCACGGCTACTTCTTCTCAGGGGCTAGCCTTGATGCATGAAATACTCTTCATAACAGCCACAGCCAGGGCACCTGTTGTTATGGCTGTTGTAAACCGAGCGTTATCAGGACCTATCAATATTTGGAATGATCACAGTGATGCTATGGCTGAAAGAGATACGGGGTGGATACAGCTTTGGGCTTTAAACGCCCAAGAAGTCTTCGATACCATTTTACAAGCTTATAGGATAGCTGAAGACAATAGCGTGCTGTTGCCAGTCATGGTCAATCTGGATGGTTACATACTTGGGCATACGGTAGAAGCTGTGGAATTGCCTGATGAAAAGCTTGTTAAGGATTTCGTGCCTTCAAGGCCTCTTCAAAACAGGCTTTCGCTTAAAACTTGCTACACGGTAGGCGTAATGGGTAACCCTGACTACTACTATGAAATGAAGTATCAAGCCATCGATGCTCTCGAAAGGTCAGCCGATGTCATTAAGAAAGTCGGTGAGGAGTTTGGAGAAGTGTTTGGTAGAAGGTATAAGCCTCTTGACCTTTATTATGTTGAAGACGCCGAAGCATTATTAATATCGATGGGTTCTACGGCGGGGACCGCTTTAGCAGCTGTTAAGAGGATGAGAAAGCGTGGTGAAAAAGTCGGTCTTGTTAGGATTTGGATGTACAGACCATTTCCGGTTAAGGAGTTAAGAGACGTGCTTAAAGGCGTTAAAGCCGTTGGCGTCGTAGACAGAGCTACGTGCCCAGGCGCTATTGGAGGACCCGTCTTTGCCGATATCGCTACGCTGTTCTCAAATGACAGGGAAAAGCCCTTGCTAAGGGACTTTATAGCTGGCTTAGGCGGCAGGGACATACGTATTGAAGACTTTGAGTACATGCTTAATAAGACTTTAGAAGCTGCTAAGACTGGCATAGTTGATAAAATTTGTGATTACGTTGGGTTGAGGTGGTAGCTGTGGCTCAGCTATTTAAGAATTTAAAGGAGTTACCTAGGGAGGAATATCTCGCTTCAGGCCATAGGATGTGCCCAGGTTGCATGTCAGCTTTAGCTGTGCGATTAATACTTAAGGCTACGAAGGGCAACACCATCGTGGTAACACCTACAGGCTGCTTAGAAGTAGCAACTACAACATATCCAGATACTGCTTGGAGAGTGCCTTGGGTCCACATAGCTTTTGAAAACGCTGGCTCTGTGGCATCTGGTGTCGAAGCTGCCTTAAAGGCATTGAACCGTAAAGGCAAAACTGATGAAAAACCCCACGTGATAGCTATTGGAGGAGATGGCGGTACCGCTGACATAGGCTTTCAGGCGTTGAGTGGTTTATTAGAGCGTTGGCACGATGTTGTCTACATATGCTATGATAATGAAGCTTACATGAATACAGGCATTCAAAGAAGCTCTGTTACCCCATATGGAGCTTCGACTACAACGACGCCTGCAGGAAAGAAGTCTATCGGAAAACCCACTAGAAAAAAGGACTTAGTAGCCGTAGCAGTTGCCCACGGCATACCATATGCAGCCACTGCTATACCCTCTTACCCACTTGACTTAGTAAATAAAGTCGTTAAAGCTATGGAAGTTGAGGGACCAGCTTTCATACACGTGCTTTGTCCATGTCCACCTGGCTGGCGTTTTCCAGAGAAGCTTGCAGTTGAAGTCGGAAAGCTCGCTGTACAGACAGGTCTATGGCCGCTATATGAAGTTGTTAACGGAGAGTACAAGCTGACAGTACCCGTTCCTAAGAGAAAACCTGTTGAAGAGTACCTTAAGCTTCAGGGCAGATTTAAGCACTTAACTCAAAAGGAGATAGCTGAAATACAGCGCTACGCAGATGAATTAGCTAAAAAGTTTGGCTTAGGACCAGTAGGCTAAGACGCTGAAATGCGTAAGATAATAACCCTTACAACATTCCTACTTATTTTGTTAGCTATTGGTATTGGACTTGGAGCATGTGTTAAAGCTGCCCTGAATACGGATGTTCCGCTAGCTGCTGTGCCGACTGGCAGCATGGAGCCTACGATAGCTAAAGGCTCTTTATTAATAATTCAAGGAATAGCGCCAAAAGATGTGAAGGTAGGAGATATAGTTGTTTATAAGCTTCCATACGCAAGGAGGTACACCATACTCTTCGTATTTAGCTACTACGTGCCCTCACCCATTGTCCATAGAGTTATAGCAAAAACTGTAGTTAATGGGGAATACTACTTTTTGACAAAAGGAGATGCCAATTCCATTCCAGATCAAAACCCACTAGATGTTAACACATGGCTTCGAGGAGAAGATATTTTAGGTAAGGTGCTCTTCACGATACCTTACATTGGCTACTTCTATTTATGGGCTAAAACCCCCATAGGCACTATAGTAATAGCTGCGATAATAGTGATTTTGGCAGCTTCACTAGTTTTTAATGAAGCAAAAGAAAAACACTAGTTTTTCAAATAACGCTTTACGATTCTGAAAAAGCAAAACTTTAAGCAGTAGGAGTTAACTTTATATAGTAACACCTCTCGAGGTGCGCAATGCCATGGCTATTTTTAGTAGCGTATTGAGTAGGGGAAGCAAGCCTTCTGTAAAAATAGAAAACGTCGTCGCTTCAGTCACGCTTAACCAGTCAATAGACTTGGATGTCATAGCAAACAACGTGCCTGGCGTTGAGTATAACCCCGAACAGTTTCCAGGTCTAGTATATAGGGTTTCAAAGCCGAGAACGGCTACCTTGATCTTTAGCTCGGGCAAGATGGTTTGTACAGGTGCAAAATCTGAAAAAGATGTTCATAGCGCTGTTAAGAAGATTATTAAGTCATTGAAAGAAAGGGGCATTGTAATCATAGGAACTCCTGAAATCGAGATTCAAAATATAGTTGCTTCAGCTAACTTAAACGCTGAAGTTAACCTGGAAAAGGCAGCGATGCTGCTTGAAAACGTTATGTACGAACCTGAACAGTTTCCAGGCTTAATTTATAGAATGAGCGACCCTAAGGTTGTCTTACTAATCTTTAGCTCCGGTAAAATGGTTTGCACAGGCGCTAAGAGGGAAGAACAGGTTTATGAGGCTGTGAACAAGATCTACAATAAGTTGAAGGAATTGGGGGTATTGTACGAGGCTTAGGGATACACGTATACCGAGCCTTTCTTAATGACTACGACCTTCATATCAGGTAATTCTTTACTGGCTATTTCTGAAAATTCATATAGATCTCTCTCGTCATCTGTATGATAAGGTATGGCTATTTTCGGCTTAACGAGCTTGGCTATTTCAACGCCAGCTTTTGGAGAAGCTCCTGGAGCTATGCCGACGGTGCATAGTGCTATATCGGGGTTATGTTGGCCTACCTCGCTCATTTCAGGCGTTGGTTGGCTGTCGCTGGCATGATATATTGAAACCCCATCACATTTCAATAACACCGTTACTGGAAGATGTGCTGGATGCTTGCTCTTAAAAGCTAATATCTTGACATCCAAGACATCATACGAAGTTCCTGGCCTAAGCTCAAGAAGTTTTTCACTCGCAACATATTGTCTCGTCTCGCTATAAACTGGCACTGAACAGCATAGGTATGGCTTGTACTTTATCGATAACTCTTTGACTATTTTAGGGTCGTAGTGGTCAAAGTGTTCATGAGTTATTATCAAGATGTCTACTTTCGTGAAAACATCGGGCTTAACTTCATAAGGATCGAAGACTATGATCGTGCCATTAGACGTTTTGACCACGACACCAGAGTAGTCGTTAAACCACGTTAAGGCTACCTGACCTTTCCCTAACTCTTTACTCATAATGTCTTTAAACCACGACAAGCTAAACCCCTCTTCACCAAAACTTTAGCGGATTTCTCCTAAATAGCTGTTGTCAACCGACTATGTTACATTATTGGAATTAAGGGAACAGCGCTTAGCCCGCATATGAAGAGAGCTGCTACGAATAGTGCTTTACGAGATTTTTCTAAAGGTGATACGTCGTCTAATGGACCCGGGTGCGCTACTCTTGACATCAACAAGATTACTAACAGTGCCATAGGCCAATAGCCTAACAATACCAACACAACTATCGAAACCATTGATAATAGCCTATGGCCAGTATTGCCTACAACGGCTCTAGCCATATGCCCTCCATCTAGCTGAGCTGCTGGAAGAGTGTTTAAGAATGTAACTAAGAAGCCTATCCAGGATGCTAATAGAACTGGGTGCATGACTAAGACGTAGCCATCCAGAGGGACGAGGGATCTGACAAGCAACATCACCATCAAGGGAGGAATCAACGGTGTTAAACCTGTAGCCATTTCTTGCGGGATCATCCTCGATAGGCTTAAGCCTATTAACGCAGCTATTATTGAAAGAAAGAAGCTTACTATTGGTCCACTAAACCCTATATCGAAAAGTTGATCTCTATTTACTATGGGGCTCTCTTGAAATATTATTGCTCCAAAGGTGCCAAAGCCGTAGGGAAAGGGGGGTCCAGGTATGAAGTATGGTAGGCTTGCCTCAACTCTGTGAACACTTGAAAGTAGCTTATGTCCCAATTCGTGCAATCCAAGTATCAGCATTAACATTACAGCGTAGAGTACTGCGCCAGTGAAAACAGCAGCTTCTCCAAAAATCTTGCTATATAGTGGACCTGACGTTATGGCTATCCCTGAGTACATTACTGTGACGACTGTTATCAAAAAGAGAACTAAGTTCCATATGGGTTTTCGACGCTTTCTTAAAGGTCTTCTAAAGATTCTTATTATGAGCTTGCCCTTATCCCTTCTTAGGAATGGTAGCACGTCTTTATCCTTAATTGAGAAGTAAAGGTTGAGAAAGCTGTTTTTCGTTTCACATCCTTCAGCCAATATGAAGGTGGGTACGCCGAAGTCCATGTAGCTTTCTACAACTGGAAAGAACTTCTTAACTTCTTTCTCAAGCTCTATGAAAAGCGCTGTATCTATTCCTCCGGGCTCTACGAAAACGCTAGCCAGTTTTCTTCACCAGCTTTTTTGATTAACAGGATTACGTAGAAATCTTAAAAGTTTGCTGATTTCAATAGAGAACTTTGAGGGAAGTGGAGGGTTTTGCAAAAGGCGGAGTTTATCATAAGGGAGTTTAAGCCTACAGACTTAAACGACGTGGTCAGCATTAACAGGAAGTGCTTACCTGAAAACTACGCTCCGTCGTTTTTCCTAGAGCATCACTATGAAAACCCAAAGATATTCCTTGTGGCTGAAGTTGACGGTAAGATAGCGGGCTACGTCATGTGTAGGATGGAGTTTGGATTATCCAACTTTAAGAAAATGTTTGCTCGAAAGGGGCATGTGATATCCCTAGCTGTGCTAGACGAGTATCGTAGAAGAGGCATTGGTTATGCGCTTATGAAGGAAGCAATGAAAAATATGGCGGAAAGCGGAGCGTCAGAAGTGTACTTGGAAGTTAGGGTAAGCAATCATCCGGCTATAAGCTTGTATAAAAAGCTTGGCTTTAAACCTGTAAAGGTCATTAATAGGTATTACGCAGATGGAGAAGATGCTTATTTAATGGCTGTTGAGCTTAAGGAGACCACGCCTACTTAAGCCTCTAACTTACATTTTTCTTCAAACTGCTTCATCGTATGCAGTCCAAGTAGATGTAGGTTCCCAACGTTAACACGCCTTAAGTGCCGCTTTGCCACTAAGTAACATCTAATAGCTTGTTTCAATGGCGTTATCGGTAGCGACGACATGTAGAAAGTTGGGTAAAACACCAATAGGCTATAGGGTATCTGATCATCTAACTTTGCTATGAACTGAGCAATGGCTTCGACTTCTTGTTCATCGACATAGCCTGGTACTAACAATGTCGTAGCGTTTAAAACTGGGACTTCAGGTCTCTCCTTGTAGAACTTCTTGTAGATTAGCTCAAAGTTTTCATAAGCTCTTTTATTTGAAACTCCTGATAACGCTATGCTTAAGGCTTCTGAAAATGCCTTTAAATCGAACTTTATGTTGCCACCGCTTACTAAAGCGTAGTAAGCAGCTTGTTCAACAAGTTTTGGATTGCCACAGCCATTCCATTCAAAACATATCCTCAAGATTCTATTGGATTTCTCAATCAACTGCCTTGATAAGTTTAAGGCGAAGGGAAGGCTGGGCTCTGGAGACCCTCCAAAGAAGCAGACACATGATATGGAAGGGTCTTTTAAGACTTCATATAACGCGTGGCTAACACTGTATATAGGAGCTCTTTCAACGTTTTTATGTGAAAAGTTTTGGCAGAATAAGCATGAAAAGTTGCATCCATAGAAGAAGACAGCGTAGTTGTAATACCCGTATTCAGGTCCAGGCGTATAAGAGTATTTAGGGTAGCCAGCTCCCGTAGCTGGGCAGAACCATGCAGCACAACAGTTTGTTATTTGCGGGTCTTTGTAAGCGTACATAGCTGCTGATGTGGGTGTTGAAAGTGAAATAAGTTTGCCATCTACGTTCTTCTTAAGGCCACAGTATCCAACTTCGAATTCTCCCAACTGACATTCATTTGAGCATAACATGCACTTTATTCCTTTAGGTGTCTTTGGCGGTGTTGGTGGAAGGCCATACTTGGATCTTACCTTAGCGTGTGTTTCAAGAGCTAGAGGTATTGAGGCTTTGGGGTTATCTCTTATGCAGTCTAAGCAAATGTCTAGAGGGTGAGAGATTAAGCTGTCCTCTTTTCCACAGACTCTACACTTTGACTTTCTAAGCGTAAAGCCATGGCTTAGTAACAAGCTTGACCAGCTCAATATGAAAAGGGCTATTTTAGAAGAAAAAGTTATTTGACTTTGCTGTTAATGGGCTCATAGTATCTTGTGAAAACGCTTTTATATGGCGAGAAAACATGGACTCTCTATCGGCTAGCGGAGGATTACGTAAACTTGTCTGAGGACAAGGAGTTGGAGCGAATTAAAATGAAAAAACTTCGTGAACTTTTAAGTAAAGGTAAGGAACCGACAGAGCAGCGTGTGGAGAGTACTGTTAAGGAGTTAAACGAGAAGGACTTTGATGCCTTTATAGGTAAGGCAGATAAGCCAGTGCTAGTTGATTTTTGGGCTGAATGGTGCATGCCATGTTTAGTTATGGCCCCTATTGTTGAGAGCTTAGCTAAGAAATATGCAGGTAAAGCGTTATTCGCTAAGGTGAATGTGGATGAAAACCCTGGTTTAGCTATGCGCTTTGGAATATACGGTATACCAACCTTCATAATATTCGTGAACGGCAAAGAGGTTAGGAGAATTGTTGGCGCAGTAGGTAAAGCTGGTTTAGAAGCCGAGCTCTCAAAGTTTATTGCCTAGCCTTTGCCAGTTCATTGAGCTTAGCATCTATTTGATCTAGCTTTGCTAATATGTTATCGAGTTTTCTTGACATAGCAAGCAGTATATTTATTACATCGCTTAAACTCCAAAACCCCGGTTGACTTGCCAAACCTCTAAACCTTTCATCTAAGTCTCTCAACACCAAACCCTCCTTTTCTCCCTTTAATAGAGACCTAACCATTGCTGATAAGCATTTAAGTTTAAGCGTTAGAGTATATGGAACGATGTCAACCCGTAAATTTATTGATGTACACACCCATACGTTTTTCAGAAGCTTTGAAGATCTTGAGGAGATGGCGTTAGCTGGCATAGAAGGAATTGTCATATGCTCATTCTTTCCTGAAAAACCATCAGCTGCTTCAACACTGCTTGATACATTTAAGTGGGTTTTAAATTCTGAAAAGGAGCGCGTAGAAAACGCAGGTATTAAAGCATATCCAGCCTTGGGCATACACCCCAAGTCAATCCCTGCTTCTGGTATTGAAGATGTCCTAAAGGAGCTAACCTCACTTATTAAAAAGGATGTGGTATATGCCTTAGGCGAGATCGGTCTTGAGGACTTAACTAATGAAGAAGAAGAGGTTTTAAGAAAACAGCTACGTATTGCCAAGGAGCACGATTTGCCAGTGATAATGCATACACCAAGGAAAAACAAAGATTTGGCCGTTAAGAAGATCTTGCATATCTTAGTAGACGAGCACGTTAATTGTAGCAAAGTCTTAGTAGATCACTTGACTTTAGAGCTCATTAGCCAAGTGAGGGAGCTTGGTGCGTACTGTGGTTTAACTGTTCAGCCTGGAAAGTTAAGCTTTGAACATGTGAAAAAAGCTGTAGAAAGCTTTGGCGTAGATCGAATGGTAGTAGACAGCGACGTAGGTAGAGTTCCATCTGATCATCTAGCAGTTCCAAAAACAGCATATTACCTCATTAAAGCAAGTTTAAACCCTCATGATGTAGAGTTAATAACTTACTTTAATGCCAAGAAGCTTCTCAAAGGATAAAATAGGCGTTCATTCGAGTATCTTGCGCATATGTAAGGCGTATAATTGTCTCTAAAGAGTTTTGCATTTAGCTATGGTATTTGTTTAAAGCTTTTGAAAAAATAATGTGTGTAATATTGAGGATTTTTAAGATGCCTTATTGGAGAAATGCAAAATGTTTTTATATTTGAGTTAGTGTAGGGCTTTGCTTTGGGGCTTAGCTAAGGGGATGTCGATTAAGGCTGTGTTGGTATTAGAGGATGGTAGTGTATGGTATGGTAAAGGCTTTGGCGCGGTAAGAGAAGTTGTTGGGGAAGTAGTGTTCACTACTGGCATGGTGGGGTATCCAGAAGCTTTAACTGATCCATCATACTATGGGCAGATTTTGACGTTTACCTATCCGTTAATAGGTAATTACGGCGTTCCCCCCTATGATATGGTTGATGAGTTTAAGCTGCCTTTACACTTCGAATCGCATGGTGTAAAAGTTTGGGGTGTTGTAGTTCACGAAGTTTGTCAACATCCTAGTCACTGGTCTTCTGTTAAGAGCTTACATGAATGGTTATTAGAGGAGAATGTCCCGGGGATTTATGGCATTGATACGAGGGCTTTAACTTATAAGCTTAGAGAACGTGGCGTTATGATGGGGTTATTAAAGGTTTATCATGAAGGTGAAGATATCGACGAAGAGAAGCTTTATCAGAAACTTGCTAAGGCAACCCGCTATGGAGAGGAGGATCTCGTAAAATATGTTACAGTAAAGGAGCCTATCGTCCATAGACCTAAGAAAACCGTAGCGCGCATTGTTTTAATGGATTGTGGTGTTAAATTGGGAATTATCAGGGAGCTTTTAAAAAGAGGGTTAGAAGTCATTAGAGTTCCTTACGATACTGATGTGAGCCAGGTATTGGAGCTTAAGCCTCAAGGAGTTTTAGTAAGCAATGGACCAGGGGATCCCAAGAAGCTTGATAAGACAATTGAGACTGTGCGCGAGTTAATGAAGCTTAACATGCCAGTTTTCGGTATATGCCTTGGAAATCAGATTTTGGCGTTAGCTGCTGGCGGTGATACTTACAAGATGAAGTATGGTCATCGTGGCCAAAACAAGCCTTGCATAGACTTAACTACTGGTAGAAGTTACGTGACGAGCCAAAATCATGGCTATGCGGTAAAACCCGAGGGTCTTAAAGACCTAGGTTTTAGGGTGTGGTTTATTAATGCGGATGATAAAACTGTTGAAGGCATAGCACATTTAAACAAGCCAGTCTTTGCAACACAATTTCATCCTGAGGCATCGCCGGGACCTTATGACACGCTCTGGGTCTTTGACCTCTTCGTAAAGGAGGTTTTGAAAAGTGGGTAAGGTAGGCGATGTTAGAAAAGTAGTGATTCTTGGGTCAGGAGCTATTAAAGTCGGTGAAGCAGCCGAATTTGACTATAGTGGATCGCAGGCAATTAAGGCATTGAAAGAGGAGGATATAGATGTGGTGCTTGTTAACCCGAATGTGGCAACAGTTCAAACAGATCCGAATTTCGCTGATAAGGTTTACCTCTTGCCTATAACAGCTGATGTTGTTGAAAAAATCATTGAGATTGAAAGACCAGACGGCATAATGTTTGGCTTTGGCGGACAAGCAGCGTTAAACTGCGGATTTCTATTGCACAAGAATGGCATTTTAAAGAAATATGGAGTTAAGGTGCTGGGCACATCGGTTGAAGCCATTGAGAGAGCATCTAATAGGGAAAGGTTTAGAGAGACGATGATAAAAGCAGGGATACCTGTCCCTCCATCGAAGGCAGCGAGCTCCGTTGAAGAAGCATTGCGCATCGCCAATGAGATAGGGTATCCGGTGATGATGAGGGTTGCCTATAACCTTGGTGGCAGAGGCTCTGGTGTGGCATACAACGATGAGAGCTTAAGAGAGAAGGTCAGGAAAGGGCTTGCTCAAAGCTTAATACATCAAGTCTTAATAGAGAAGTATCTTGAGCGTTGGAAAGAAGTCGAAACAGAAGTTGTTAGGGATTACTATGGTAACAGCGTGGTAGTTGCTTTTTTGGAGAACATGGATCCAATGGGCATACACACTGGAGACTCAATAGTTGTAGCGCCAGCTCAGACGCTCACAAATAGGGAATACCACTTAATTAGGGATTATTCGATAAGGGTAGCTGAAGCTATAGGAATAGTCGGGGAGTGCAATGTTCAGTTTGCTTTAGACTACAAATCTGAAACCTTCTATGCTATTGAAACTAACCCTAGAATGTCCAGATCCTCGGCTTTAGCCAGTAAAGCTACAGGATATCCGTTAGCGTATATAGCAGCTAAGCTGGCGATAGGGTATAGCCTGCCAGAGTTGATAAATAGGGTCACTGGTATAACGACAGCCGCTTTTGAACCTTCGCTTGACTATATTGTGGTTAAGGTACCTAGGTGGGATTTTGATAAGTTCAACCGGGCGGATAGGAGAATTGGCACTCAGATGAAGAGTATCGGAGAAGTTATGGCGATAGGGAGGTGCTTTGAAGAAGCTATTCAAAAAGCTATTAGGATGTTGGATATAGGTAAAAACGGGCTTGTATGCAATTTTGATAAGCCACCGAGAAGAGTTGAAGATGTTATTGAGAGGCTTAAGAATGCTGATGATAGGAGGCTTTTCAACATCGTTTACGCCATTAAGCTCGGAGTTTCTGAAGAAACAATTTTTGAGTTGACAGGTATTGACCCATGGTACATTAGGAAGATTAAGAACATCATTGATATGGAGGAGAGGCTTAAGAGGCTTGACGTTAAGAACACTAAAGAAACTATTGAGACAATAGCTGAAGCTAAGCGTCTCGGATTTTCAGATAAGCAGATAGCGATCTTGCTCGGGTGGAGCGAAGAAAGGGTTAGAGAATTTCGTAAGAAGTACGGCATAATACCAGTTGTTAAGAAAATTGACACCTTGGCCGCTGAATGGCCAGCTAAGGTGAACTACCTATATGTTACTTACGGCGGAACTACGGACGACATCGAACTTGAAGAAGGGAAACGCAAGATAGCAGTACTAGGCTCAAGTGGTTTTCGAATAGGCGTTTCAGTAGAGTTTGATTGGGCTACCGTTAGTGCTATTAAGGCGTTAAAGAAGCGGGGTTTTGAAGCCATAGTAATAAACTGCAACCCGGAAACCGTTTCAACAGATTGGGATGTGGCGGATAAGCTGTATTTTGAAGAAATAACCGTTGAGCGCGTATTGGACATTTATGAGAAGGAAAGATTAATGGGCGTCTTCACGTCGTTTGGAGGACAAACACCAAATAACATAGCGTTTAAGCTTGAAAAGAATGGTGTAAGAATTTTAGGGACTTTGGGCAAGTATGTTGATCAAGCTGAGGATAGGAACAAGTTTAGCGCGCTTACGGACAAGCTAGGAATTAAACAGCCTGTGTGGATGAGCGCTACAAGCGTAGATGCGGTTGTAGACTTTGCAAAGAAACATGGATATCCAGTTATTGTGAGACCATCTTATGTAATAGGCGGTAGTGCTATGAAGATTTGTAAGAATGAGGAAGAGTTGGTAAAGCACTTAACGTTAGCAGCTGTAGTAACCCCAGAATACCCCGTCGTGGTGTCTAAGTTTATTGAAAATGCCATAGAAGTTGAGGTAGACGCCGTCTCTGATGGAGAGAAAGTGTTAATTGGGGCTATCATCGAACACGTCGAAGCAGCAGGTGTACACTCGGGAGACGCCACCATGGTTATACCCCCTAGGAGACTCAACAAACAGATCATCCAGAAACTTGTAGACGTAACAGTCAAGCTGTGTAGAATGTTGCACGTTAAGGGACCAGTTAACATTCAGTATATGGTAGATCCTTTAGGCGAGGTTTACGTAATTGAAGCTAATTTAAGAGCTTCGCGCTCAATGCCTTATGTTAGTAAAGCTACCGGTGTAAACTTAATAGACCGTGCTGTTGAAGCCATGTTAGAAGGCTTGCGCATGGAGGAAAGCGTAAAAATACTTGAACCTGTCGGCATAGCTGTTAAGGTTCCGCAGTTTTCGTGGATGCAGCTTACGGGCGCGGAGCCTATTTTAGATGCTAACATGAGGTCGACGGGAGAGGTTGCAGCTCTTGGAAGGGAACTCTATGAGGCATTTTTAAAAGCCTGGCTAGCAGCTCAGCCTAATAAAATACCCGAAAAAGCTGCTTTAATCTATGCTCAAAATGTTAACGAAGATTTAGAGGCATGCATTTCTGAGCTTGCAATGATGATGCCCGTATATTCTGCGCCTAGTAATGGAAAGAAGCTAAACCATGTTAACGTTAATGAAGTGAGCTTAAGTGAGGCTATAGAGCTTGTAAAAGGGCAGAAAGTGGACTTAGTTGTAGTGTTATCTGAAGAAGGTGTTAGGGAAGCGTACAGGATTAAGAGAGCTGCAGCTGACTTTAATGTACCGCTGATATTGAGAGAGGAGACCCTTAGAGTTTTAGTTGACGCGATTAAATGGCTTAAACAAGGAGGAATACTTGAAGTTAAGTCGATTAAAGACTATTATGAGCAGACGAAGGTTATGGTAGCAGCTTATTAAATGGGCTCTGATCTGATGTCATACTTCATTGGTAGCTCCCTCTGAAATACCAGCCTTCTTCATCGCCCAACAACTACCTATACAGCTCTAAGAAATAACGTTTACCACGGTAGAAACGCTTATCTTACAAGAGTTTAGAAGTAGCTTCGGGGTATTGCTATGGGAGGTACTAAGAAGAAGCCGATAAGCAAGATGGATAAGTTGTTAAAGGAACTTGAGGAAAAGCAGAAGATTGAAAGAAAAACCGAAGGTCAGAGAACCCCTCCATCAGCTTTAGTAGATGAAAAGCTCTATGAACAGATTAGAAAGGAGGTCGTTAAACAAGCTTATGTGACACCATACTTAATAGCTTCACGCTACAACTTAAGATATAGCGCCGCCAAAGAAGTTTTGAGAAGCTTAGTTAGCGAAGGCGTCCTAAAGCTACATGCGTATAGTCAGAGATTAGCAATATATGTTCCAGCAGCCTCTTAATGATGTACCCCCTACCTCAACTTATATCATTAAGAAGTCAGGTTTGCTATGTAGGTTTATTATTGGAGCAGCTAACCACCCAGGTTTTACACCGTCAGTTATCATAACTTCCTCGTGATCGCTCATTTTTACTGCTAAGTAGTTTCCATTTAGCTGCTTGTCGCTTTCATAGTAGTAAAATAGTGGAAGCCCATATAGGTTATAATAGTCGTGATATACTGCTAAGAAGCCATAGATGTGCTTACCGTTATGTTCGAAGTGTATCAAGTAAGCTGGTTGCCCGAACGATAACACCGATGCTACAAAACGACCTAAGTCTTTAATGTCCTTGACCTTAATAGGCTTTGGTGTTTGCTGCAACCTATTATAGCCTCCGAGCTTATCCTTTCAAAGGCTCATAAAGTCTTATTTATATTGCGCTCTATGAGAGAAACTGCAAACCATTTGGCTTTGAAGGTGGTCTTTAAATTGAAAACGTCAATACTAGTAATTCCGCTAGCTTCTAAACTTCACCCGCTTGAGAGGTTAAAGGCTAGAATTGATGAAGTGAAAGCGTACTTTGAGAAGATGGACGCTAAAGTAGAAGTTTATGAAGTTTTAAGCTCATTCAAAGATTTTGAAAAACTTGAAAGTGTTGAAGCAGATTTATACGTCATAATGTTCCTAACAGGAGGGACATCGAGGCTTGGATATAGGCTTTACCTTCAACTACCCCATCCAAAGGTTTTGCTGGCTCATAGAGGAGACAACTCCTTTCCATCTGCTATGGAGGCTAAAGCTAGGCTTAAGCTTAGGGGATTGGATGCTGAGCTTTACTTGACTGACTTGTCGAGCTTGACAGTTTTAGAGAAACTTAAGCAGTTATCACTAGGTGGTAGGATTTTCAAAGCTTTGAAAAACGCTAAAGTCGGCTTGGTTAGTAGCTTTGAGAGATGGTATACTGATAGGCTTAAGCTTGTGAACGTGAGGCCTGAAGAGCTGCTTAAGATACTTAATGAAAAATCGGTGGGTTTTGAAACGTATTTACGTAAGCTTAAGGCGTATAAGGTGTTTGTTAAAGAAGACGCTTTAGCTGACGCTTTAAAGCTTTATTTTGCGCTTAAGAGGATCGTAGAGGATAAAGGGCTTAAAGCTATAGCAGTAAATTGTTTTGAAATCATTAAGTTAAAGGGTATAACCCCCTGCATCGCTTTTGCGCTTTTAAACGACGAGGGCATACCGGCTATTTGTGAGGCAGATTTAAACGCCGGATTAATATTCTTGGCGCTTTACATGCTGTCAGGCTCTGCCTGGATGGGGAATATAACTTCATACGATGAATACGAAAACACGTTAACTCTCGCGCATTGTACAGCAATGTTTAAGTTAGCTGAAGGAGGGTCTGTTTCGCTTAAAACGCACTTTGAAACAGATCAAAGTGTTAGCGTAGATGTTGAGTTGAAACAGGGAAAGGTTACGTTAGCTTCCACCAGCCTAGATGGAGGTTTTATCGCTGTAACCACTGGTAGAATTGTGGCGTCTAGCCTCGGTAGACCTGACTTATGTAGGACGCAAGTTAAGGTTAAGCTCAATGTGCCAGTATCACGATATCTTAAGGAAATTGAGGCAAACCATCAGGTTTTGGCATATGGTAATTTCGTTGAATCGCTTAAGGCATTTAGCTGGGCCTTAAATCTTAAGTTTAAGGAGGTCTTGTGACAGTTCATGAGTTTAAGGATACGAGATATTTTAGAAAAGGTGAAGAAAGGAGAGCTTGAAGTAAATGTAGCCGAAAAAGAACTACGGCTTTTAGCCGTTAAGGACATTGAAATAGCCTTACTAGATGTGTCTAGGGAAGTTAGAAGAGGGGTACCTGAGATTGTCTTTGGTGAAGGAAAAAGTGCTGATCAGCTTTATGAGATTGTTCGAACCTTTTTAGATGAAGTTGGAAGAGTTATCGTATCTAGAGTCGCTCAAGGCGTCGCAGATACCTTATTATTAAAGCTCAAAGATTTGGGAGACTATGAAGTGAAGTATGAACCTAAAGCTAGGGTTTTCATCGCCAAAAAAAGAGGATTTGAAAATGTTAAGCTCATCGGAAGAGTGGGGATAGTAACAGCGGGCACAGCTGATTTGCAGGTAGCTGAGGAAGCTAAGATTATCTTAGAGGAGCTTGGATGCCAAACCTTGCTGATAGCTGATGTGGGCATAGCGGGTTTACAAAGAGTTATTATGGCAGCTCGTAGGCTTATCGAAGAGGATGTCGATGTTGTCATAGCAGTGGCTGGTATGGAGGGGGCTCTTCCATCAGTTTTGGCGAGCATCTTAGATATACCGGTTATCGGTGTGCCAACCTCTGTAGGCTATGGTTTTGGAGCGAGGGGGGAAGCTGCATTAATGAACATGCTTCAATCATGTAGCTTAGGTTTAACTGTGGTAAACATCGATAATGGAGTTGCAGCTGCAATAGCAGCTTACTTAGTCTTAAGGAAAATAAATGAAAGAGGCAAAAAAGGTTAAGAAGCTCTTAAAAGCCATCTTAACGGGATATCTTGGTAGCGGCCGTCAGGCAGTCTTCTTCTAATGGTTATTGGTAACACGCCTAGCTTGAGTTCGTATTCCGCTATTTCTAAAGGCGAAGTTAGTTCTTTTGGGTAGTCTACGAGTATGGGAGCTCCCATCGATATCTGCAGAGCTCGAGCTCCTATTACTCTAGCCCTTTCAAACCTCGTTAGTTCTGGAGGTCCTATTTTGATGCGCTCTTCAATAGCTGATAGCTGGTTACTCAAAGCTTTCGCCAGCTCCAGATACACCCTTCTCCTTCTCTTCTTTTTCCTTCTTTGGCGGAGCCGAGGCTATGACATCGTCGATCTTGAGGATGGTTATTGCAGCTTCTGTAGCTGACTTTATTGCCTGAAGTTTTACTACTGCTGGCTCTATGACCTTCTTCTCAATCATGTCTGAAACTTTGCCACTTACGACATCTATACCCATGGTTTTTTCGCCGCGAGCATGTCTTGACCTAAGCTCGACGAGTATGTCCACTGGGTCAAGACCTGAGTTTTCAGCTAACGCTGCTGGTATCTCCTCTATGGCTTCAGCAAACTTTAATGCCGCAAGTTGTTCTCTGCCGCTCAGCGTTCTAGCCCACTCTCTTAGCCTATGAGCTACCTCAGCTTCAACAGCGCCGCCGCCAGGCACCATCCTGGCATCTTGAATTATGTTTCTCACAACACATAGCGCGTCATGTATTGAGCGTTCAGCTTCATCTACCATCCTGTCAGAGCCGCCTCTGACCAATATTGTTACTGCTCTTGGGTTCTTGCAACCTTCAATAAACACCATCTTGTCCTTGCCTACTTTTCTTTCCTCAACAAGCTCAGCATAACCTAAGTCTTCTGGTGTAAGGTCATCCAAAGCTGTCACAATCCTAGCTCCGGATGCTCTAGCAAGCGCCTCAATATCTGAACGCTTAGCTCTTCTAACTGCTAATATGCCCTTCTTAGCTAGGTAGTGTTGAGCTATGTCATCTATGCCTTTTTGAACTATCACTACGTTAGCTCCTACGCTGGCGAGCTTATCAACCATGTTTCTTAGCATCGTAGCTTCTTCATCTAAGAAGCTTTTCATTTGCTCAGGCGTCGTTATGTGGATTTTAGCTGATATCTCAGTCTTCTCAATTTCAAGTGGGCAGTCTAAGACAGCTATCTTAGCTTTTTCAACACGCTTAGGCATACCTGGATGGACGACTTCCTTGTCTAAGACTATGCCTTTGACAAGTTGCGTCTGGTCTAGAGACTCGCCTTTCTTCTTTTCAACTTTAATGTTGTCCAAGTCCACTTTCCACTTATCTCCTACTTTTTCAGCAACTTGTAGGCATGCTTCAATAGCCAGCTCAGCTAGTAAGTCATGATGACCAGCTATGACTGCTTTACCGCTCAAGGTAGTTAAAGCGGCGTTTTTAAGCACGGTTCTATCCATTGGATCCACTCTGATGGCTACCTCATCAACAACCTTAAGCGCATAGTCCATAGCTTTCTTATAGCCTTCGATGATCATTGTCGGATGGACATTTTGATCAAGGAGCTCTTCAGCTTTCCTTAATAAGCTTCCAGCTAGGACAACGGCTGTTGTTGTGCCATCTCCGACTTCTGAGTCCTGAGCCTTTGACACCTCAACCAACATCTTAGCTGCTGGGTGTTGAACTTCCATCTCCTTTAGTATTGTTGCGCCGTCGTTGGTTATTGTCACGTCACCAAAGCTATCGACAAGCATCTTATCCATGCCCCTAGGACCTAGAGACGACCTGACAGTTTCCGCAATGATTGTTGCCGCTGTTATGTTAGCTCTTAGAGCATCTCTACCTACGGTTCTTGTAGTTCCCTCTTTTAGGATTAAGACTGGAGTGGAACCAGCTGTTGTTAACGCGACCATATTTAACCCCACCTCATAACAATGGTTTTTCGGTAGTGTTTAACTAGCGCTTCTATATATTGTTTACGTATGTTGACTTGCCCACTTTGTGAGGTCTTCAGATGGAGTTAATCTAAGCTTCTTATAGTCATTTAAGCGCAGCGCTGGAGCTTTAGAGAGTATTGGAGAGCCGCAGACGGGAGTTTTCAAGCCTTTAGCACAGCTTAGGCAATCTCCGTCGCACTTCTCAAAAGGCCTGAAGTTTTCTTTAAGCGACTTACGGTAATATATCGGCGTTATTAAGCCTTCACATACTTTTGATGTCATAAACTCTTCATTAAGCCCTTTATACCAAATACGCCCATTTTTTCTTACGATTTCAAATTCCATGCATAAGCTCATCGTTAACCCGTATTTCTCGCATATTTTCCTGGCAAGTGCAAAGATCTTTTTACGGTAGGATATGTCTGCACTGAAGCTGTTGCCAACTCTTTCTGTATAGATTTTAAGCCATAGAGGGTAAGCGTGTGGGTAATGCTCTTTGATTACCTTTAAGAGCCTGTCACGCCAAGCGTCGCCTAAGTCGCATACGCTGAATATCATGTGTTTTGCGCCTTCAATCTTAGCTCTTTCAACAACTTGCTCAATTTCCTTTGGGTTATCGGTAATACCCGGCATTATGGGATCCATTCTGACCACAGTATAGAGGCCTAGGTCTGCGCATTTTCTAACAGCTTTAAACTGCTCTTCAACAGTAGATCCTCCTGGCGAGAATACCTTTCTAAACTCTTCGTCTACGCTTAAAATGCTGAATTGAGCTAAGCAATGCCCATATCTATGCTCAGCCATTCTCTTAATTAACCTTGTAGGAATGTTGCCTCCGCATTTGGTTATGAATTCAATGGGTAAATCCAGGTCTAAGAAAACGCCTGCAACTCTTTCAGACAAGTGATATTTCCCTTCCAGAGGTTGTTGAAAAGGATCTGTAACAGGACATAGGTACCCTGTAGAAGCAACATATAGCTGGCTTAATTCCCGTTTTAGCTTAACGTCGATGTCCTTGAAGACAGCTATTATGCCTTTCTCGTTCCATAAATCAAAGTATCCCTTATACCCTCTTGAGTAACACTCTGGACAGTTAACCGAGCAACCGTTATACGGGTTTATTAAGATGCGCTCTGAGCTACATTCTCTCCGCCCCCCATCTTCATAGCCGTAAAACCAGCCGTGAACGACTTCCTTCGTCGTTGGGACCAGAATGTGAGGTATTGGATCCTCAACTACTTTAAACCTCTTAACTGACTTACCAAAGCGGACTTCAACCTCTTGGTTCACTGCACCTTAGTTTTCGACGTGGAGGTTAATTAACTAGGCGTTGCAGCTTTAGCCTCCTTTCTAACATAATTGCGGATCCGTCTCTCGATTTCACGTGCAAGCTCTGTTGTTAATACGTTTTTATCAGAGGAAACTATGTATACGTAGCCTCCTTCTTTCACAATGAGCAAATCTACTTTCTCAAAGTTTAACGCCATGCGTTTAAGCCTACCATAGTATTTCACGAGGTTTTCAGCTACGCCGCTTACAAAGGCAAACCACACGCCATAAAATTCCTTAGCTACATCATTTGGTACGAAGAGCTTGCCTGTTATATCTTCCCTAACCTTCATCTCTATCAATGATCCGACATCATCAAATGCCCTCACAGTGCGTATCCCGTTACTTAAAGACATTATTTCATCACAGACCGACAAAATACCCCCCCTCCAAAGCCTGTGATATCTCATTAATGCTAAGAAGTTAAGTCTTGAGTAAGCTGCCGACTAGTTAACTCCAAGCTTTTAATTGCGGTTAACGTAGACAGGGAGGGGGTTTACGCTTGAACTCATACACCCAAGTAGTTAAGGTCGAGAAGAGTATAATTGGAGGAGATTTTAGGAATAAACGGACTTTACTTGTCGGTAGCGTTTTCTATCGAGGTGATAAAAGCGTCTTAAACCATGAGAAAGGGCTATTCGACAAGCAGACCATTAGAGGATATGTTGAGGAAATTGAGAAGTTAAAGGAGTTATCTGGGCTTCAACATGCTTATGACGTTATCTTTGAAAGCGTAGAAGCGGCGAGGAAATTTATAAGCTTCATAGCGGATGTATCTGAAGACCCTATCTTCCTAGATGGTGTTTCTAAGCAAGCTAGAATAGGGAGCGTGCTTTTCGCAAAGGAGATCGGCATTGAAGATCGATGCGTCGTAAACGCAATATTGTGCGAAACTTCAGATGATGAACTTAACGCCATTTTAAACAGCAATATTAAATGTGCTGTGCTGATGGCTTCTGAAATGGCGATGTTTAAGCCAACAGAGCTCATCGACATAGTAGCCAATAAGCTCATATCATTAGCTAAAAGGGCAGGCATTCATCAATGGCTAGTAGACGTGGGCGTAATTGACTTGCCTAGCATGGCTTTTTCCTTGAGAAACCTAAGGAGTGTTAAAGAGAAGCTTAAGTTGCCTGTTGGCTGCGCTCCTTGCAATGCGGCATATAAGCTCTTAGTTGATGGAAAGCTTCGCTTAGAAGAGGTTAGAGCAGTTAACTCTGCTTTGCTGTCTATGCTAGTATTGGAAGATGCCGATTACATAATCTATGGACCTATTAAAGCAGCGAGCTACGCTTTTCACGTATGTGCTACCGTTAAAGCAGTTAAAGTCTATGGTGAAGAGATCGAGAAAAGGGATTTTCGTAAAACAAGCTTCATCCATGGATACCTAAAGAAGTTGTCTAAGTAGCCTTCCTATAAGCCAAAATATCATCCCTATAGCTGTTATTGAAATAAACGATAGAGCTGTTGTAAGCAGCAACGTTGTAAGTCCACCCTTTAAAATGGCGACGGAGCCCAAGCTGATTATTACTGAGGATAGTATCAAGAAGCTTAGTGCTTTCTTAGCCTCTTCTTCAATTGAGAGGGCTATACCTAAGATTATTCCGAGAAGCCACATTGGAAGGGAAGTAAACGAATTTGCGATCAAAAATATTGAGCTTAAGCCAACGACGAATAAGAAGATGTAACGTCTTTCCGGAGGAAGCTTCTTTATAGGTAGCTCGACGACGACCTCTCTTGTAGGCTCCTTTGCAGCTGCTTTAACGTCAGGAGCTTCTATTTGTTTTTGTTGAATGAAACGCATAACTTCTTTTGCTAATTGAGTTGCGTAATACACGTAGGCGCGGTCTTCCCCCTTCTTACGCTCAATTAAACCGGCTTCCATTAAGCTATCCAGGTGCCTCTCGATGGTACTTCTAGCCTTACCTGTTTTAGAGGTTATTTCATCAGCTGTCATTTCCTTTGATAAGAGCATCTTAACTATCGCTAGGCGTGTCGGGTCGGAAAGCGCTTCAAAGATTATAGGACTTTCCTTTTCGCTATTCAAAGCAAACACTTAATAGAAACTCTTTCACAGCACGTTAGTTAAGCTTTAGCGAGGTGAAAAACCACGGTCTCAGCGTGTATACTAGTTTACTGCGATGCACCTAGACGAAAAGACGTGCTTAATGCGATCAAGGGGATTAAATATGTTGAGAGAGCTTTTGAAACTATAGGCAGATGCGATGTCGTTGTGAAAGTTAACGCTCCTACGCTAGAAGACATAGGCGTTACAGCATATGAAATCGCTAGACAACCTGGTGTTAGGGCGACAGAGACCTTAATTGAGACAATTATGTAAGGTGGGGAAGATGCAGGTGTGTTTACTGATAAGGACGTATCCAACTAAAGCTTTTGATGTCGTTAAGCGACTTGAGGTAGATGAGAGGCTTGATGTGTTTCCAGTTTTCGGAAGATACGATGTTGTGGTATTTGCTGAGCTTAAGGATAAGGAAGAGGTTCTTGAGCTGATTAGAAGAGCTGGAGAAATCGAAGGTGTTACACGAGTAGAAGCGTTAACTGAAGTCTAGTGTATAGGCTTATGACAGGGCCTGGCGAGGGGAAGATTAAGCTTAGTGCACGAGTTTTTCTAGCTTTAAGGAGTGGTATTGAAAGAGAGCTAGAGGATGCCGAAGTCTATCTCCACGTAAAAGGCTACTCTCTAGCTAAGGTCACACACTTAGATATTGAACATCCATCTTTAAATGCCTTCATACCTCCTTCGAGTGGTCGTTATCTGTACATTAAGGGAGTTAATGGAGGTTTACAGATTTCACGTGGTAAAGCCTATGTTAAGGTTATGAACCCGAAATTAAACCGCGTTTTAGGAGTGGATGAGTGGACGGTAACTTGGGTTGGAGGCAAGGAAGGAGGCATTTACATAGGCTTTAAGAAGGAGCATATTAGGAAGCTTGAAGAGCTAGCTTTGGAATTTGGTGTTGAGCCACGGTGAGTAAGAGCTTTGCAGCATATATCTACCATGGTCTTCATAACCTTATCAGTTAATCTCATGTTGCTAACTTACTTAGCCGCTTTTTACTACCTTAAAACTGCATGTTCATTACGGAAGAAGCATATCAGCTATGTTTCATCGACATGCCAGCTTCCCTTCGTGACCATAGCAATACCATCATATAATGAAGGTGAAGAAGTCGTATATGCTGTTGAAAGGGCTTTGAGCTTAGATTACCCAAATTTTGAAGTTATTTTAGTTGATGACAGCGATGAGAATGCATCGCTCAAGGCTTTGGAGAGGCTACGTGCCATGTACGCTAATAACCCTAGGCTTAAGGTTATCCATAGAAGTTTTAGAGAAGGATTTAAGGGTGGAGCCTTAAATGAAGCTTTAAAACATGCTGATCCAAGATCTAAGTTGCTAGTAGTATTTGATGTCGATTTTCGCTATCAGCGAAGCTTTTTGAAAGAGGCGGTCTTAGAGCTTCTTGCTGAAAAAGCTCACGCTTTACAAGGGTATCAATGCCACGTAGCTGAAAAGAGCTTTCTCTCAGCGTGGTATACGAGCTCGATTATAGCAGCTGACTATCGTGTCTGGCTATATGCTAGCGAAGTCTTAAATGGCTTTAAATGGGTTACAGGCTCTGCTTTCGTTATTGATATCGAGAAGTTGCGAGAAGTAGGCTTATTTACAGGAGCATTAACCGAAGACGTGGACATTAGCTGTCGTATGGCGTTAAAAGGCTTTAAAATATCGTATTCTGATAATGTCGTAGCTTATGGCAAGCCTCCATTGAACTTTGCTAGCTTAATTAAGCAGCAAATGAGGTGGATTGAAGGAACTGTTAGAGAGCTTAGGAGGCACATGCTAGATCTCCTCTTGACAAATAGGTTAAGCTTCTTTCAGAAACTTGATGTAATAGCGTACTTCCTTCAATACGCATCATACCTGCTGATAGCATCCTGCATCGTACTTCTTCTAGCTTACCATACCTTGCATGGGATTACTTTAAGCATCTTAAGCCTCTTATCTATCTTAGCTTTAGCTCCATTAGCTAGAGTTTTTGTGGGGCTTGTTAAAGACTATGGATTTTCAATAGGCTGTATTAGGGGAATGTTATCTTACGTTGTGATAGCTTGCCTCTTAATTCCGATAGGAGCCTACTCTGTGCTTAGAGGTTTATTTGCAAAGAAATGGCAGTGGTATAGAACGGTTAAAAGCATCACCTGATCTTCTCTTCAACTTCATTATACCAAGGCTTCTTGGTACCAATTGCCGCGCGCATTTTCCACTTCATCGACTTAGGCTTTTCTTCTATCTTCGCTATCATTTGGCTTACTTTCTGTGTCACTACGTGTTTTTCATGTTCTGTGAATAGATTAGATTGTTGGACGTAATCTCTAAGCTTGTTTAAATTCGTGGTTACCGTGTAGTAAAATCCCCAGTCTTTGGAGAGTACGTCGGCTATGTAATCGATGTTTATGACATCCCCATCTTTGCCGTCGATTTCATGAGCTATTAGGAGAGCTGCCATGTCAATTAAGTCTTTTTCAGTTATCTTGACGATCTGCGCTTTCTCCAAGAATAAGTCTGCTACAGGTATTGTCGGGTAATCCGCGAAGAACCTATCTCTTAAATCTATTTCATGGTTGAAGACTAGCTTATCAAAGAAAACTTCTACCATAGGTCCTCCGTTGTTGTTATAGTATATGTGCCTCATATCGCCGTAAAGCGTTATAAAACGTTCATCTGGTGTAAAGTCTAGCTGCTTAAAGAAAGACTTCAAGCGTTTTTCGTTTACCTTTGACCTTATGGTTATGAAGTCTATATCAGCATACCTTCTATTAGCCTTCCTTAAGATCTCTTCACAACATGGGCAATGGTATCTTATTGCGCACCCGCCTAATAAGCGCATGGAAATTCCTTGTGATTCGGCTAACTTGATTATCTTTAAGGCATATTGAATTATTTCCTCACACTTATCATGCAAGCCTGAATCTGAATCGCCACCCTCCAACTCCTAAACCCCCAGGCATCCTTCACGTGTTGATCCGGATGCCTTACATATAAAAAGAGGATAAAAGGAGGGGAGCTAAATATGTTATGCCTTGCTATTCAACGGGTATTTCCCTGTAAATTAATGATAAGTCAATGCCCTCTTTGTTTTTCCTATACCACTTAGCTACAACGTATATCACTATGGCTATTATGTATAGCAAAGCCATATAGATAGCTGATAAGGGGTCGTTTACGCCATATAGCGGGTCTATAGCCCACCTTAAAATTAAGTATATTAAGAAAGCTGCGAATATTACTCCGCTAAACGTCATGAGAGGTATTCCAGCTACCTTATATCCTGATACTGGTGAAAGCTTGTAGATGTCGCTTCTCTTATATGGCAATAGTATCGCAGCTATTGCTGAGCCTAAATAGGTTATAGCAATGACTACCGTAGCGTCAAGTGTAAACCTCCAAAACTCAGTGTAGCAGTAAAGCCAGCTTACTATAATGGATGGTATTGCCATCATAGCCAGTGAGTATATTGGAGTTCTAAATCTCGTCTTGACATCTGCTAAAAATGCTGGCAATACTCTATCAAAAGCTGCTGCGAAGATAACCCTAGTTGAAGATAGGAATACTGTTCCAGACCATGCGAAGAACCAGCAGCTCATGAGTATTAAGATGAGAAGTTGAAGCCAGGTATTGTTAGTTAGTAATGCGCCTAAAAGCCCTGGATAAGGCCATATGGTCATAGGAGCTTGTTCAAGGTAGCCGTAGTAGTACATCCAGAAGACGAAGTTAGCTGAGTGGTAGAATTCCCAGCCTATTGAAGATGCTATAGCGGCTAATAGGGCTATGGCTAAGATCGTCGTGAAGACGAGAGCCCCCATGAGACCCTTCATGTTTCTCTTGAAGTCATTTGCCCCCCTAACCTCACCATATAGTGTAGCTCCCCAGTTTGGCCATAGGTTGAAGAAGACGACTAACGGTATTAGAGCTTCACTTGCCATTGCTCCAAGCGCCCAGAACGGTAAGGGGGTATAGCCGTTTTCAGCTGCTGAAG
>QMQV01000013.1 GCA_003649085.1 Thermoproteota archaeon
GTATATGCCAGTGCCACAATACGTCAATAATACTAAGCCCAGTGACAACAACCACGCATCATACCCCTTTACTATGATGGCATAGACGATTAATGGGCTTGTAGCTAACATAGCGGTACCACAAAATAGAAACGGTGTGCCGATCTGTAGTCCCTTCTTAACGTACTCCCTCTCTACAGCAAAGTGGACAGCTAATAACGCTATGCCAAGCGCAAAATACCAGTCAAAGACTGAGTAAAAAACTGACGGCTTTGGTATAGAGTAAATTACTGCGAAGGGTATGGAAAACGACAGAACCCACCTGAGACCTTCACGAGGTATGTGAACTGCTTTTACAGGCGTAGGCGTTACCCGAGCAAGTAGGTAAACTATGAAAGCTACGAAAGTAAACATCAAAGCTACAGCTATTGTCCACTGCATACGATGCAATCCAAGCAACAACGCGATAAGCCAGTAGCCCGCAATAGCCATACCCCATACGAAGAAGTTTACTGCTGCTATAAAGGACCCCATGTATTTCTTAAGCCTATCAGCGTAGTCAGCAAGTTTAGCAACTTCCTCAACCACTTTCTCACCACCTCCAAGATAAGAAAACGCTATGGAGGGTTATAAGGCGTGGAAAAGCTCTTAAGCTGAGAGAGCATGAGGTGCACGCTTAGCTTAATACCCTTTCCTAACCTTAAGCCCTAGCTCATCTCTAAAACACCAGAGACCTTCTCCCGGGTCTATAATCGATATCCTGAGACCACTCAGTAACTTATCGTTTAGAAGCGTTAGCCCTCCACTCGACACATACGCATGCGATTGAACCGGCCCAACAACTCTATCCTCGGCAACAGCGTACACGTCGAGAACTTCGACGCTCTTCGGCATTAAGATCTTTGAGCCATCAGCTAAAACCCTCTCAACTAAGATCGTGGAGAATTCCTCACCTAGTACAAAGCGTACAATGTTCTGTGGTAGTAGGATTTCAGGCTCTTCCCCAATAAAACCGCTATTGGCTATTCCTAGAACCTCCGCGCACCTACTTTCCTTACATACCCTTATCTTAAGCTTTAGCAACTTTAACACCTAGACTTGGCGGTAAAATCGTTAGCAGGTAGTTTTCCTCTTGTTTAATGACTTCAGGTGGTAGGAGCGTTAAGATGTATTCCTCCATCTTGCTCTAAGCCTCGACATACAGTTATCGTAGCGCATTTAAAACTGTTATGGTTAAACGCTAAGAAAAAGCCTTAAGCTTTAATAGCTTCTTTACGGCTTGAAGCCATTGAGCAAAGCTACCATAAGCGTTGAGCACGTCAAATCAGCTGTTGAACCTGGGTTTAGCAAGCTCCCCTTAGATCTAAGCTCTTCATCAAAGCTATAGAGCATTTTAAGCCCCTCTTCTGAAAAAGCTCCCCCTAAGCTTAAGACTATGTTTGCTTTACGCGATACCTCTAGAGCCTTCTGGTAGCCAGCTTTTCGCATAATTAGCGAATCAGGCTCTTTAGACAATATCTCCAGGAACGCTTGTATCGTCGACTTATTGAAGTCGCCTGAAGCTAAGTAGGCTTTTTTAAATGCTGGAAAGCCTATGTTAAAGGTTATGTGGAAACACGTTATCCACTCCTTAGCAACGCTATCTCGATCTTTAGCTATCTTGAACACATCACTTACCGTAAACCCTCTCCTGTAGATTTCCTCTATAGACTTCTTATCTGTGACATCTAGCTCCTCAGCTTTTCCAAGACCTCCTGGCTTAGCGATCCTAATGGCTTCGTAGATGGCTGCCGCATCTCTTGAGGTAGTGTTTTCAGTAAAGATGGGGATGCAGCTTCTAAGCTCTTCAATAGATGTATAGCCTAGCGTTTTAGCGTAGCATGCAGCCATCGTGAGAGGAGTTAATAGCATTAACGAGCCTAAACATGTGTTTCCGCCACGTTGAGCTTTCTTAACCTCCTTAACAGCGTCTCTCACTATCTTGCCGATGCCAGCTTGATGCGGCCCTATGATTCCCTTAGCGACTTCAATGCCCTTCTTAGCAGCTTTGTAGAAGAGAGGCATAGCTGCTACAGCTGACGCCACGTAGTGTTCAAACTTAGTGTCAGGGTGATCTGCAAGCCTATGCACGTTTCCAGGCTTAGGGTAGCTGCTGACTTCTAATAACATAGCTAGCTGGGCGCACTTCACGACCTCGTCAGCTACTTTGCGCAAGATGCCATCAACCCCTTTTAACCTTTTCAATCACGTAGTCTACTATCGCTTCAGCTATGTTGACCTTCGTTACGGACTGCAGCCCTCTCCATCCAGGTTGACTATTGACCTCTGTTACTAACATGCCATCCGGTCCCTCAAGTATGTCTACGCCAGCGACTTCGCAACCAAGAGCTTTACAAGCCCTTAACGCGAGCTCAGCAAGCTCTTCTGAGGGCTTTAGAGACTTTGGTTTTGCGCCTTGAGCTACGTTAGTCTTCCAGTTTAAAGCCTCTCTATACATGCCAGCTATGACACGATCGCCCACCACAAAGAGCCTTATGTCACGGTTATGGTGTGGTATAAATTCCTGCACATAAAGCACGCACCTCATATACTTTAGCGTTCGGAAAATTCTCTCAGCTACGTCCTCATCAACAAGTCTGCTTACACCTATACCTCTTGAGCCAAAAAGCGGCTTTAATACAGCATCTACGTTAAACGCTTTTAAAGCTCTAATCGCTTCGTCAGGCTCCTCGGTGACAACTGTTTTAGGCACTTTAACGCCATGTTCTGCCAGGATGCTGAGAGCTTGAAACTTATCTACAGCTCTCTCAATAGCTGAGGGCTTATTGATAACTACTACGCCTAGGCGCTCTAAGGTGTGTAATATGTCTAGCCTGAAAATGCCCTGGTCGAGCGTGCTTCTACCAATAGGTCTGACGATGACTGCGTCTAAGGAGGATAAGTCTACGCCAAATGCTTGGGCTTTGACACCATTACCTTCAACGCTTAAAGCAACCTTACTTAAGGGGAAGACGAAGCGATCGACGCCTCTCTTAGCTAAGGCTTCGAGGAGCTGTGAAGTAGGCCAAGAGATAGCTGTTTTAGCGGCTATGCCGATCTTCAAAGACGACACCGTCTTTCAAGAAAGAATTGAAATACAAGGAGCTTAACTTTTCGCCAAATAAAAATCTTCAAGCAAATAAGGTAAAGCCTAAAGCTAAGCCAAGTTAAGCTTCAAAGCGAGCAGGGGCCTAAGAGATGAAAGTGCTTATAAGCGTAAGGGATAGGGAGGAAGCTGATATCGCGCTTAAAGCTGGAGTGGACATATTGGACATCAAGGAGCCCATGGAGGGGTCGTTAGGCGCTCCAAGCCCACAGGCAATAAAGCAGGTAGTAGACTTGGCAAGGAATAAGGTTGAGGTAAGCGCAGCGATAGGAGACTTAGACTATAAGCCAAATCAAGCCTCGCTAGCAGCATTAGCTACAGCTAGCTTAGGGGTTGATTACATTAAGTTGGGGATGCGTGGGATAAGCTCGTTGGCTGATGGCATAGCTTTAGTAAAACAAGTTAAGGAGGCCTTAAGCTTCTTCAACCTTAAACCTAAACTGGTAATCGCAAGCTATGGCGACTACGTTAGGGCAGGAACATTAAACCCCAAACAAGTACTGAAGATAGCTGAGACGTGCGAAGCTGACTTCTTCATGTTAGACACGTATATCAAGGATGGCAAGAGCTTGCTATCTTTCACCAGCTTAGAGCAGCTAAAGGAGCTTATAGCGAAATCTCATGGCTTAGGGTTAAAGATAGCCTTGGCAGGCTCTTTGAGCTTAGATGACGCTTTAAAGCTTAAGCCTCTGGAACCAGATGTCTTAGGCTTTAGGAAAGCTGCTTGTAGCGGTAATAGGTTAGACAAGCTATCCTTAATTAAAGCTAGGGAACTTGTTGAAAAGCTAAGATCTTAACTACTCCACCCTTATTCTAAACCCTCTTTCCCTCTTATCCTTCCTATCTTCTTCACTGCTTACATCTACCTCTCGAACTAGTGGTTTTCGCTTTTCTTCCTCTTCTTCGTCTATGAAGCGTATGCGCCTCTCTTCTCCTTCAAGCCCCACTATGCGCGCTCCAGGATATTTCTCTTCAATTTCTCTTCTTAGAGCTTCCTTGTCCACATCTCCGTGTGTTTCTACGTGGACGACCGGTCTTCCTATGTTGTCGTAGGTGACGGTTATTGAATAGCCTCCTGAGCCTTCAGCTGCAAACGCTCCTGATTCAAGTTTTTCAAAGATTTCGTCAAATTCCTTGAAGAAGTCGTCGAAGAAGCTAAAGGGAGATCTACGCCTCTTGCTCACTAGGCTTTACACCTCTAAAAGCCGGTTGTTGAAGTTGTGGTCTTAAATGTTTCTGTAGATTGTTTTGAAGGTGTTTTACGTAGCGTTGAATTTTTCTCAGCCTGAATATCTCCTATCATAGTGGGAGTGTGTTGGAGGGGGTTATTTTGTCGAGTTTGATTAGAGAAGCACCTGCTATTGCGAGGTTTGAGAGGGTTGGTGCTCATACCCATATCAAGGGTCTTGGCTTAGACGAGCATGGTAGAGCTGTCAAAATTAAGGACGGGATGGTTGGGCAGGAGCGTGCTAGAGAAGCTGCTGGGCTTGTAGTTAAGATGATTAAAGATGGCAAACTGGCAGGTAGGCTGGTGATCTTAGCTGGTCCGCCGGGGACGGGTAAGACTGCCATAGCTGTGGCTATTGCTAGGGAGCTTGGCCTCAACGTCCCGTTTATTGAGATGAGCGGTGCTGAGGCGTTTAGCGCTGAACGCAAGAAGACTGACGTGCTCATGGAGGCTATGAGGAAGTGTATAGGCGTTGAAATACATGAAATGCGCGAGGTCTATGAAGGGGAGATAACCAAGATCGACATACGGACGGCTCCACACCCATACAATCCATATCAAAGGGTTATCGAAAGCGCTAAGGTGACTTTAAGGACAGCTGATGAAGAGCGTACTTTAGAAGTTGGCGAGGATATAGCTGCACAGCTTGTACAAGCTGGTGCTAAGGAAGGTGTTGTAATACAAATTGATGCTGAAACCGGCCGCGTCACGCCATTGGGGATTTGTGAGGAAAGCAGTCTAGCGAAGCAATATGAAGTTGACACGAAAGCTAAGGTTCCTAGACCGAAGGGCAAGATTAGGAAGCAGAAGGAGTTTGTCTATCACGTCACCTTAGCCGACTTAGACAAGATGGCTGCCCGTAGAAGAGGAGGGCTGTTCTCGTTGCTTTTCGGAGGTAGTGAAGAGAAGGAGATTAGCCCTGAGGTCAGGATGGAAGTTGATCGGCAGGTTAAAGAAATGGTCGATCAGGGCAAGGCATTCCTACATCCGGGCGTGCTCTTCATAGATGACGCTCATCTACTTGATCTCGAATGCTTCAGCTTTATCTGTAGGGCTATCGAGAGCGAGCTCGCGCCAATAGTCATCTTAGCCACTAACAGAGGCTTTACTAGAATACGCGGCACAGACGTAGAGGCCCCGCTTGGCTTTCCACCAGATCTCTTGGATAGAGCTATAATAATTGGCACTGAATCCTACGATGAAGAAAGCGTTAGGGAGATTATCAAGATAAGGGCTAGAGAGGAAAACGTTGAAGTTGAGGAAGAGGCTTTGAAGAAGTTAACTGAAATTGGAACTAAGAGAAGCTTACGCTATGCTGTCCAACTGTTGAGCATCGCTGCTGAACAAGCTAAGGTAGGTGGCTCTCCAAAGATAACCGCTAAAGACGTTGAACGCGTAGACTGGCTCTTCATGGACATAGGAGAGGCTGTAGAGCACTTAAAGAGGTATGAAGCTCTAATGCTAAAGCACTAGATTAAGCTGAGAACTAGCCTACCATTCTTTTTCTCTGACAGCTGGAGAAGAGCTTAAGAATTTGGAATTGGCAATTTCCAATTAAGGTGCTCAACTTGTCTACTACAACGATAACTGTTAGCCGCGAAACTAAGGAGCTTTTAGAGTCTTTACGAGGCAATATGACTTGGGATGAGTTTCTTAAGAAGCTGGCGTTGGAGTTGAAGAGGGAGAAAGCTAGGAGGGCTATTGAGTCCTTACGATCTACTGCCTTTAAACGCGATATATCTGAAGATGAGAGTAGGCTGAGGCTTGGATTGCATTGAAGGTGTTAATTGATACTGATAAGCTAATTGACATTGAGAAAGGCGTTGAGGAGTTGCCGGAAGCTGAAAACTACATTTCGGTTATCACGTTATATGAGTATATACGTGGGCGTATTGACTACGAGGAAGCTAAGCGGGTCTTAGAGGATGCTTTTACAGTTTTGCCGTTGTCAAATGACGTTTTAGTAAAGGCTACAGAGATATGGCGTGATTTAAAGCTTAAAGGCTACGTCATAGATGATCGAGACTTATTAATTGGAGCTACAGCTATCGTGCACGGCTTAAAGCTACATACTAGAAACTACAAGCACTTTGAAAGGCTAGTTCAATATGGCTTGGAGTTTTATACGTAGATCGTGGTGTAAACATCTGGTTTTCCGCGAAGCGCGTTGACAACTCTATTTAAGTATAGCCCGTTTACCACGACGCAGCTTACTTGAGCCATCTTTAAGTAATGCGAAAAGCGCCGGTCTAAACAGCTTGAGCTTAGTTTTTCAAGATCTTGAACGTGGAGGTCTGTAAGCAGCTTTGCATCTTTATCTCGCTTAGGATCGCTCGTATAGACACCGTCAACATCCTTCACCAACACGAGCTTCCTGGGTTTAACGTAAGTAGCTATGTAAGCGGCTATGGAATCTGAAGTGATATTCCAAGATTTTTCAACTTCGAGATTAAACCTCGATGATAGTGTTATGGGGATTTTAAACGAGTTTGCGTAAGCTAATAGCTCTTCTAAGCTTTCAACGAGGATTGAGCCATTAATTAGATGTGCTAATAGGTGGGCATATTGATCCATTCCTAAGACAGCCATGTCATGGGCTTTTTCTTCACTTATCAAGAACACCGCATAAGCTCTACGCACCACGTCTGCAAACCATCCTCCACCTGGCACGATAGCTAGCTTAAGCTCAAATCTAAGATCTGAAATCCCCCTGCACAAGGTAACTAAGGAATCTGGATAGTCTAGTAAGCTACCACCTATCTTAATTAAGCAGTCAACCTCTTTCTTATCAACAGGTTCTTCACGGCTTCTCAACACAAGCTCGCCTATCTGAGCCATTTAGTAGTAAAACCACCTCATAAGAAGCTAAAAGTCCACGCTAATCTTCTCTTAATGAAAGCAGAAAGTCTCTACTTACAGATACACTTCTCTTCTCCAATAGCATACAAGCTAATGCAAAAGCTGGTCCTGTAGAAGAAGCTCCTCTACAAACCATGTCTTCCAAGGAGGAGACCTCTCTTAAACCAGCTTTTAAGGCAGCTTCTCTAGCTATGAACTTTGACCCTAATCCCAGCGTCAACACCTTAGCGCTACGCCACTTAAGCCTTGAAAGCACCTGTAAAATAGCTTCTTCAACTTGTAGAAGCTGCCTTTCATATACGTACCTAGCTATTGAAATCACGTCTTCTCTACATAAAAGCTCTAAATCACCGCATACGGCTCTAGCTAGCCTAGCCATAGCTTCCTCAACAGATACCCCCCTTCCATTAGCTGTTTCAACGCTGTAATCCTCTTGTTTGATGTTTCCAAGCACTAAATGCACATCTCCAGACGATGCGAAAAACTCCGCTGAAATACGCGTTAATATGCCTTTAACTGGCACTTTATCCACTATCGCAGCAATATTCGTCCTCAAAACCCCAGTATAGACGAGCTCGCCATAAGCTAGCTTCTCGATATCGTTTAACCCCTCAGCTACGATAGAGCCGCGGTCAACCGGGATGATGGAAGTTGTGGTGCTGCCGACATCTACGGCCAGCACCCTGTCCTCTGGAAAAAGCTTTCCAGCAAGCCATCCGGTAGCAGCCCAGTTTGCTGATGCGACATTTAGCGGCCCATTCCTTGCTTCCTCCGGAGTTATTAAGTTAGCTTTAACGTCTAAAACGTGAAAATGCTCACACGTATTAGCTATGACATCTAGGATGAAGTTCACACCTTCTCTTTTACTTTGAAAAACATCTGAGAGCTCGGCCGTCATGGTTACTGCGAGCTCATCAAAAGGAGCTAAGTTTTGAACTACTTCTTCGACGCTTCTTCCGTAACGCTCCTTGCCTATCTTCCAAATAGGGAGGTATCTCCTTATAGCATGTAGCTTGACTTGACCATTGCTAGCTGAGATTAAGGCTGCCTTAACGTTCGCCCCGCCGAGATCTAAGCCTAAAACCCTCATTTAATATCACGTAACCCTCCTCAAAGTTAATTAAAGCTAGCTACTATGGAGGAGAAGGAGCGGTAAAAATGCTCGTTATACCAGCTATTGACGTTAAAGAGGGCGTCGTGGTTCAAGCGTTTAAGGGGTTTAGGGAGTCATATAAGCCTATTGAGAGCGTATTATGTGACTCAAGAGAACCTCTCGACGTAGCTAAGAAGTTTGCTGAGCTTGGGTTTAAAGCGCTCTACGTAGCTGATTTAGACTCAATAATGTACGGTAAGCTTAACTTAAAGCTTTACGAAGAGCTTGGCAAGCTACCTGTTAAGGTGATGCTTGATGCCGGTGTAAGTACGAGACAAGGGGTTGAGAAGCTTTTGAGATGTGGCGTATCACAAGTGGTCATTGGTACTGAAGGCATAGTAGATGTTGAAGAGGTTAAGGAGATCTTTAATGAGTTTGATAATAACGTAGCTTTAAGCTTAGACCTGAAGGAAGACAAGATCATTAGCTTAAGCCCGCTGTTGTGTGGAAAAAGGCCGAATGAAGCTTTAAAAGAGCTAATCAACGCTCCTATAAAAGACGTTTTGCTAATTGACTTGGCTAAGGTGGGAAGCTTCCTAGGAATTGATCTTAAGCAGGTTATGGAGCTTAAAAGCGTACTCAAAGATGGGCGCTTGTTTGTAGGAGGAGGAGTTAGGGGGTTAGACGACATCTTGATGTTGAAGAGGGTTGGTGTAGACGGTGTTTTAGTGGCATCGGCCTTACATAGGGGTTTGTTGAAAGTAAGTGAGTTAAAGGAGATGGGCTTGATATAGCTTCTTTAAGGCTTTAAAGCTAAAGCTGCTATTTAGAGAGATGTGAGGGCGTTTTGCTCGACGAAGCTGAATACCTTAGGTGGATGGAAACCTCAAAAAGGACTTTAAGCTCGGCTGAAGGAGATCTTGAAAGAGGGGATTTTAACTGGGCTTGTTTTAAAGCTCAACAAGCTGGAGAGTATGCTGTAAAAGCTTTACTTCACGGTTTAGGATTACCAGCCTATGGTCATAGCATATCCAAGATATTAGGCGAGCTTTCCGCTGAGAAAGTGGATGTCCCGCAGGAAATTTCTTCAGCTGCCTTAACCTTAGATAAGCTGTATGTCCCTACAAGATATCCTAACGCGTGGGCTGAAGGCGCCCCTCACGAGTTTTACTCTAGAGAAGATGCTGTTGAAGCACTTGAATGCTCACGTAAAATTATTGACTGGGTTGAAGAGCTTTGGAAGTGCTTGAAAAGAGAAAGAAGTTAAGAGAAGAAGTCTTAGAGAAAGCGAGGCGATGGGCTAACACCCTTCCATTTAAAGCAACGGTAATATTAGTAGGCTCATATGCTAGAGGGGACTTTAACTTATGGAGCGACGTGGACTTAATAGTAATATCGGATGGTTTAAGAGGCAAACCATTAAGTAGGCTTAAGGTGTTAGACGTGCAACGAGGCTTTCAAGTAATACCGTTAACGTCAAGCGAGTTTGAAAGGCTCGTGAGAAAAAGGGATTTGCTGGCGATTGAGGCGTTGGAGAGAGGGATCATTTTACGAGATGATCTCAAGGTGGTTAGAAAGCAGCCTCAGCTTAAGAACTTTCTAAAATCTCTTGATAGACTTTTAACGTCCTCTCAGCCGCCTTCTTCCAGCTAAACTTCTTCGCATGAGAAGCTCCTTTCTCCACAAGCTCTTTTCTGAGAGACTCGTCTGTCAACACCTCTTCCATCGCGTCTTTCCAAGCTTTTACATTAAGTGGGCTTAAGAGTATGGTCGCATCTCCGAGAACTTCAGGTATGCTTGTGGTGTTTGAAGCTATTACGGGGCAATTGCACTGCATAGCTTCAAGTGGTGGCCAGCCAAAGCCTTCGTATATTGATGGAAATATGAAGAGCTCAGCCTGTGTATAATAGCTTTCAAGCTCTTCTTTAGAAACCCAGCTTATGAAGATCACGTCCTTCGCTATGCCTAAGCTATTGATTATTCTCAACGTTTCCTCTCTAAAACAACGCTCTTTACCGCCTGCTCTGCCGACTTTCACGAATTTAAGGTCTTTAAACCTTGGAGATTCTTCTTTAAGAAGCTTGAAAGCCTTAAAGGCTGTTTTCAAGTTTTTTCTAGGGTGTTCTGTGCCCACGTAGAGTATGTAAGGTTCTTTGCACGGGCGTCTTCCAAGCCTCGGCTTGAAATCGTCTACGCCATGAGGTATTACCTCGATCTTCTCCTCGGGCACTTTAAGATATTTGACTAAGTCTTTTTTCGTGTGGTTTGATGGGACGATGACTTTAGCTGCTTTCTTTATAGCTTTAAAGTCCATTGTGAGCCAAAGCTTATCTTGGCTGCTGGGCTTTGAAATTAAGGTGCCGTTCCACAAGATGTCTAGGTAGCGCATAATGTCGTGAACTGTCACTATGAATGGCTTATTAAGGAAGTAAGCAAATCGCCCTAAGTGGTGGTTTGGAAAGTGCGGTATGCCTGGTATTTCGTTAAGCTTTTTTGAGAAGCTGAGGAGAAGCTCTATGCCCTTTACTAAGCTTGGGTCGGCTAAGCTTTTGCCAAATAGCGCTGATATCCTCTGATAGACATCTGTATGTAGCTTAGGTATTTTCAAGTGCTGTGCAAGCCTAATGCTGTATAGGTCTATGGAGCCTCTTCCATGAGTTACCACTAGGAATACTTCCATAGCTCCTTGCTCAAATGGTTAAGGCTTAAGAGACGCTTTAAAGCTTAGCGACGAGCTACGTAAGTGCGGAGAGCAGCTGAAAGGCGGGCTCGTCTTGAGAAAAGCTTAGAAGGCTTGAGCATTATAGCCGAGCGCTTTAAAGGTCTGAAATACATTTTTCTAAGTTGTGACTGAAGCAAAGAGGGTTTTTGTAGAAAGAATCCGTGTTAAGCGAGTTGGCAGAGTAGGGAGGATTAAGGTGTTGAAGATTGGCAGTCAGGTTAAAGCTGAAGATTAGTGCTGGCGATAAGAGCGTCGAAGCTGTAGCTCTTCTTAACAGCGGCTACGAAGCCCCTACACCTCACTTATTAATTCCAGTCGATTTAGCCAAGCTCTTAACCTATGGCCTCCTGAAAAAGCCTTCGAAGTGGAGCTTGATACAGCAGGCGGCGTGCTTAAAGCATGGCTTTACCCAAGGGCGTGTAAAGTTAAGGTCTTGGGAGGCGACGTTGAATCAAAGGAGGTTGAAGCCGATGTTGTGGTCTCCCCCTTAGCTAATGAGCCGCTGATAAGCGATGTCTTAGCTGAAGAACTTGAGATAGCTGTTGAAAGGCTTATGGAGGTTTAGGTGGGAGCCTTTATCTAAGGTTAGACCGAGCCATAAGAGATAGGCTTATTTATTTAGCTCAGAGTTAGCTAAAGCTACCATTACTTGTCCTAACGATATCCCTCCATCGTTTACCGGTATCTTAGACGGTAGTAGAACTTCGCGCGTAGAGTTTTGTAGGGCATCGTATATGCCTTTGACTATAAAGTCGTTCACAGCAGCTCCTCCAGATACGACCACATACCTGTTATTGCGCTTAGCCACTTTAACGGCTATTTCTCCGAGAGCTTTGCCAATAGCGTATTGAAAAGCTCCTCCTATAGCTTTAGGGTCGTACCCCTCCATTAGTAGCTCATAGGCGTCTTTAACTAAGCTTGCCGTATCGACGACGTATATCTCGTCGACTTGCTTAATCGACATCTTTAACGACACCCTATCGTCAAGCTTTGAAAAAGCTTCAAGCTTCATTGCGGGCTCTCCTTCGTAGCTTCTATAGAAACATACGTTTAGCAAAGCTGAGATAGCATCTAATACCCTGCCCGTACTTGAAGTCTTGGGGGTTCCTTGTCTAATTTGCTTTAAAACTACATATGCTTCTTGAACTCCTCTAGGAAGAGCGTGCTGATACCTTGTTGCTAACTCGATTAACTCCTGTTCGCTTAGAGACTTAGACAATATGCTCATCAACATCCTGAACGGGTAGTTTGTAGCCGCGTCTCCGCCTGGCATAACATGATATTCTAACATGCCGACTCTCTCAAAGCTTGAATAAGATGCTCTTAATACCTCTCCACCCCATACGCAACCATCCACTCCATAGCCTACACCATCCATCGCTATCCCAATGACCTCCTCATCCAGGGGTAAGTTGAAGCTAGCCATGGCTGAAGCTATGTGAGCATGATGGTGCTGTACCTTGATTAAAGGTACTTCATGCGTCTTAGACCACTCTTCGGCAAGCCTAGTTGATAGGTAGCTTGGGTGAAGGTCGCAAGCTAAGATGGAGTTCTTAATGTTTACTCCGTAACCCTTAATCAGGAAGTTTAAAGCTCCTTCTAAGAAGCTGAGGGTTTCGTAGTCTTCAACATCGCCTATAAACTGCGTTGGTATAGCGTATTGCTCTAACGCAATAGCAGCTGTCGACTGTAACATAGCTCCGAAAGCTATAATTGGCCTTTTTAACTCTATGGGCAGCTTAAACCAGGATGGCGCGTATCCACGGCTTCTCCTTATGAAAACAGGCTTATTGCAAGTTAACCTAATCACACTGTCATCTACCCTATTCACGATCTTCCTATTGTGCATTAAGAAGTAGTCAGCTATTTTGCTGAGCTTCCTTAGAGCCTCCTCATTAGACGTGCACATCGGTTCACCACTGTAGTTGCCGCTCGTCATTATCAAGTACTTGTCACGTGTCTTACTTAACAAGAGATAGTGTAGCGGTGTGTATGCTAGCTCTATGCCTATAGTGTTCAAACCTGGCGCAACGAACTTTGAGACAGCAGCGCCCTCTCTCATTGGAATGAGAACTATTGGCTTCTCAGGCGATGTTAAAAGTTCCCTATGAACTTGATTTACCTCAGCTATCTCCTCAGCTATGGACAGGTCTAATGCCATGAGGGCAAAGGGCTTTTCTTCACGTCCCTTTCTTCTGCGAAGCTCTAAAACGACATCATCTGAGCTTGCTAAAGCAGCTAAGTGAAAGCCTCCGATACCTTTAACGGCTACGATGTAGCCTTCATCAATAAGCCTAGCAGCTTCTGCAATCGGGTCATCCACTTCAATTTTAATTCCGCCTCGATCAGTTAAAAACACCCTTGGGCCGCATATGGGGCAGCTTATGCCTTGAGCGTGAAAGCGGCGTAGGTTTGCAGGATCTCGATATTCAGAGAGGCATAGCTCGCACATCGGAAACTCTGACATAGCTGTTCTCTCTCGATCATATGGCGGTGAATACATCATGCTAAACCTTGGTCCACACCAAGCACAGCTATTAAATGGGTAATTTCGCCAACGTGTCTCGCTTAAGACCTCACCTAAACAGCTTTCACAAACGCCTATATCAGGGGGTATCATTGACACTCTGCTTCTAGCTTTACCGCTTTCCAGGATTGTGAAAGACGAGTAGCCTTCCGGCTTAACTTCGCGCACCTCGATGTTCTCTATTAAAGCTGGCGGAGGCTTCTCAGATAGAAGCTTTGACAAAAATTGGTTTACTAACTCTTCAGAGCCCTCAACCTGGATCTCCACCTCAGATCCGCCTAAGTTCTTGACGTAGCCGCCTAGGTTGAGCTTAGATGCTAACCTGTAGACAAAAGGTCTAAAGCCTACTCCTTGAACTATCCCTACTACCTTGACGTTTAACGCTATTTTCTTGCTCAAAGCAAATCCCTCGTTAAGCTAGCGATAACTTGAGATGAAAAACGCGTTGACCCTCTTCTTAGCGTATTGATAGAGCTTTTCGTCAGCTGTCACAAGTTCAGCATTCAACTCCTTTGCTAAGACCACGTAGAGAGCGTCGTAAACTGATATACTTTCATCCAGCGCGATAGCCAACGCGTCTTCAAGCTGACGCCAATCCTCCTTAACGTAAGATACGTCAATGGAGCTTATCAAGTCGATAGCTTTCTTAGCTTGATCGCTTGTTAAGAAGCCTTTGAGGACGTATTTCCATAGGACATTTGAAACCTCAGATAGCGCCAGTGTAGGGGCATATAAGCTGACAACGCCTAAGCCCATGTCCCTGAGTATTTTTACTGCGTTTTCGCTAAAGTCTTCAGGTATAGCCCACTTTACGATAACTGAAGAATCGACCACTACCCTCCTCAACGGCTTTCCCTAACCTCCCTTATGAAGCGAGCCGCCAAGTTTCCATCAATCTTCCCTAAGCCTCTTTTAAACTCTTCAAGCTTCTCTATGGAACGCTTCAATCTCTCCTCTCTTACACGCCTCTCAAGAAACTCCTTAACCTCTCTTGAATAGTCTATGCCAAGCTCCTCTAAAGCTTCTTTAAGCTGTTTTGGAACTCTAATAGCTACTATTGTGCTCATCGTAAAACAATTATTGTTAAACGGTCAATATTAAGCTTTCTTTCGTTTTACAACCTTCATTCCGTGCTTCTTACTTAACTTTGCCTGATGAAACTTAAGCGAAGACTTATATACTTGTCTGCCCTTCACGTTGAAGCCCATTAGGTGAAGTACCTCTTGATTGAGCTAGTGCTTCTACTCGTTGAACTAGCGCTATTGCTAGCTACGGTGATATTATTGCTTTTAAGTAGGCGTGAATGGCATGGTAGGGCAAAGCTCCTCGATGCGCTAATCAACGCGACGGATGTGTTGACGAGGCAAGAATACTTTAACATGGCTGTTGAAAGTCTTGAAAGAGCGAGGAGAAGCGTATATGCGGTTGTTACGGGGACTAACCCGACGACTCGTAGTGAAAGCTTTGTTAGGGAAGTTTTAAAGGCTATGGCGATGGCTAAGACTAGGGGAGTGTTACTCAACTACCTGCTCCCTAAATCTCCTGAAAGGCTGAGAATGGGCTATGAGTTTGTAAGAGCCGGCGCAGACGTAAAGTATCACGATGGACTAGTAGTCTACGACTTAAGGTTTATGGCTATAGACGGCAAACACGCAGTCATAGGCTTACCGGAGAAAGTTGGCGAAAATAAGCCAACTAAGAGAGGGGTGTTCATAAGCTCTGAAACCTTAGTGAACATGCTCATGGAGTACTTTAACAAGTTTTGGCATTCAGCTGAAAGCTATTACGATTACTTAGCCGAAGTGGTAAACAAGCTATTAAAGGAAAATCCTGATTTATCCCCTCAAATACTTGCACGTCAATTGGACGTTGAGGTAAGCGAGGTAGAGAAGTTATTGAAAGCTGGCGATCAACCTTCCCCGTAAACGCCGTCCCAGAACATGGCTTCGTAGGCTTGGATAAGCTTAGCAGCTCTTAACATCTTATCTCTCTCCTTGTCAATGTAGGGCTCCATAACTTTAACAGCAGCTTCTTCAAGCCAATCTGCTGGAGACGCGAAAAGCTCTAAGAAGCTGACCTCTCTAGCGCCATACTTTTCCTTAAGCGCTTTAGCGAGCCTCGAGCAGTTAGCTCCCCAGACAGGCAGGTTAACTACCATCGCCATAGCTTGCTCGCCAGCAGAACTGTAGAGCGCTAACGAAGCTAAGAAGTGCGTATAAGCTACAGCGCTTGGTATCGGATGATAGCTTTCAAGAACCTCTCTACTTAGGTTTAAGGACTCAGCCATCTTCAACAAGAGCTTAAAAGCCTCAATATCGCCTTTAAGGAGCTCTTGGAAAAACCACTCTTCATCGGGGTTTTTAGCTCTTGAAAGCATAGCTGCTAGCGCCTTGATGTCCCGGCTCACGATGTAGTACTGGTTTTTGATAAAAGACAGGATTTTCTCAAAAGGCAGTGAACCTTTTTCAGCATCAGTTATGAAAGGGTGTTTCAAGATCTTCTCATTTAGCGGGGCTAGCATCTTCCTAACATCTTCTAAGAAACGCCTGGCTTCAGACAAGCTAACCACCCTGAGATTTTACAAGTGGCTTAAGCTTGATAAAGGTTGAGGAGAAAACCGCGATAGAGATAAGTAGCCTTGCTTAAAAGCATGTTTACAGCTCCTTCCGGTGCTATGCTATGTGCTTAGGAGTGCCGATGAAAGTCCTCGAAGTTGAGGGGAGGCGCGCTGTAGTAGAGTTTAATGGCGTGAAATCTGTTGTGGACGCGAGCTTGGTTGATGTCAACCCAGGAGACTACGTTATTGTCCATGCGGGTATGATAATAGCTAAGCTTGACGAAAAGGAGGCTTTGGAGACATTGAAAATATGGGAAGAGCTGCTAAGCTTAAGCCAATAAGTTAGCAAATCCTCGGGACAAGCTCCCCTCTTGGAGGCTCTACTACCCTAAGCCCACCTACGACTGTCTTCATGAAGACATAGCCTTCTTTAAGCTTAACAGCTTCCCCTATAATTGAGGCATCAGGGCTTACTTTCCTAATAGCTTCAAGAACCTCTTCAGCTTTACCAGCTTCAACAGCTAACAGCGCTCTACCCTCACATGCGAGAGCAAGCGGATCTATGCCGGCCATCTCAGCTAAAGCTCTGACTTCATCCTTAACAGGTATCTTATCTTCTTCAACAATTATTGATAACCCGGATTTTCTAGCCATGTTGTTTAAAGCCATAGCTAATCCCCCTCTAGTAGGGTCGTTCGCCGCATGAACGCCTCCAATGCTCAGCGCAGCTTCCATAACCTTAGTTAATGTCGAGCAATCACTTATAATGCTAGACTGAATGTCGAGCTGCGCAGCCAATATCGCCGCGCCATGCTCACCTATTGAACCTGAAATAATCAGCTTATCTCCCGGCCTAAGGTTTGAATCTAAGAGTATGCGCTTCTTATGCACAAGGCCTACGCCGACAGTCGATATCACTACCTTATCTATTGAGCCTCTAGGCATAACCTTGAAATCCCCTCCTATCAGAGCCACATTCTCAGCTTCAGCTACAGCTCTCATCGACGAAAGTATCTTCTTAAGCTCGTCGAGCAGAAAACCCTCTTCAACCACCATAGCGTCTAAGATAGCTAATGGCTTAGCGCCAAAGACAACTAAGTCGTTTACTGTGCCAGTTATCGCCAGCTTTCCTATATCGCCTCCTGGAAAGAATATTGGCTTAACGGTGTAGCTATCTACTTTAACAGCTACGTGTAGGTCGTCGCCCACTGGTATGGAAGCTGAGTCATCCATATCGTCTAAGCCGACGCCGTCAGCGACTTTCTTGAGCTTAAAGAGCTTGGAGAAAACTTCCTCTAGTAAAGCTTGAGATTCTGCGCCGCCAGCTCCGTGAGCTAAAGATACTACCTCCATCCGGGCTTCCCTCGCAAGCATACTATAAGTTAAAGCTTGTGCTAGAAACTCTTTGGCTAACTTAATTAACTTGTTCTTTAAGCTAAACTTTCTCAATGAGTAAGCCAAGCATACAGGAGATACTCTCGCGATATAGGGACTTAGAGATCGCTAAGACCATCGTAGATCAAATTAATAAGTACTGGGCTAGGCTCAAGGAAAGGGGCTTTGATAGGGTTAAGATAATGCACGTTTGCGGAACACATGAACATACGATAACCTACTACGGCATACGAAGCTTGTTGCCGGAAGGCGTCGAGCTAATAGCTGGACCTGGATGCCCAGTATGCATAGTTCCCGCTAAGGAGATAGATTACGTTATTGAGCTTTGCTTAAACGGAGTTGAAGTCTATACTTATGGGGACATGTTCAAGGTGCCAGGCTCTAGAAAAAGCTTAGCAAAAGCTAAAGCTGAAGGCGGGAACGTCAAAGTCGTTTACAGCTTCTTAGATGCTGTCAAGCAAGCCTCAAACAGCAGAAAAGACTCGGTGTTTTTTGCAGTTGGCTTTGAGACTACGCAGCCGAGCACGGCAACGCAGCTTCATGAAAACAACGTGCCGAGAAACCTCAGCTTGTTTGTCTCATATAGGCTTACCGTGCCAGCTATGAAGTTTGTCCTGAACCAGCCTGACATACCTCTAAACGGCGTCATAGCTCCTGGACACGTCTCGACAATAGTGGGCGCTAGCGCCTGGAGGTATATTGTTGAAGACTACGGAATAACGACCGTAGTAGCTGGGTTTGAACCCTTAGACGTGCTTTTAGCTGTGCTAATGATCTTAAAGCAGCTTCTTCAAAACCAGCCTAGACTTATCAATGAATATACGAGAGCTGTGCCGTGGGATGGCAACGTTAAAGCTAAACAGCTAATAAATGGGGTATTCGATGTTATTGATCGAGAATGGAGAGGTCTTGGAATACTGCCTTTAAGCGGCCTTAAGCTTAAAGAAGACTTTAAAGAGTACGATGCAGAGCATAAGTATAACTTAAAGCTTGAAAGCTCCATAGAAGTTAAGCCTGGATGCAGATGCCCCGACGTAGTATTGGGTAGAGCTAAGCCAACAGATTGCCCAATGTTTATGAAGGCATGTACCCCCTCTAACCCGATGGGGCCTTGTATGGTGTCAAGTGAAGGCACGTGCGCTATATGGGCTAAGTATGGAGGAGAAGTTAGAAAACTCGTTGTTTAAAACTAACTAAAAAGGTTCACATACTAATGAAATCTAATGAAATAATGAGATTATTACACGTAAACATTATCGTCAGCTTTAGGTAGCCTCTTATATAGGTAAACCTTATATGAAGTAGACTTTAAGAGTATTAATGAGCACGCGATGAGTTACGTGACCGTTTCCGCTAAGATTCCACGTAAGCTAAAGGAACTTCTCGACAAGTACGGCATTAAACCTGGACCTGTTATCAAGAGAAGCCTTGAAGAGGAGGTTAAGAAGTGCATGCTTATTGAAGCTAAGAAGAAAGCTGCGAAATTACACAAGGAGTTAGCTCACATAAGCGATGAGGAAATTGCTAAGATTATACGTGAAGACAGGGAAAGCAGATGAAATACCTCTTTGACGCGAGCTCCATAGTGAATTTAGTTAAGAAAAACTTTGTCGAGCCATTTATTAAGGGAGCTACCATTGAGTTAGCTTTCTATGAATCAATTAACGCTGTGTGGAAAGAGCATGTGTTATTGAGGCATATAGAAGAAAAAGTGGCTATGGAGCTAATCGAAGTCTTAGAAGATATATTCAATGTGATGAAGGTACTATCAATGAGGAGTATGGGAAAAGAGGTTTTTGAGATAGCAACTAAGGAGAAAATGACGATATATGACGCATCTTATCTATGTGCAGCAGTGAAAAATGGACTTACGCTGGTGTCAGATGATGAAAAGCTTAGAAGTGTATCGTCTAAGTACGTCAACACCATTACGAGTAAGCAGTTAGCAATAGGACAAGGAAAACGTTAGTATGATAAGAGGGTAATAGCTGAAAATTTAGGGAAATAGAGCTGTTACTTCTTAATGGCTTTTGCGACAAGCTCTATGATATCGACAACTTCCACTGGAATTCCATAGTGTCTACATCCTTCAGTTAACATCAGCTTACAAGTTGTACAAGCTGTTGCAACTATTTTAGCTCTAGTCTTGTATATTTGATCTGCTTTAAGCGCAAAAGCCTTGAGTATCATATCCCTCTTCTCAGGTATCTCGTAAAGCCCGCCTCCACCCATACAACACCAGTTAAGTATCCCTGATGGGTACATTTCACGGTAATTTTCAACAGCAGCTTTTAACACGCTTCTAGCTTCTCTGTAAACTCCAGACCACCTTGCTATTTGACACGGATCGTGATATGTGACGGGATCTGGGTTAGCGCGTTTATTTAAGTTAAGAGCGCTCAAGTTCTCGTCTAGGACTGTTAATATGTGTTTCACTTGAAATGGTAGAGGTTTGCCCAGCAGCTTTTTAGCCATAGTCTTCAATACCCTAAATCCATAATCAGCTCCGACTACAACCACGGTTTTAGGCTTAAGCTTCTCAATCTTCTCAACAACGTTGCTAAGCAGCTGCCTACCATTATCGAAGTCCCCAACCATAATCGGCATGAAAGCTAAGCAGTAAGCTTCGCTGCTGACAGTCCACGTAGCTTTAACTCCGTAAAATACCCTGAGCATCGACGTTAGATGGTTAAGTGCCTTGAAAGCAGCTTTAAGCGTTGAAGGAGATTCCTTAACTTCTAGCCATCCTGGAATTAGTAGGTAGTGCGCTTCTTTAAGGTCTACGGGTATGTCGAAACCAAGCTCAGATTTTGAAGACTCTATAAACGACAACCACTCCTCTTTACTTAAGCGAAGCGGGTGTCCTGTTTCAAGCTCGTTTGAAGCATAATCAGCCAGAGGCTTTGGGGTTAAACCAGCTACATGAACAGCTGATCGAAGTAGATGTGTGAAAGGCGGCTCCTCTAAAATTGACGCACACGCTACACTACAGCCACCGCACATTAAGCAGTTGTAAGCTAGCTTAGCCCATTTCTCAAAGTCTCTTTCACTAGGCTTACTAGCTGAAGCGAGAGTACGTAAAAGGCGCCCCGATAGCGTTGAAATATACCTGTAGATCTTCCTAACTTCGTCCCCTATCATTACTGGCACGTGTTCCCATGTATGGAAGGTGTTAAAGAATGGGCAGTTATATGCGCAGACGTGGCAGTGAAAACACCCTTCTAGGCAAAAGGCATAGTACGCGTCTATGTGAGAAACTACCGTTCTAATAGCCTGCTCAACCTTGGACATCACTAACCCTCCTTGCGGCTCATCTTAATGCCCTTAACTATCTTGCCAATCCAGTAGTCATATATTGGGTGAGAAAACTTGCTATATGGTATGTATAGTATGAGCAGAGACGTAAACACTATATGCCAAGCGAGGGCTCCTTCATATGGCATTAGCTTGTGAGCAGCTCCGTAACCTGTTATAAACGCTAAAAAGACGAGCGCTAATGCTATGTAATCTCCCACGTTGCACTTGATCGTCTTAGTAGCTAAGTAGTAAGCCTTGTAGCCTATTATCATGCAGAGACCTGTAAACCCTAGAACGGCTAGCGTATCGGCGTTGAGGATGGCGTCTAAAGGTCCCCAAAATGTGAAATCTGTTAAAGCGGCTTGTGTAACTACGTGGGGCAGCGGTATTTTCAAGCTGTTTAAAAACGCTAAGAGCGGTGGACATGTTGAAGCTAGCGCAGCAATCATGTGTGGCCCGAAAAGTAGGAGTAAAGCAATTGTACATAAGTGGAAGAGCAGGAAAGAGCCTACGAAGCTTATAGGCCCTTTAACAGCGTTTATGTAAAGCGGCAGCAGTATCGCCTTTATGAAGCCGACCACGAAGTCGACAAACCTAAAGAACAGTTTTTTACCTTTAGGTATGCGCGGCCTAGCCATGGGCAGCGTGACTACCCTGGCTATTTTATAAGCAAAGCCACCTACTAAGAGCACCAGCGCAGCTGGAGCTAAGTAGTACATGGCGATGGCGAAGACGCTGTCCAACAGTTTTCACCTCACGGTGTGAGGCAGTAAGTTGTTGAGTGTTTAACGTAGCGTCCGCCGATGTAAGCGTGAACTGTACACGATAAGCAGGGGTCGTAGCTTCTAACAACCCTAACAGCGTCTAAGCCAACCCATTCGTCAGCTCCACCGTGATCTTCCGTCACAGGCGTGTTAACGACAGCTTCCTCTATCGGGCCTAAGTTCCCTTCGGGGTCTCTTGGAGAAATGTTCCAAGCTGTCGGCGTTATCACTTGATAGCGATGTATCTTACCTCCCTTAACTACAGACCAGTGTCCAACAGCCCCCCTAGCTGCCTCAGTCATGCCGGCGCCGAAAGATAACGCTGGTCTCTCGATTTCCTTCCACACGCTAAGCTTGCCTTCTTTAATTAGTTCAAACATTTGCAACGCATTGAGCAACGCTACGGCTGCGTAGTAAGCGTGGTTGTAAGCCCTCGCCTTATTCCTCTCAATAGTATTTACACATTTAACGCCGTTTCTATAGATCTTCGGCGCAACCCACTCAACTTCCATAGCATCATATAAGCTAGCTGGGAGTTCCTCGCTTCTAGTTTCTGGAAGCGATATCCTGACAACCCCATTGCCAGTCTTAACCTCTGAGAATGGGCACGTGAAGTTCACCTTGCCAGCTAGTGCTGGAGCCCATATCCTAGCTGCTGGTCCAGCTTCAAGCACATAGATTGCCCCGTTGTAAGCCCATCTAGGTGTTGAAGCCCAGGTATACTTTCCGTCCCAAGACCTAGCTTGTGGGCTCGGCAAAGTCTCCTTATTCCACGGGTGGTTTGAATCTAATGATACGCCCTCAGGATCTGTCGTGAACTCTGGGCTCCAGGCTTCATAGTAGCTATGTTCAACGTACTCCCTAATTCCTCTGTGAATTTCCTTGAGGTCATAGGTAACGAGCTCTCCATTGACAACAACCCCAGGCGTAAGATACTTTTTTTCGCCCCACTTGCTCATGTTAGCATATGACGCATCGTAGGTTTCGTGATCCTCCATAACTCCATAGGCGATTAGGTTAGCTGGCCTCAAACCTGCATCTTCATAGCCCATGTCGTATAAGAATCGAGACAGATCTTCCCAGACAGTTACTAAGAGCTTTGATAATCCAGCTAAGGTTAACAGCATGCTGAAAGCTTGTGCTGCTTCAGATGCACCCCACGTCCTAGCCACGCCTCCAGGTATGAAAGTGTTAACATGCGGGTGCTTGGCCCCCAACAGGGACGCTAGTTTCCTGCTAAACCTCTCCATCTTTAAGGTGTAGAGGTAAAGGCTTCCAGATAATGGGTTTAGAGCCTCCATCAAGTCAGCGATTGTGGTGTACCCATGCACGTCGCGATACTCACATAATGTTAGCTGAGCGGCTGACCACCACGCCTTGTTAAACTTCTTCACGATGATAGCGCTGTAGTCGGGACCAGCTAGTTGAAATAGGTGTATTGGATGATCGTAGAGAAGCTCAGCCGCTATGGTCAGGTTTCTTAGGATTGTTGCAAGTGGCGGAGGAGGGGCTTTTAAAGCCATGTCAAGCGATAAAGCTGATGCGTACGCGTGAGGTACTGGGCATACACCGCATATCCTCTGCGTTATGAACGTAGCATCTGGAGGATCTCTGCCCTTGAGTATTATTTCAAACCCTCTAAACATGCCAGCTACGCTGTGAGCGTCGATGTACCTCTTAGCTTCGACATCTATCTTAGCGTGTAGCGCAGCGTGGCCTTCAAGCCTAGTTATTGGGTCAAGCATTAACTCCTTAACCGTCATGTGCTAACCCTCCTTTGAAGATGACTTTGAAGCAACCTTCTTCCTGGCCTTAAGCACGTGCGAACCTACGGCGCCAGCTGCTACGCCGATAACCGCTGCAGCTGCCAATGCTTCAGCTGGGGGCATTACCGGTGCTGGTAGAGCCTTCAGGAAAGGCGAGTATGGAGGATCTGGGAACTCCCTCATTGTACACCCTATGCATGGAGAGCCGTAAGCTGAACATGCCCCTATGCCTTCGACAAACCCTGTAACAGTTATTGGGCAGCGGACTATGGGTCCTTTACAGCCCATTGAGTAGACACAGTATGGCTCACCGTATCTGTTTATGAACTGGCCAGCTGCGTAGTAGCTTCCTCTTGGACACTTATCATGCATTATCCAGCCGTATAGGAAGGTAGGCCTATGCTCCTCATCAAGCTTTGGTGCGGGTAGAATTCCCTTAACCGTTAATAAGAGGTGAGCAACTGTCTTAACAATCCAGTCTCCAGCTGGTGGGCAGCCAGGGATGTTTATTACAGGTAACCCGAGTACGCTCTTCCATTCCTTTCCTAAAACGTCCATAACACCTCTAGTGCCAGTTGGGTTTGGAGAGCCATGTGGAATACCGCCAAAAGCTGCACAACTGCCGACAGCTAATACCACGGCAGCATTTTTAGCTAATGGCAATAGCTCATCTGTTAGCGTTAGTGGACCGGCTTCATCCTCCCCTATGGTGCACCATCTACCGCTGCCAGCTAGCCTTTCATCTGGGACAGCACCTTCAACAACCAGGACATAGGGTCCTAACTCGCCCCTCTCAGCTTTTCTTAAGATTGATACGGCACTCCACCCCTTGACGCTTTCAGATGTCTCTGATTTAAGGTGTTCAACACCCCACTGTGGCATAATCGTGGGGTGGTAATCTAAGACCACAGGCGAAAGCTCCTCAACTTGACCTATCAAGACATCTACGATGCTCGGATCTGTTGAGTTCAGCAAGCTCACGGTGCACCCGCTGCAGGCTTGTCCTTGAACCCACACGATGTGAAGTGCTGGCTGCTCTCCTTGAGTAATAGACTTCTCGATATCTTCAGCAGCTGCTCTAACTATAGGGTCGTTTGAGAACCTCGCTAGCGAAAGTATGGCTGCAGCCATGAGAGATGTCTTCAGAAAAGCCCTTCTGCTAAGCTGCAAAGAGATATCACCTAAAGTCTTGATAGAAAAGTAGCTAGTTATCTATAAATTTTTAACCAACGCAAAAGATTTGATTTTAAAGAAGTTAAAAAAAGCAAGATTAAAGCATTTACAAAATAATCTTTGAGGCTACGATACCTTAAGGATAAAATGTTAGACAAGTCTAAGAGGTTAAGAGGGAAGCTACAAAGTGAAGATATTGATAGCAGGTATTGGAAATAGGCTGTTAGGAGACGATGGTTTTGGATCATATGTAGCTGAGCGGTTATCTAAGATGATGCTTCCTAAAAACGTCGACGTGGTTGATTATGGATGCGACTTGAGAGCTTTGGTAAGCGACTTATTAAATTATCAATACGTGATATTCGTAGACGCTATTCCAAGAGGTCTTGAAGCTGGGACGGTGTATAAGGTTGAGTTAACTGAAAAAGATGTTGAGATCATTAATCCAGAAGACGTCGCGCAGTTAATGAAGATTAGCTCTCATGAATTGAACGTGGAGATAGCTTTAGCGTTAGCTAAACAGCTCGGGTGCACACTTAAAAAGTGCTTAATAATAGGCGTTGAACCTGAAAGTTTTGAAATTGGAATGAGGCTATCAGATAGCGTATCAAAAGCTGTAGACATAGTTATAGAGGAAGTATTAAAGGAGGTTGAGAGGATTCTTAATCAGACAAAGAAATAATGATTACTCTTCTAAGCCTAGTTCTTTCTTCAGCTCTTCATACCAAAGTGAGTGATGTTCCTTTATGAAGCTTAGAGGTAACATGCCAGTTCTAAACATCGCGTCTACGACGGGTCTATTTTGAGGCAGTATTACTCCAGCTACTACGTGGAATATGCCTCCTATTAAGCCCCAGAAGAAGGCACAGTCGTGGAGAAAGAGGGCTAAGGATACTGTATAGGCATCGAAAGCTCCTTTAAATACTAGGATGAGGCCAGTTATTGACGCAACCACGACGACGGGGACTATGAAGACCCAGAAGAACAATACTTGTCCAGGGTTATATTTGTCGAAGTCGGCGTGTTCGCCAGCTAGATAGTACTTGATAAGCCCCTCGATTGTCCCTCCTTTCCTTATGATCTTCCACTTCTTAATGTCTTTTACCTGCCATATAGCGTAGACGGCGGCTAAGATTATTATACCGAAGCCGCATATCCTATGTATTATCCTCGCTACTTGGAAGCCGACGGTCATGACGCTTGCTCCTGGAGCGAAGACGCCAGCTAACGTGCCTAAGAACCACGTTATCCAGCCAAACCAATCCTTGTTTAAAAGCGGCAGGTATACGAAGCCTCCTATTAACGCGAGGTGCAGTATGTGGTTATGAACAAATGCCTGTAACCCAGTAATAGCTCTTACCATACGCTCTTCAGGTTTCTTGGACATGTTCACTTCACCTCCTTTTCTTCACGCGAGCCTTCAGTCTTTTCCTCACCTTTCAGAGCTTCTTTAGCAGATTTTACAGCAACCATTTCTCGCCTTCTTCGATTTATTTCGTTTATTATGATTAAGCCAACCGACGCCGCTGTAACA
>QMQV01000014.1 GCA_003649085.1 Thermoproteota archaeon
TAGCAGCAGGTGTTGAACCCAAAGTCGAGATGAACCCCATACTTTTGAAGCCGAAGGGGGATGGGAAGTCTCAAGTCATCGTTTTAGGGAAGCCTTACCGAGATTACGGCTGTGAGAGTTATTATAGAGACTTTGCTCTTGACATGGGGATCAGGGTTGTCAGAGAATGCCTGGATCTGCTTATGGAGGAATACGACCTCGTGTTGATTGAAGGAGCTGGAAGCCCAGTTGAAGTGAACATCTACGACTACGACATAGCTAACATGAAGGTAGCCGAGATAGCTAGTTCTCCGGTGCTATTGGTAGCTGACATCAATAGAGGAGGGGTTTTCGCCTCAATATATGGCACGTTAGCTCTCCTAAAACCTGAGCATCGTGAGCTCGTTAAGGGGGTTTTAATTAACAAGTTTAGGGGGAGGTATGAGGTCTTAAAGCCTGGGCTAGATTTTATTGAGAAGGCGACTGGGAAGCCTGTTTTGGGAGTTATCCCGTACGTTAACGACCTCTCGCTGCCCTTTGAAGACTCTGTCTCGCTCGAAGACTTTAACTACCTCAAGAAAGCTGAAGTAGATGTCAACTTAGTTGTCGTTAAGCTTCCTAGGATATCGAACTTCACCGATTTTCAGCCACTTAGCTTTGAGCCTGACGTAAGCGTATTTTACGTTAAGAAACCAGCTGATGTAGACATTGAACACGTAGATGCCTTAATCTTGCCTGGTACTAAAAATACGGTTAGCGATTTAGCTTGGGTTAAGGAAGTGGGCTTTGATCAGCTGATATATAGGCTTCGCAGACTTGGAAAGCCCATTATAGGCGTTTGCGGAGGCTATCAAATGTTAGGGGAGAAAATCGTGGATGAAGAGGGTGTTGAAGGAGGGGTTAAGGGTATTTATCGTGGGCTAAGCTTGCTAAATGTTGAGACGTACTTTAAGGGCTACGATAAGCACGTTAGGCGAGTTAAAGCGGTTGCCACGCCATTTAATGAGGCGTTTTCAGGAGAAGAAGCTTATGGTTTTCAATGCTATGAAATCCACATGGGCATAAGCGAGGTTAAGGAGCCTTGTAAGCCAGCTTTTAGAATAGTTGAGGAAGAGGGGCGTTTAGTCGATAAGCTCGATGGGGCTTTAAGCGAAGATTGCTTAGTGATAGGAACGTATCTACACGGCCTTTTCGACGATAGCGCACCTAGGAGAGCGTTCATTAACTTCTTGAGGAAAACTAAAGGGCTTAAGCCGCTATCGCCAAGCTCAAGCAGCGCTTTTGAGAAGTGGAGGCACGAGATAGAGAGGTTTGCTGACATCGTATTGCATAATGTGGATCTCCAAAAAATAGCTGCTATAGCTAAACTAGATGTAGCTGAAAATCGCTTGCGTATATTGAAGAGACGTTAAAGAAGTTCTTAAAGAGCTTTAACGTGGACACGGCGTATGGTAATACTCATATAGTAGTCTCTAATTAGATTACATAAGGGTGAGCTAATTGGGTAAGCTTGTGAACATTTCAGTGAAAGTTCCAGAGGAGATAAGGAAGTTAATGAAGGAAGTTGATGTTAACTGGAGTGAGTATCTTAGAGGCGTTATAGAAGCTAAGGTTAGGATAGAGGTGGCGAAGGAAGCTGCGAGGAAATTAGATAAAATCCGCGAGAGGTCTGGCAAGGTATCTACAGAGGAGATTGTGAGATGGATAAGGGAGGACAGGGAGAGTGGTTTAGAGTAGTCATCGACGCTAGTGTGGCAGCAAAGTGGGTTATTTCCGGAGAGCCTTGGGAAGAGAAAGCTAGAGCTCTTAGAGAAAAGATGGTATTAGGGGAAGTAGAAGTACATGCACCGCAGCTTCTCCTATATGAAGTAGCTTCCGTTGTTTTAAAGTCTGTGTTAAAGGGTATTTTAGAGCTTAGAGATGGCATTGAAGCTTTAAAGGCATTAGGGCGTTTAGGTCTTAAGGTTCAAGTGATCAGCTGGGATGACATGGTAGAGGTCTTAAACATAGCTACGTTAACTAAGCTAACCGCATATGACTCAGCGTATCTTTACCTCTCTAAGAAGCTTAATGCACCACTAATTACAGCCGACGACCAGCTTAAGAAAAAAGGAGGGAGCGTAGCTGAAGTTGTTCTTCTCAAAGACTTAAACCTCGTTTAATAAGGCTTCTCCATTGTAGGTATGTTATAGAAAAATTGTGGAAAGGCTTAAGCCTTAGATAGCGCTGTTCCAGATGTTAAGTTGATGATTGCTCCACTATAGCCCCAGATGAAAGCGTTTATCCCGAAGATTTCTGCAAACTCCTGCCTCATGACCAGTATGTTGTGGCAAAACAGTCTTACCGTATCGCCTACTTTAAACTCGTCAGCTACTTCTTCCCATGTCACGTTTCCAGCTCCTGCCTTCACCCATTTTCCACCTACAACAGCTAACGCCTTGAGGCCGTTTCTCTCAATTAAGAGGTAGTTGCCTCCCTTGTACGCGATTTGTCCTTTAACGCTTAGATACCTGTTAGTGTGTACATGTCTTTCAGCCCAGAGCTTTAGCAGAATAGGCTTGATTAAAATTACATCTCCTTGCTTTAACCCAAGCATAAGGTTACGTGTTTCACCTCCTCTGCTTATAGAAGCTATGACTACTGTAGCGTCACCTTCACTAATGTAGTCTTTTGCCTTAGCCCAAACCGTCCTATTAACGAAGTCGCTTGTTATCATGCACCAAAAGCCTCTAGCTGATAACTCAATGGCTTCCCCGTTTTCAATAACCACTATCGTGGAGTTGCCAATTGAAGTTATTGTCACCTCCGCTGTTCTTATCGACATGTTCTTAACGCTTGTTTTTGCAGATTCTGAAGTGCTTTGAGCCTGGATGGTTAAGGTTAGGGGCATTAAAGTCAATAGCATGATAAATGCTAAGCTTATCGCTGCAACTTGCCTAGACATAGTCTTTCACCGAAAGAATACATGAAAACGTGGAGCTAAATAGCTGAGGCATGAATTGTCTAGACCACTCGTCTATGGCTAGTAGTAGGTAAGTGGTCTTCGCTTCGCAAACCTAGCTAGCCTAGATATGAACCACATGAGGAAGAGCATTGTGAAGAAAGGAGGCATGTGAAAACCTCCGCCGCCTCTATACTCGGCAACCTCCATGACAGATGCTTTCTCTTGAGGCATTGCCTTAAGCTCGCCTTTAACAACTTCATAAGCTAGGAGATAGCAGTCTACAAACTCTAATGGTGTCCACCCAAGCTTATTTCTCCTAGATGTTGCTTCAGCCCAAACCCATCCCTTCTCACCATTAAGCTCCCAGATGACATTTGCCTTATCATACCCAGGTAGGTACACTAAAGTTGCTGCATGACCGGGAGCTAATACGATAGCTGACCTTAAGCCAGCTCCCTTGAACATTATCGCTAATAGTAGGGCGTAGTCTTCACAATCTCCATAGCCAATACCTCGTTCAATGAGAGCTTTTGCCAGCTCATCGGCGTTTAAGGCAAACTCCTCATAGTTAAACTGATCTACGTCAGGCGTATACCTCACATGCTGTTTCACGTAATCGAAGATCGCCTCAGCAAGCTGATACTTGTCGCTGTATTTTTCAGCAAACATGGCTCCGAGCTGATAAGCTATATCGGCGAGCCTCCCTAGGCTTTCATAAGCTATGATAGGCTTAAAGTCTACCTCGCCGTCAACTTCCACAACCCTAAAGTAGCCTCTTTCCCCGAAGGCGCTCGTCCTACAGATACCCCACTCATCGAAAACCTCGCCGTTGACTTCAGTGAAGTAGCTTGAAGGCTTAGAAAGCGCTGTTTGTGAAGACATCGCTACGTGAAAAGCCATTATCAAAAACGCTAACGTTAAAGCTAGGGGCTTGCGCATCTTTCGCAATACCTCTTAAAGAGGCATCGTGAGTGCACCATGTATTGCCAACCCTAGGAATATGAGGAAACCGAAAATGTTTACCCCTATTGCTAACGGGCTTTCCCTTATCTTCACGAAGGGTATTTGCGGAGTAAGCTTGTCAGTTAAGTAGAATAGCAAGACCCCTAGCAAGAGGCTGACGAAGAAAGCTATGGCTATTAAGCTAAGCCTACGAAGCTCAATAACGCTTTCAAAAAGCGAAACCCCTATCGCGACTGGAGCTGTTAAAGCTCCGTGTATCACCAAGCCTATGAAGATGAAAAAGCCAGCTATGAAAAAGCCTATTGCCCTGGGATCCTCCTTAATTCTCTCACGTGCAGGTATAGCTGGCGTTAAGGCATCGAAAAATTTGACTCCAAGGACAGCTAAAAACGAGCATATCAAGACCAGAATCACAGTCCTTAAAACCCACATAGCTACGACGTAGTACAATGGATATGCAGGCGCTATTTGATGTATCAAAGGCTAAGACCTCCTTCTCTAATCCTAAGCTTTCAATGGATTAAAGCTTTAGCGAAAAAGCTCTTCATCACGTTCAAGTATTGCAAAGCCGTATCCTTCAAGTAAGAGCTTAAGCTCTCCAAGATCCTGCGCCGCGAGGAGCTCTCTTACAACATGTGAAGCCCAGCAGGCGTCGATTAGCTCGTGTCTTCCTCGAAAAGCAACCAGCTTAGCTCCAGACCTCAAGATGGCTTCAGCGAATTTAACAGCTTTTTCAGATCCGCAAGTTATTAGCACAAACACCTTGTCTTTAAACGGCAGCGAAAAGCGCATTATATTGCTCGTCACAACCACGAGCTCCTCACCGTAAAACGGTATGTAACCCCTGCCGATAGCGCCTAGAGAGCTTAAGCCTAGGTGCATTAAGCCCGCGTAAATGCTGTACGGCTTCGATGTCTCAATGGCGTAGTCACCTAAGCTGATGAAAAGGCCTGATGCGTTAGCTTCTAGCCCATGCCCAACATATATGATGATGTCAGCTTTAGAAGCTCCTAAAACTCTAAAGTCGTCTATGCCAAGCTTCTTTAAGATAACGACCTCGTCTCCCCCTATAGGCTCTTGAAGCACACCTGGTAGATCGATGACTAAGGTTCTACAAGCTGCGTTGAGAAAGCTAGGGTGATGGTAAATAGGGGGCATTAAGTCGAGCGCTGTAAAGGACAGGAAAAACGATAATGCTACTATTGAAAACTTTAAAGCCCTCGACATAGACCTCGCAGTCTTTCAACTTCTACGCTGTAAGGGAGGCGGGGACTTAAGCAGCCTACGTATAAGAGCGATGCTTAGGGGCATCAACATGAAGATTAGAGCCGACATGGTAATTTGGTGTGCTAAGCTTATTGGCTCAAAGACGCCGCCAAAGCCTACCGTAGAAGGTCCTTTATACACCATTATGGTTACGGGGCTTGAGTGTTTAACTACTACGGTCACTTTGGAGAAGTTGTCATGGGGCTCTACGTAGTAGCCTTCTCCGCTAAACGTCGGCGTATCCATTTTCTGTAGAGCACTTCCAAATTTCGTTACCTTCGAGATTGAGGGGTATGGGACGCATATCGTGTAGTTAGCCAAGCCGCTGGCGATCGTAGAGGGGGCATCTGTAAACGCTGCTGCATAGCTCTTCTCAACCAGCATCTCAGTTACTCTAGCTATGTAGTTTGCAAACAGGTCTTCTTCATCGTAGATTGTAGGAGCTGTGGGCTTGGGCTCTATGAGCTTGTTATGCCGTAAGTAGAAGTCGTCGTTCCAGTTGACGTTTACGGCAATGTTAAGCTTTGAGGATTTCTCTTCGTAAATATCGTTTCCTTGCACAGATGCAGGAATTATGAGCTCTAATTCATATGTGGAACCTGTAGATGTGAGGTTAAATGAAATGTTGCTGCTAAGGAGGGCCCAACTCCAATCTACTCCACTACCAGTATACTTGTATAATCCGGCGAAGCTTCCATCTGACATGGCCTCGACCATATATTCCGCGCCGAAATCTTCAAGCCATGAAGGTCCATAGCCTGTGCTGTTATCTCCATCGTAGTTGATGTATATGTGGAAACACGTTACGCTAGTTCCAGTCGCTTTTAAGTAAACGTAGAGGCCTTTCGGCGTTGAGGCATAAGCGTAGCTAACTATGTTGGAGTTTGCGCCGGGCTTCACGTCATCAGATGTTAAGGCGCTTTGACTCGGTGGTCTACCCTCGATTTCGTAGTAAACGTATTGAAACGGTATTTTAAGCGATGGGGCAGCTAAGTCTACGACAACTTCTCCTGAAGTAAACGTTCTAGTAGCGTTTTTGCCAGCGTAGTTTAAAATGGGGCTTGATATGGGCACGCCGACCTCATACACATCTAATCGTATTACGTCCCCTCCTTGAGCATATACTAGCTTTGGAGAAAACGCCCATCCAGCTAAGCCCAGTATCCTAGCCATGTAGTAGCCATATTTCGCGTTTTCAACATGCTCTTCATCTGCGTAGCTTAAGGCTATGGTTTTGCCAAGCAAACTGTTTTGTCTTAAGTAATTGTACTTGGCAATCCCATTAGTCCACTCATACGGATTGGTGCTGCTCGTGCTGAAAAACTGCGCATCTAGCTGATAGCTGCTGTCCTGGCATATTGCTACGAAGCTTTCCCACAGGTAGTAGTCTCCAAGGCTTGCATACGCTCTTACGCCGTTAATGAAGACTTTAAGCCCTTTAGACCTAGCGTAGTCAACTATTTGATTAAGCCCATTAGAGAAGTTTTGCAGCCTTGGATCACTTGGATCTGTTACGCCCAAGTCGCATTCATCTAGGAAAACGCCGTCAATTAGCCTATTGCCACCTGACGTGTAGTTTTCAACGAGCTCGTCAATAACGCGCGTAACGTAGTCGACCCAGATATCGGTATCTGAGCCGTTGTCGTTAAATGAGCTTCTCATGCCTACTGGGCTATCCCCATCGTGGAGGTATGCGTAGACTTCTAAGCGCGGGTTTTTGCTTCGAAGGTTGTTAAGCACAGGGATCATATGTTGCTTAGCTGACCCCGTTGCCCCGCTGAAGACCAGCACGTCGAAGCATAGATCCTCTAAATTTGACGTGTCAAGCCAGCCGTAGTAGAAGACCACTGTCTTGAAGCCTGAAACCTTCTTGCTATAGACTGAGGGCATGGGGTCTTCTCCATAACACGTCGACGTGAAAGCTGTAAAAGCTAGTGTTAAAGCTAATAGTGCTGGCAACGCGGCTTTCATGGCTTGGGACTTGCGCATACGTGATCACCCTCTTAGATAAAAGGAAGCTGCTGTTTGAGCTCCTTCAACAGATACCACTCTTACACTGTACTTTCCCGCTTGAAGACTTGTCGATAAGGCGCCCGTAACTTCACATAACTCTCCTGGAGCTATGTAAGCGCTAACTTCAAGCTCTTCTAGAAGAGAAGCACCTTTGTACACGTACATTCTATCTATGGTTACCGCAGATGAGCCTAGATTCCTCACATATACGCTTAGAAGGTTATGGTAGCTATCGTAGCTAACCTCCTCTATCGCTATGTTAACTTGAGCTTGAACAGCCGACTTCTGGAAACTTGGCTGACCGACAAAGCTCATCATAAAGCTATATAGGATAACTGAAGACGCTATCGCCAAAAGCATTAGCAGCAACAAGGCAATTATTATGGAAATCCCTCTCTTCATGTCCTCCACCTTAACGACGCTTAAAGCCTACAACCTCTAAAATTAGCTCTTCAAAAACGTTTAATGCCTAAGCTATTAAGCTTTTTAGATTGAGTAAGACTCAGCAATGAGCTTCGCTATCTCCTCAACAGCCTTAAAGGCTACGCTATCGCTTGGCAGCTTTGATAGAGGTATGCCGTTTAAATCGTATTGAGCTATTAAGGGATCTTCGGGAACATAGCCTAGTGTCTTTAACTTAAGCTTCTCCAAAACCTGCTTCACCTGCATAAACGTATCTACGTCTCTGACGCGGTTTACTACTACTTGAACATCCTTAACCTTTATTTCAAGCTCATTAGCTAAGTCAGCTATCCTCTTAGCTGTGTGTACGCTCCTCATCGAGGGATCTGTAACAGCTATCAATAGGTCTACGTTCTGCACTGTTCTCCTACTTAGCTGCTCAAGACCAGCTTCCGCATCTATCAAGACCAGCTTGTAGTCTTTTGAAAGCATGGCTAAGACTTTTCTAAGCAGGTGGTTTACATAGCAGTAACAACCAGGTCCCTCCGGCCTACCCATGGCGAGAAAGTCGAAGTCCTCAGATTCCGTTAAAATGCTCCTAATCAAGTATTCAAGCTGCTCCTCCCTACTCATTGAAAACGGAAGTTTGCTCGACTCCGCTTGAAACTTTTCCCTTATGTTGCCTACCGTATCGACAACTCCCACACCTATAACTTCATTTAAGTTAGTGTTTGGATCGGCATCGACCACTAAAATCGGGCCTTTCACCAGCTTCTTAAACGCAAAGAGCAAGAGAGCCGATATCGTCGATTTGCCAGACCCACCTTTACCCGTGACGGTGAGTATGAAAACCATTAAGTTCACTAAAGCTTGAAGAAAACGCCTTAAGCTAAAATGTTTTTCCTTAGAAGCCCAGTTGTTCAACAACCTCCTTATACACTTTAAACGTCTCCTTAGCTGTCTTCTCCCATGAAAACTCCTTAGCCCTCTTAAGCCCCTTAATCTTAAGCTCACATCTAAGCTCATCATTCGACAACACGCTAATTATAGCTGACGCTATGTCCTCAACGCATCTCGGGTTCACGTGCAGCGCTGCATCAGCTGTAACTTCTGGCGGCGCTGATATGTTTGAAGTTATGACCGGACATCCGCATGCCATTGCCTCAAGAAGCGGCAGCCCAAAGCCTTCGTATAGGGAAGGCATTACAAAGCATTCCGCATGCGAATAGTATGCCGGTAGGTCTTCCTTGGCTACTTTGCCTACGAAGATTACGTCGTCTTTTAGCTTAAGCCTTTCAATAGCCTTTAACGTCATGCTCCTAAAATCAGCTTCCCTACCTCCAGCTTCGCCGACTTTCACTAACTTAAGGTCCTTAAACCTCGGATCTTGCTTAACCTTCTTGAAAGCAGCTAAGATCCTCGTCAAGTTCTTCCTCGGATGCTCTGACCCCACGTATAGTATGTACGGCTCGTCGATTAGCCTGCGCTTTACAGGCTTAAACGTGTCGTGATCGACGCCTTCGTAGACTACGGCTATCTTTTCGCTTGGAAGCTTTAAGTAGTTCATTAAGTCTTTTTTCGTCGTGTTTGAAACTGCAATTATCTTAACTGCTTTGCGCACGCCAGCGTAGTCCATGTGTAGGTATACTCGGTCTCTTAAGTTAGGCCTATGGATTAGTACGTCGCCTCCCCTCATGTCAAAGAACCTGATCAAGTCGTGGACTGTTATTATGAAGGGCTTCTTTATGAAGAGCCCATACCTGCCCATGTGGTGGTTAGGCAGGTGCAGGATTCCTTCGGCTTGCTCTAAGGCTTTGGCGAAGCTCACGTCCTCAAGCAGAGACCATATTGACGCTTTGGATATTAACGAGACGTTGAACAGCTCAGCTGACCTCTGGTATATGTTGGTATACACCTTGTTGACATCTAAGTGCTCAGCTAAGTATCTTGAGTACATATCCATTGAGCCGCCGCCTAACGTGACAATCAACGTGATAGGCAGCCTACGCTCCTCAGCTAACAAAGCCTGCCGCAGACTGCTCTGTTGCCTAACATCTAGTGTCAGCTTCTCCCCCATGATTAGCCCCTCCTAGCCTAAGATAGGCGTTTATGGCTGTGAAAATCAGCTAAGAGACAAAGGTTTCCGCAAAAATGATAGCAAGGTGGGGTTTAAAAGCTTATCCCCATGGTGCAGCAAGTTTTTAGCTAAGGCTGGCTAAAAATGTCTTTACGGCGATGAAGAGTTCAGCCTTGTCTGACCGGTGACGACGGATCAACCGCCAGAGCCGCTAAAGCTCTTTTTCACACATGCTCTTCCTCAGCACCGGCATCAACATTAAAGCTTGATGTACGCGTCCTGAGTAAAACCTGGTTCTAACCCCTCTACCTGAAAGCTTCTCATCAACTTCCTCAGGCTTAAGCTCAGCAGGGTCGTTTTTCTTAGACCCTATGAGGAAACAGCATGCATAGCCAAATGACGGTATCCAAACCATGTACTCCCTAACTATGGGGAAGACCTTCCTCAAGCTGTTCAGAGCTTGGTCATAGGCTTCCTCGAAGAAGAAAGCTGTCCCAGCTTGGGTGACTATTACACCATCGTCGCTTAGAAGCTTATACACCTTGCTGTAAAACTCGGCGCTGTACAGCTGTCTAGCTATCTCAGGACCATATGGATCTGTTAAATCCATTATGGCTACGTTGAAAACCTCGTTTGCCTGCTCAACGTAGTCCTTACCATCCATTATTATAACTTCAGCTCTAGGGTCAAAGAATGAGCCTGCGTGCATATTCGCTAGCAGCTTCTTCGCCTCCTCCACTAACTCGCCGTCGATATCAACCATTACAGCTCTCTTAACGCAACTATGCTTCAACACCTCTCTTAAAGTAGCCCCCTCGCCTCCACCTATGATAAGCGCTTTCTCAGGGTTTGGATGGGTTATCATAGCTGGATGCACAAGCGATTCATGATAAATCGGCTCGTCAATGTGCGTAGACTGGACCAAGTCATCTAGTACCAAGCTCCTGCCAAACTCTTCTAAGTCTACGATAGCTACGTTTTGGTACCTGGTCCTAAACAAAGACTCCACCTTCTTGAGCTTCATCATCAAGTAAGAGCTTTTCCCAACAATTTGTATGAAGTACGGTCCAAAAGCCATATGGAGACACCTTTAGCTAACGTAACATCAATAAACAGTTAATAAGCATTAGTAAAAAAGAAGGGGTTAACGAAGGGGGAAGAAACGCGGCTTCCTCACTTCCTTAGCAGCTTTATGAACTCTCTCATCCAAGCTGGATTATCTGGCCAAGCTCTACTAGTAACTAGGTTCCCGTCAACTACAACCTCTTGGTCAAGATACGTTGCTCCAGCAGCTTCGATATCCGATTTTAAGACCATGTAAGCGGTCATTTTCCTGCCTTTCACAAGCCCATACGCTGTCAGCACTAGGGGGCCGTGGCATATCGCAGCTACAGGCTTATTCGCTTTGAAGAAGTGCTCTACTACGCTCTTAAGCTCAGGATATGTACGTATATACTCAGGCGCTCTGCCGCCAGGTATTATTAGCCCATCGTACTCCTCCGGCTTAACTTCTTTAAACGATAGGTCAACCCACCTAAATCGATACCAGGCTTTTCAGTATACGTCTCGACACCTGGCTCAAAATCGTGGACGACTGTTAAAATCTCCTTTTTTGAAGGAGCAGCTACCTTAACTTCAAAGCCTTCCTCCTTCATCCTGTAATAGGGGTAGAATATTTCCTGAGCTTCTACAGCATCCCCAGCTACTATCAAGACCTTAACCAAAAGCTCTCACCGAGAAAAACTAAGCTAAGGCAAAAGTTAAGCGTTTTTCAAAAGCTCATTCTCGCTTAGCTATTAAGAAAATGCCCGTTATGCCCAGCGCTATCACAAAAGCTGAGATTAAGGCTATGCGCGTGTTAGGCTCTTGTCTAAATTGGAAAACGCCTTTAACCAAGTCCTCTGAGCTTACCGTTAACTTGTGATAGCCAGGCTCTAAGTCAAAGCTAAAGGCTTTGCCTCGACCAATGTTCGCCTCGTCTACCATTAGGTTAAAGGTGTTGTTTCCGTAGACTTCCACGTGAACCCTTGACTTAATGTAAAGTGGCAGCGTTAAGCTGTAGTTGTTGTATTGGCTTAGTAAGAACGGCTCTGAGCCGCCATATCCTGGTATGAGCGTCGGGTAGACCACGTAGCTATAGTATATGCCTGAAACCCCTATCGCTATTATTATGAAGCCTACCCCTATAGCGACTAGCCTAAGCACCATTACAAGCACATCCTCTGTAAAAGTAGCTTACGAGAAAGCTTTTAGTTTTTCACCTTAGCCTTTGAAGAACATAGCCCAAAGATGTCAATAAGCTGCTCGTAATAAGTATCCAAGCGCTTATCGGCAAACCATACCACGTAGCTATAAACGCCTTGACAGGTCCGTAGAGCAAAGCCGCGTAAACGCCTACCGCGAAGCCCGCCATCAACGCAAGTATTGTAAACACTTTAACTATGTTGCCCTCAACAGGCTTAGCCCACGCTATAAGCGTTATGGGAGCAAGCGGCAATAGGAGAACTGACGACAAAACTGATAACTCGACGATGAAGCCTATGCGCATATACGCTAAAATAGCCATCGCGGCTACCACGGTCACGACCACGATTCTACCTACAGATACTTCAGATAAAGCGCGTCTCGAGCGTCTTACATAGAGATCCCTCGTTATGCAGCTAGCTAAGGTCAACACTATGGAGTCAGCTGTAGACACGGCAGCAGCTACGATACTCGTAAACACGAAAGCTGAGAGCAGTATAGGAGCTTGTGAAAGCAGAGTCGGCGTCACCAAATCTCGACTAGCTATGAAGCCTAGCAAGCCAAGCTCTGAAAGCCCCCTCGTAAAAAGCCCTATTAGCGTAACTATGATCGTGTAGGAGAAGCCGAAGACAGCGAACCAAGCTACCATCTTAACCAAAGCCCCCTCATCTCTAGGCATGTAAAGCCTCTGAACCACCTGTGGATTGGTTACAGCGAAGAAAAGCCACGGCAGTGTAAACGATATGAAAGTCACAGGCTTCCAAAAACCAGCTTTAAGGCTGACCCCGGTGAGATTAGCTTTCTCCAACGCCGCAATTACGTCACCAAAGCTTACTCCCAAACCTGAAAGCCAGCAAGCCAGCCACGTGATGAAGCAGGTAGCCGCTGCTATCATCCAAACTCCCTGGAAGACATCAGTCCACGCCACGCTCCAAATACCAGCTAAAGCTGTCCACAACACTATAACTACGAGGCCCAGCAACACTCCATATGCGTAGAAGCCCTCAGCACGCGCAATCCCAGCTACAAGCTCTCCTATGCCCTTAAGCTGAGCTGAAGCATAGGGTATTAAGGCGATGAGGTATATCAAAGCTGTTAAGCCAGCTAAAAGCCTTGAGCCATATAGGTCGCCGAGCATCTCAGATGGGCTGACCCACATCCTCTCCTTAGCCCTCCTCAACACCTTCTTGGCGAAAACACCTAGCAAGAAAAGCGTGCCAACAAAGTATACAAGCTCAAAGCCAAGAGCTCCGACGCCAAAGGCGTATGAAAAACCTACCAGCCCAACCATCATAAAAGCGCTATACGTAGTAGCTGCATACGTCATCGCAGCTACAAAACCACTTAACTTAGAGCTAGCGATGTAGTAGTCTACAGCCGTCTCCACAAGCCTCCTCCTAGAAACCAAGGCGAGCAACGAGCCTAAAACAAGGTATAAAACAAGCAACGCGAGGCAAGCGCTTAAAACCTCCATCGAAAAAACCCTCCTCACCGCTTGGAAATGTACGCTATCGAGAAAACCATGTAGAAAAGCGATAGCAAAGCCCAGTAGAGATACGTGCTAAAACCTCTCATAACATCTGAGAACAGGTAGGGTACAATGTACATCAAGGCTAGCACGACCAAGCTTAAAGCTATGAAGGATCTCATGTTTATATCCGAAGAATTTTTCGGATAAAATACAGGTATAAAAGTTTTTACTAAAGAAAAACAAAAACCCTATCTTAGAGAAGAAATGCCCAAAGTCAACAAGTCCATCAACTTGATAATCGACGTGCTCAAAGAGTTTGAAGAAGGATTGACGCAATCCGAAATCTCATCTATAACTGGGCTAGCTCAAAGCACCATCTCAGAAGCCGTAAAAATCCTCGAGAGAAGAGGCGTAGTTAAAAAAGAAGTGAGAGGCAACGTTAAGCTAGTTAAGCTAGCCATACCCGCGCTCGCAGACCACCGCGTCTTAAAATTAGGCATTATAAGAGCTTGTGAATACCCGTTTATAGCTCCACTAGCTAAGCGGTTGAGGCGTAGGAGCTTGAAGCTAGACGTCGCAGTATATGAAAACGGGCTAACCGCAACGCTAGACCTAGTGTTAAACAAGATCAACTTCGCCTTAACACCCTTCATAACGCAGCTCCTATACTACACCTTAGTTGAAAACATCGCCATCGTAGGCGGAGGAGCTGGAGGAGGGGCTTTCATCCTAGAAAACCCCCGCGGCAGAGAAGCCTACGGCTCAACAAAAGCCTCCAGCATGGAGTTTTGCATATCAATGTACGAGCCAGCTAAAAACCTCGAAAACGTAAAGTACTTTAAAAGCGGAGAAGAAGCCTTGAAAAGCATCTTAAACAACGAGGTAAAGTACGTCGCCCTATGGGAGCCATATGCTTCAAAAGGCGTAAGAGCAGGCCTCAAGCTTGTAGCCAACGGACTAGATCTAGGCCTTAAGTACTGCTGCACCCTCGCCATGAACTTGAGCTTAGACGATAAGCTCGCTAAGACAGTCTTAGAAGAATACGGCAAAGCCTTCAAAGATTTCGAAAAAGACCCCAACACCTGGCTAAGCTGGTATTCAATAAAAACAGGCATCTCAGTTGAAGAGCTTAAAACAAGCATAAACTCCTACATATACAACCCAGTCATAGACACCACCGAGCTAAAACAACTAGTTAAAAACAGCAACCTACACATACCAAGCCCATCCACCATAAACCAAGCAGTCAAACACCTAAGCTAACCAGGCTTCTCCAAATCCTGGAAAACCTTGTATAATTCGTTTTTCTTGAAAATCCAACCGGTAAGCTCATAGCATCCGCATCTGCCGGTGCGTAGTTCAAGAAATAGCTCTTGACCTTGCCAGACAGGATTTGCTGGCGAGTAATCGAGTAAGAGCGCCGTGCCATTGCTCCAGAACCCCATAAGCGAGCCGTCTGGAGCTATCATCGAGATCTCGTCATGCCCATGTCCTCCTCTTGGATATATCACGCCAAAAGCTACTTTGGGAATGTTAAGCATGTATGCTGTTATGGAAGAAAAGAATGGCGAATCCTGTTCCCTTATACACGCATATTTGCCGAGAGGCCAGTATTTGGCCCAATAAAACCATGCAAACTTTTCTTTTACGTAGTTTGCCCAATCTGTGTTTGCGTGAGCGGCAAAGCTAGCTGTGGAAAACGGCCAGTTAATTTTCATAGCACTGTAAGCATACCATCGATACAAACCCTTAATAAGCGAGTTTTTGAAAGATGGGTTGTTCATGTCCTCCAGCATCTTGTTGTACATGTACTCGAACGGCGTCTTTCCGTTTAAGTAATCTTGTGGCGTCAGGTTATACTTGCCGAGCTCAAGCGCCTTGCTCAGTTCTCCCCACATCAGATAGTTGGGCGAGGGATCCCATGATGTCAGGTTATGGTTCATCACCCCGTGTATGGCTGCATACGTACCGACAAAGTATAGCTCTGCAACTTCTGGTGACATTCCCTTCTCTATGGCGAGCTTCACCCTCCCCTCCTTTAACATGTGGTCGAAGCTCTCAAACTCTCCTGACTTCAGTTTTTCATACCTGAACTTGATCAGCTTGTTTATGATGTTTTGATAGAGCCAGTCCTTGCCCTTGACCTTGTGCAAGCCAACGTGATATAGCGGTCCTATGCACCTGGCTGCAGCCTTAGCCTCGATTGGATAGTCTGATGCGTAGTCTGGTAGGTAGTGGCATACGTCAGCTAGAGCTGAATGCGCTTCCCTTGCGCGGAAGTTGACATTGAGGCCTTTCTCAACAAGCTCTGCAGCTAGTTGCAAGCCGTTTACGCTTTTATAGCCGTAGGCTGTTGCGTTGGCTACAAGCCATACGACTTGTTTTGTGCTATAGCTTATGTTGAGCTGTGAAAAAACATCTAAAGCTTTTGTAAACACTTCTTCTTTTAGGTTCTCGGATTCCTTCCAGTATGTCTCCCAATATACCTCCTTTAAATGTTTTTCAATTTCCTTGTCTTCTTGTATTTGTTGGTAAAGGTATGGTATGAGCTGTGTATAGTTCTTAAAACTTCTACTTCTTCAAAGCTTATTTGGTTGTCTTCTGCTATGAGCTTGAATTTTCTTTGAACTGGTTCTAAGCTAAATAGGTTTTTTGCAGGAGGTTGCGGTGAGATTAGGGGCTGAGGCTTTAGAGCAGGTGGCTCTAAGCTAAGTAGGTTTTTTGCTTCGTATAGGACATCTACGTAGGCTTTTTCTTCTGGTGAAACACCGTCTTTTTCAAGGTTTTTGCAAACTTCCACCCATGTTTTATTGACAATTCCTTTTTGATATGCGTAGCCTACAAGCTCGTTTGCTATTAGGGGGTTTGTGTTGAACTCTAGTTCCTTATTGTCTGGTATTGCATCGTTATCTGTATCGGCTTTAAGTGGGTTTGTTCCTATTTCCAGCTCGTAGTTGTCTGAGAGTGTGTCATCATCTGTATCCGCTTTCCATATATTTGTGCCAAGCTGTCTTTCCAAGTAGTTTGATAAGCCATCGTTATCGAAGTCTGCATACACGTAAAGCCAATAGGAGTAGACGGCGAGGACTGTGCATATTGTTAATATGATTAGCAACTGGCTTCTTTTACTAATGCCTTGTTTGCTAGGTGTTGGAGGGTTTTTGAGCTGATGATGCTTCTTCGTGGAAGCTCACCAGCTTGGGGGTATAATCTGTTTTTTAAACGTATTTAACTGTTTAGAGTGTTTTTGTGTGGAGGGGAAGGTTTAAGCGGTTTTGTTTGCTTAGCTTTTAACGGTGATGAAGCCAGGACTAAGTGAGCTTGTGCGATGAGCTAACCGACCACTGCTGATGAAACTTAACAATAGTAATGGGCTGCGGAAAACCTCGTTTTCTACAATCTTAAGGTTTTCATGGATTACATTTTTGAGGAGAAGGAGGTCAGCATCGGGGTTGTCGCCCATCTTAGAGGTGTCGCTAACCTACCCTTTCATCATCAAGATGTGGTGTGGCTTTGTGTCTTAAAAGCTTGTTTTTGAAGAGGCTATTTTCTCGAAGTCGGATAGGTCTAGTTTAATTCCTAGGAAGTTGGCTATTATGTTGGCTAGTTTTTTAGCTGCTTCGTAGTCTGGTTGTTCTGGGAAATCTGGGTTTGCCATTGTTTTGGCGAAGACGCATATGCCGTCTAAGCCGCATATGGCTGCTTCTCCTAGTGTAAGCCCGGTAAAGCCTAGTAGTGGCCCTACGTAGCAGGTTTTGGCTTGGAAGACCTCGCAATACTCTTTAACTAGCTCGGGTTTTGTGGCTGCTAAGCAAAATTCTTCTTCGCCTGTCGCGTGGGCAGCTAGCCCAATGAGTAGCTTGACGCCGATTTCCCTTAGAAACTCTATGGTTTTTTCAGCGACTTCTCTTTGACCGTAGAAGTTGGCTTGGTATCCTTTTACGAGCACTAAGCTGTCTTCGTGTAAGTATATTTCGACGGATGGCTCTGATGACGTGCCTGAATCTATGAAGACTCCTCCTCTGCCTCTCATAGCTGGATGTGTGCTGTAAGATGGTATTGTCTCGTAGATTACTGGGAAGCTTGTTGAGTAGATTTTAGCGATTAGCGTGGGCTTAAGCTTCTCGACGAAGTAGTTTATGGCGAGCCATCCTACAGATCTGAGCCCAGGTGACGCTAGTATTGCCTTAGCGTGTTCTAGCTTTGGCTTTCTCGAAAGCTCTTGAACCCAGCATGTGGGCATTGCTGCTCTACCTTATGTATGTTGGACCTCTATACCACGTTCTCTCTTGAAGCTCCTTGAGGGCTTTTTCCTCGGCTTCCTTGAAGCGCCTTAGCATTTCCTCAAATTCTTTCGCTCTAGCCTCAATGTCGGCCATGTCTATGCTTATGCCTACAATAGACGTCACCACCTTCAGCAGGGCTTCGGCGGCTTTGACGTCTGCTACGTAGCCGTAGTATGTGTATGCTTCGGTCTCGCTTAATAGGCATGCGCCGGGTATCTCCAATGCCTTGGCGTAGCTTAGTATTATGCCGTTTGCTCCAGAAATGCTGCCTCCGCTCATGGGTATTACGCCATATTTTTCAAGGGACTTTAATATGGAACTGTCCGTGACAGCTCCATATACCTTAGGTTCTCCAACTCTTCTCTCAACTACGTATGCTGCCATCGCGTATACTTTGGAGATGCTATAGCGCTTGAACACCTCATTGACTATTGCATCTACGAGCTCGTGTTGTCCTTCTGGGGTAGCTGGCTGCGTATTGCCTGTGACTAATATTATGTCTTTTCCATCGGAATTCGAGTAGTATAGCTCTACTTTAAGCGGCTCTATAATTCCGTTATCTCTGACGATGACGAATGACGGGAAAGCGTGTGAGTATACTTCTGCGAAAAGCTCTGCGTCAAGCTTCTCTATTAAGTAGTCTGCAGCCACTTTTGCTACATACGCTATCCCTGGGAAGCCTACTAGCATGTAGGGCTTATTTGCCCTAACATCTCTTATGAACTTAAACTTCACCGACATTAGTTTCACAGCTCTTTTTTCGAGGCTTTCTATATCTACGAGTAAGTAGGTTATAAAGCACTCTATACCTTAATGATCTCAAAGCTTACCTTCTCGTCCTCTACGCGTAGGATGGCGTAAGTTTTTGAAAGAGCTGGAAAAGCCCCTGTGGCGCTACCTGGGTTTATTAGGAGTATGTTGTCACGTTTTGAATGCGATGCTCTATGGGTGTGTCCGTATACGATGACATCTACGTCCTTGAATGCTGAGATAACGCGCTTTTCAATGCCTAAGGGTAGCCCTCCTTCAGCTGGATGTGTTAAGCCTATTTTCACGCCCTTAACTTCTATTGTTAAGCTGCGTGGAAGCTTATGTTTTAGCTCTTGCGAGTCCATGTTGCCGTGCACCGCGTATAGTTTGCAGGCGCTTGAAAGCTCGTCGTAGAAGCCCTCTTCGGTGTGGTCGCCAGCGTGTAGGACTAAATCGACTTCGCTTAACTTGTCTAGTATTTGTTTTGGCAGCTGCTTTAAGCTTGTAGAATGCGTGTCCGATAATATCAGGAGCGTTTTCAATTTTTCGAGAGACCTCGCATTAAGAATGTCACCCTGCTTTAAAGCCTAGCCAAAACCCTACGATTAAGCTGCCGGCAAAGGGTATGTTGGTTGTCAGGAAGTCCGGTAGGTTGAAGCCTCCTTGTATCATCGATGTTAAGCTTTGGAATGCTTCTGTAAACTTGTCGTAGTTTATGGTTATGAAGCCTCTGTGAGCTAGATAAGCTAGAGATGCCGCGTAAAGGCCTAAGAGTATTAGCATTAGCTTCAGTATCTTCTTGACAGCGTAGCCTACCACGAAGCCTACTAGTCCTCCAAAGCCTAGTTGAGCTATGAGCGAGCTTGTAATATCAAGTGACAAGCTTTAACCACCACGAACACTATTAGCGCTTTAAGAGCTTTTATAGGTTAGACTAAGGCATTGTTATGTAAGAGGCGCTTTAAATGTTAGTGACTTCGTATGCTAGGCTTCACATGGGCTTTTACAGGTTTCTTGACCTTAACTTAGCTTACGGATCTATAGGGGTGAGCTTGGAGCATCCTAGGTTTCAAGCGGAGGTCTACAAGCATGATGGTGTAGATGTGCGTGGCGGAGATCTTGAAGTTAAGAAAGTTGTTGAAAGCGTTGTGGGGAAATTGGGGGTGAGTGGAGCTAAGGTTGTTGTACATGAACAAATACCTTTTCACGTGGGCTTAGGCGCTACGACGCAGACTTCGCTTGCCATAGCTTATGCGCTTAATGAGCTTTATGGGCTAGGGTATACAGTTGAGCAGCTTGCTGCAAAGCTTGGTAGAGGCTTTAACTCTGGTGTTGGCTTGTGGACGTTTAAGTATGGGGGCTTTGTCGTCGATAGCGGGAGGGTTTTTGACGGTATCTTACGCCCTGTGAGCAGCGTGGAAGACTTGCCTAAGCTTTTAGTTAGGCTTGTATTTCCGAGCAATTGGATTTTCGTATTGGCGATGCCTAAGGGGTTTAAAGGTAAAGATGAGGTTTCTGAGGTTAAGAGCTTGGAAAAACCAAGGGCTTTGCCTCAAGAGCTTCAGTGTGAGCTTTACAGGCTCTTAGTATCTAAGCTCTTGCCATCTATAGCCTTAGAGGATTTGAAAGGCTTTGGCGAGGCGCTTACCAGGATTCAGGAGATTGTGGGAGATTACTTTGCCAGCGAGCAAGGTGGGCGTTTTTGTTGTGAGGAGACTTTTGAGGCTATTAAGATCATGAAGAAGTTGGGGGCAGCTGGTGTTGGACAAAGTAGCTGGGGACCGACATGCTATGGCGTGGTCGATGATCATAATAAGGCATTGAAAATTGTATATGAGCTTGCAGGGAAATTAAGTGACGTGGACGTAGTGGTTTCATCTGCTAGAAATGCTGGCTTTGAATTTATGTAAACGAAGAACTTCTTTATCCTAAGCATAAAGGCTAAACCATTATCAGCGAGTTGAATTTTTGTTAGTTAATTTGTTAACGGTCGTAGTGAGGTATGGAAAAATGGACTTTTCTCATTTCGCATAGTTACTGAAAAGTTAAATAGTCTGTTAGACGGAAGCTACATAGCTTTATTTAGGACATTAAGAATTTTCTATTAGCTTGACGAAGCAGGGTAGCCAGAATGAATACGACAAGGGATAAAGGGCTCTCAGTTGTAGTCACAATGGTTGTGTTAATTGTTGTTGCAACGCTATCCGCTATAGCAGTTTACGATCTGTTTATGGGACGTGTCCCGAAGATGTTGCCTGAAAAACCTATCGGCGGAGGAGCTACATTACATGTTGATTCAGTGAAAGTTCGGGAGCTCGGATGTAACTATGCATTGAAAGTTCTGATAAATAATACAGCGAATCCCTCAAGTTTATCGAACTATCAAGTATCCGTAGAACTCACATCTGGGACTTTTGACTTCTCACATGTTAAATCGGATGGTGGGGATATAAGGGTTTTTGATGAGGACTTTCAAGAGCTTCCCTATTGGATTGAGATATGGGATTACCCCAATTACGCTCTAATATGGGTTAAGGTGCCAGACATACCTGGAGAAGAGGTTAAGACGATATACTTAGCGTATGGTAATCCATCACTTTCGAGCAAAAGCAATATAGACGCTGTCATGGATGAAGGGTTGAGGTACTTCTACTATGATGGGACAAACTTCAATACATACAAGGGCACTGACGTGGACACGAACATAGATCATCAATGGGGAGTGGGGCTTGTCTCGATTCAAGGAAACTCTTGGGAAGATCAATACGACACGGTTAGCATTAGGTGGACTGGCTGGGTGAAGCCCAAAGGTTCTGGAACTCACACATTTTACGTCACATCAGATGATGGTGACAGATTATATGTAAACAATACGTTAATAATAGACCAATGGCATGATCAGCCTCCAACTGAATACTCAGCTACATACGCGTTTTCACAACCAGTCTCAATAACGGTTAATTGGTATGAAAGATATGGAGGAGCGACATTGCGGCTTGGGTGGGCACCTGCAGATGGTACGGGTAAAGTCTATCCAATACCTTCAAGCTACTTAAGGTGCAGAAAACACACAAGCCCTGAACCTTATGTCTCTCTCGGAGAGGAATTTGAATTTAGCAATATCTTGAAAATTAACGTTAGAAACTCTGGCGCAGGCTCAGCTAAGGTATCACAGATTATAGTAGAAGGTGGAGGGACTATCGTTGCTGTAGATAGGGATCATATGGTATTTAGCGATGATGGCGTTATAGAGTCTGGAGAAGTTGAAACCATAATTGCACTCTGTAAGTTTAAGCCTAAGCTCGGCGTTGTCTATTCATTGAAGGTTGCGACAGAAGAGGGAGTATATGCGATAACTCAGTTAACAGCTTCGTAGACTACTTAAGCAAGGCTTCTTTACCAAGTTCTTCTAATGTAACCGTTCTTGAAGCGTAGGCGTTGTGTATGTGTATGCTTTCAAAGCTTTCAGCTTCAACTGATATAAGCGTGTTTCCTGGGCAGTTGTTGGATTTTAGAATGTGGTAAATGTTGTGTAAAGCGTATCTAACCAAATCCTCTACAAGCCTAGGTTTTTCAAACGCTTTCTTAACCAAGAGGTGTTCGTCTTCTCGCTTAAGGAGGCTTGTCGCGGGGGCTGAAAAGGCTAGTCTAGCTGCATCGATTAAGTCCTCTATTCTGACGAAGAAGCCTTCAGTTGAAACTGTTAGCGTTAGCTTAGCTCTTTGAGAGTGGCTTGGAGACTTATGTAGGGGTGTGCCCTCTATTTGATGATATGTTTCCTGTGCGCTTGGACAGACTGTCATGCCGTAAACCGATGTGCTTATTGAATAGCGCTTCGTCCCGTTTCTGTCGACAACAACTGTTATTGAAACGTTAGCAGCTTCTTCTGAGGATATGCCTGCGAAGTCCTCGTTGTAGAAAAACGTGGTGTTAGCTTTTATCTCAGCTCTCGACGCATAGGGGTGTTTTTCTAACAGTATTGAGCACGCATCTTCAAGCACGTTCTCGATTAGAGGAGCTCCTCTAACTCTGGCTTGATCTATAGCCTCGATGAAAGCCTCGATGTTTCTAGACATGTGAATTCCTCTTCTATTGGCAGGTAAGTTTACGTAAGCATCTAGCACTACGTCGAAGAAGAGAGAGCCTTGGGGGCTTTGCGTGGTAATCCTCCTTCTAACGCCTCTTACGCCGACTTTATCGATGCTTAGCGGTATTTCAGGCTCTTCGTCTTGGATTTCCCTTAAGACCTTCCTCGACTTACGCCCCAACACATAACACCTGCTAGGGATACTCAACTAGTGCGTAGCTTCTAGAACCTTCATACACCTTAACCTTGACGGGCAGCTTAAGCTCACTGTAAATTTCCTCAGCCAACTTAATTGCGATACACTCTGTCGTCCCAGCTGAAGCTTTAACAACCTTAATTCTGCGCTTGAAAGGTCCATTAAGCTTAACCTTATCAACTTCGTGTTCAGGCACTATTAAGCTGTGATCCCAGCTTTCTAAAACCTTCTTAACCACATCCTTTATCACGGCGAAGTCAACGACCATCCCCGTACGCTCATCAACCTCTCCTTCAACCTCCACATCCACTCTAAAGGTATGTCCGTGTAAGCTCATACACTTATCAGATGAGCCTAAGGTGTAGTGAGAGGAGTCGAAGGCGAATCCTTCAACACCTATCTTAACCTTCAAGCTATGAAAACCTCAGCTTGAAGGAGAGAAAGCTTATAGCTAGCTCAAAAACATTGCTATAGAGCTTAAAAAGCCCTTAGAAGCCGAATAAAAAGGCAAAAAATTATGAGGAAGGTTTTAAGCTATTTTAGCAATGCTATTTCTTGACGGCTGCTCTGAAGACGGTGCCGCAGCTTGGGCACTTAAAGAGGCCAATTGTAACTGGCTTCTTGCCCTTTGGAGCTAAGACCCATGTCTTAGTTGGGTTTGCTACTTCAGCACCGCACTTTGGGCACTTTGCCATTTCAGTCACCTACCCTTGGTTACCATATTATGATAATGGTGTTTAAAAACCTTGCGCAATGGTTATGAATCTATGATTTCAATTCGATGGTATTTCATATTATCAAGAATGATAGAAAATGATGTGTCGTAAATTGAAAAGATTAAAACGTTGTTTGATAAAAGGCATGAAGGTGATATTACTCCCAGCGCCATGCTTTCTCGAATTCTATTTTGCCGTGGTATATTCTAGTAACAATTGATAACGCTACGGCAGCTGCAGCTATCATAGAGTTTTGTCCAAAGCTTGTTAACACGTTGGCTGATATGCTGAAGCTGCCATATGTTATCTCGAAGTGGCCTTCTCCCATAAGCGGTATGTTGTAGGACGCTGACATTGCCAAGTATTGGCTTAGATATTGACCTATGTAAGTTGAGCCATAGGAGATTATAGCTAATACTATGAATAAGCCTACGACTATGCTGGTTATCTTAATCCAAGCAAACCCGATAACCCTCCTAGACCACTCTTTTCCTCCAGCTGCAGACCCAACAAAGAAGGCTGCTGCAGCGGCTAGCGCTGTTATCTTAGCTGCTAACGTGATATAGTAGATTACGGGGACCTCGGCTGGGCTATTTAAGACCACCATGGTTATGTTAAATGGAGATACTTGTAGGGATAGCGCTTCTCCAGCGCTTAAAGTCCA
>QMQV01000015.1 GCA_003649085.1 Thermoproteota archaeon
ACGAGGACAATGCCTGCTTTTTGAGGTACCGTAATCTTTCCCCTCTACTTTACATGCTTGTCTGCTTAGAGACGTAGTAATGGGTTTTTAAAATCAATACTTACGATAGCTCAATAACCTATCGTCATTTTTAAGCCTAAAGGTAAGGAGAAATATTCTTGTGAGCTTTGCTGAGCGTAAGTTTAACGTGAAGTTAATAGGTTTGGGGTTACCTTTGCATACCGTGTGCGATATCGTGAAGTGTGCTGAGCAGATTTTTGCTGGTCTTGCTCGCTTCGAGGTCTTCGATTTAAATTCAAAGCTTGAGCTAAAGGGTTTTTCTAAACTTCGTCTTCTACCTTATCGCTTCAATAAGTTGATGGCAAAGCTGACCTATTGGTATGCTAAGAATTTTGGATTTGCTGTTTCACCTGATAGCTTCCTAGCGCTAGCTTCCCTAGTAGCTGATATTACGGGCTTTGACTGCGCGGTCATTGTAGCCCCTATAAAGTCTTACCAAGCATTCTTAGGAGAAATCTTCGGTGCATCGGATTATACCGGTATAAGGTTTCCTAGGGCAGCCTTTGTACCGCTACTTAGCCTCTTTGAGAAATGCCCTAGCTATGAAGTTTTCATAAACAGGGCTTCTAAGCTCATTGCCCATGAGGTAGCTCACGTCTTAGGCCTTAAAGATTGCTTTAGCCCATTATGCGTAATGATGGGTCGAGGGGGCCTCGAAGTACTTGACCATATCCCGCCATCCTTTTGCGCTTCATGCTTTTTCAAGTTGCTAAGCAAAGCGTCTAAGACCTCTCAATTAACACGTATGAAACGCTGCGTTTAACTTCACTTTCAGCGCTCTCTAACTCGAGGTGTGAGTATGCTTAAGAAAATTGTCGCCTTCGCGCTTGCTATTCTCTTCTTACCCTATGCTACCATAGCGTTAGTGACGACTTTAACATTTAAGGCTCTGGAACGTCTATGGGAAGAGGTTCTCAGCTAAGAAGTTCTTCTATAAACCATACTTCACGTCAATTACAGCGAGGTAGCTTCTTCTGCGGAGTTTAACATTTTGTAAATTTATAAACTAATTAGTAGGGATTAGTGAGAAACGGCAATACGGTAATGAAGCTAAGTGATGGCTTTAAATCAATCCGCAGGTAACCATCGATCCATCCGGACATTTGTGACCTCGCATAGTCTGTGTTCTTTAGTAGGGTTTCACAGTTGAGGGGCTATTTCTGCACATAATATCTCTTCCTCAGTTTCGCTTGTCGCCTCAGCTACTACGCCTTTAGGAGATATAATCACGCTCTTTACGCCGAACTTAACATCACCTTCGACCCCTATCCTAGATACCTTCGCCACGTAGGTATTGCACTTCTTAGCTAGCTTCTCAGTTAGTGGGTGTCCTCTAACCTTTGGGTGTTGTGGTTTTGTAAGCGAGATCGGTAGGAAGACGATCGTCTTGCCTTGAGCAGCTTTTTCAGCTAAGTCCATATCCAGTATGTCGGCGCATATCAGTACAGTCACGTATCCGTACTCGGTCTTCAAACTCAAGATCTCTTTCCCAGGCGTAAGCCCCTTGCTTTCCTCTTCATCAGTCAAGTTAATTTTCCTGTATTTTGCCACAAGTTCCCCTCTTTTAAATATGAAGCAAGTGTTGTAGAATTTGTTGGCTTCCCTTTCTATCACCGAACCCCCAATTACATATCCCTTAATCCTCTCCGATGCTCTCCTCAGCATATCTATGGCAGCCATGCTTTCTCTCCAAGCGTCGTAGATGCTCTTGTCGTATCCTCTCGGGATGGCGAAGAACTCAGGTAAGCACGCGAAGTCAGCATCCTTCGCTTTAAGCAACATTTCTTCAGCATGCCTCACGTTACCCTCTACGCTTCCTAAATCCTCGACTTGAAGCAAGCATACCCTCAACTCCACCCCTCCAACGCTACTCAAAGCTCGTCAACCCCCACGTTAAAACTTAACTTCCAGCATTTAAACCAGCTAAAGATAAATAGCATGTTCTAGAAGACTGGAGAATCCATGTTTGTCGCTTCTACCACGCTGCTGTCGCATTCAACAACAGCCTTAACGCAAAAGCCCCTTTTGAGCGAAGAAATCCCAGCTTCAATCTATTAGCTCTCTCCAAGCGTCTTCAAGTAGGTCAAAAACATCGCCTTAAGAAGTATAAGGGATGTGTAAAAGGAGCTCGATCCCGTATAGTATAGAAAAACTTAATACGGACAACTTATCCATATATAAGTAGAGATCTGGATAACTTATCCATATCGAGGGGATAAGCTTGAGAGATAGGAAGGGCATAACCCCTGCCGTAGCCGTCGCACTTTTACTCGTCGTCACGGTAGCAATCACATCGGCAATCGTATACAGTGTAACGAGATCGACCCCAGCAGCTCAAGAAAAGCCTCCACAGGCGACATTCTATTGTGAGATTAAGTCTGGAACTGGCGGATACATAATGCTAAAGCAGGTGAGCGGTGACTCCATTAATACTGAAGATATCAAATTAGTGTTTGCGACTCCTGATGGTAAATACCACGAAGTTACAGCTTGTAGCAATAACACCTTTTATAGCGCGTGGGGTTATCCAGTCAATGGCACTGGTACGGCAGGAACGGTAAATGTCTACATTACAATTAATAACAACACGGACTGGGTGCCGTCCGGGTCGTATACGGTGTACCTCATCAACGCTAGTGATGGGTCAGTATACAAAAGCCAAACAATATCTAGCTCTAGCTGGTTTAACCAGACGGTAACTGATCCTAATGGTAAGACGCTGGTGAATGTGGCTCAGGTCCAGTTCACTGACGTGGATACCACCACCGATTACTGGGTGTACGTTGAGAGCTCTCAGGCAAATGCTAACGTCACATCGAGTGGGAAGTTCATAACTAGTACTGATGACAAGTGGAATGCGTACTTCTACATCTATGAGTATACTTCTCCATGGCATATGGTTCCGGGGCAAATGCCTAATGATTATCCTGAGCACCATTTCGGCAAATACACGTTGACTTCTGGTGAAGTCGCTAAGGCCTGTGAGCTTTGGGGTAGTGCTAATGGCGTTGATGATGTCTGTGCCATACTTGGCACGAGCTGGAATAACTTAGAGGCTGGCGATACGGTGAAGGTAAAGATTGTTCATACGCCTACGAGCACCGTGATCTGGCAATCTGATGTGGTGGTGAAGTAGCCATGGCAAACTCGCTTAGATTAAAGAGAGGCGTCTCCCCTATTCTCGCCGCTGCTGTATTGGTGGCTTTGACAGTCGTTTTGGGCGTGGCTTTAGCGGCTACGATCATGAAGCCTCCTGAGACGAAGGCAAGTGTTCAGTTTCAGGTGTCAGGTGAGGCTTATCGTGGGGATAACGTAATATATTTAACGCATATGGGCGGCGATCCAGCTTACCTCGGCGAGGTTACGATTAAGACCTACATACCCTCTGGCACATATCAAGGCGTGGAATATACTATTAGCAGCTTAAGCGGTGTAAGCGCGAAGCTTAACGGAAATACGGTCTCTGGTTACGAGACGTGGAAGGCTGGCGATGTCCTAGAGATACCTTTTGACAAGGCGTTTGGTACAGGTGCCTATGGGCTCATGGCTCCTAACGCTGGAGAGCAGTTCATTGTAGAAATCTACTACGGCGGTCAGCCTGCTGCTAGCTGTACTATAACTGTTCAGCCTTAGACTTCTTAAGCTTCGAACCCCTCCCCTTATCTTTTTTCTATAACCTTTTATACTTCGTCTTTCTATTTGTATGTGGTTGAGTTATCCATATGGTTGCCTTAAGCAAATTAGCTAAGTTGTTTAAACGCGAGGTTTCTAAGGTTGCAGCGCTTGAGGTAGATGCTAAGCTCGAAGTCGAAAAGGAGGTTTCTTCGCGTGTAGAGTCTTTTGATGGTTTAGTTCAGTGGTATTGGCTTGACAAGCCGTATGCAGCTGTAGCTGTTGTAAAGCGAGATGGCTTATACTCTTACAACGTGGTTACGCCAGCTTTGAGCTTTAACGAGCTTGAGGTGTTGAATCGGGTCTACTATAGGCTTGTCGACAAGCTATGTGTTTTGCGCGAGGATGCCCATAAAGCTTTTGAAAGAGAGGCTTTAAAGCTAATTAAAGCCTACCTCCCAGGTGTCGACAAGGTTTCTTGTGAAAAGCTTCTATACTACTTGAGGAGGAAAGTCTTCGGCTTTGACGTACTTGACCCAATATTCAAAGACGTTATGGTGGAGGACATAGCTTGTAATGGACCAGATCTGCCGGTCTTCGTATACCACATGGGATATGGCTTTGTAAAAACTAACATCGCCTTGCCACAAGACTACTTAGACGACTATGTCTGCCACTTAGCTGAGCTTACTGGGCATACGCTGTCTGCAGGCTCCCCTTTTGTTGAGGCTTCGTTGCCAGATGGCTCTAGGCTTACAGCTTTTTGGAGGAAGGAGCTTTGTGATAGGGGTACAAGCTTTTCTATTAGGAAGTTTAGGTATGAGCCTCTAACCCCTCTAGACTTGATTAGGCTCAATACGTTCTCCATCGACAGCATCGCGCTGTTATGGCTGTTGGTAGAAAGTGGAGCAAATATGCTAGTTGTAGGCGGCACAGCATCTGGCAAGACTACTACCCTCAATGCCCTGTGCCTTTTCATTCCAGAGAACAGAAGGGTTGTCAGCATTGAGGATACTCGCGAACTCAAGCTATACCATGATAACTGGATCCCCCTCATTGCTAGGGAGGATAGGCAGGTTGAGGGCTCCTCTGAGAGAATGGGCTCCATGTTCCTTTTAAAGAGGGCTTTGAGGATGAGGCCCGAATATCTTCTTGTTGGAGAGGTCAGGGGCAAGGAGGCTAGGATAATGTTTCAGGCGATGAACACTGGACACATAGTTTACTCTACGATACACGCCGGAAGCGCCGAGGAGGCTTTTATAAGGCTCACGAACCCGCCAATATCCGTCCCCCCAGCCATGATGTTGCCCCTAGACATCGTGATAGTCCAAGCTCTCACGCAGAGAGAAGGAAAAGATGTTAGGCGATGCCTCTTCATAGCTGAGGTTGAGGAAGTTAGTGCTAGTCAAGGCTTCGTTAAGCTATCTCCGATATACTCTTACGACCTATCTTCCGATAGCCTAATTCCTGTTGGGCAGCCTAAGAAGGCTATTAAGAAGGCCTGTATTAGGCTTGGCTTCTCTGAAAGCCAGTTTTTTGAGGAGTTTGAGGCTCGCAAAGCCTGCTTATACAAGGCTCTTCTAAGAGGGGTGTCGAAGGTAGATGACTTCCTAAAGCTTGTTAGAAGCTATAGGAGGGGCCTTATTGTTTAAGCTGTTTTCAAGCTATAAGCTATTCAGCTGGGTATTGCGGCTAAAGTTTATGTCAGCTTTAGCTGATAAGCTTGACTATTTTCTTCTAAGAGCTAGGTGCCCAATACCTGGAGACTTATACCTATGTAGAGCGCTGACATCTTCGCTTCTTGTTACGCTTTCCACGGCATTAGCTCTTTCAGTTGCCCGTTTTTTATGTGATTTCCTTGTGTCTTTAAACGTCTTTTTCGTCTTAATCCCCCTCATCGCTTTTGCGGCATCTATGTTGTCATACATCTTTTACCCCTATTACCTGATGATATCTAGAAGAAGTAGAATTGACGGGAGTCTCTATCACGCCTGCGCCTTCCTATACGCTATGACTAAGAGCGGGCTAGAGCCCATCGAAGCTCTAAAAGCTCTGTATGAGCGCCGAGACGTGTACGGAGCTGTAGCTGAAGAGCTTGGCATAGCCGTAAGGAGGTGTGAAGCTCTTGGCGAAAGCCTCTATTCAGCTCTTCAATACGTAAGCTCAACAACTAGCTCTAAGAAGCTTAGAGACTTTTTAGATAGCTTAGTTACAACAGCTAAGGAATCTGCTACGCTGAGCACCTTGTTTAAGGGGAAGTTCTATGAGCTTTTCGATGAGTATCAAAAAAGCCTGGAGACGATTTCAAGTAACTTAAACCTGCTCGGTGAAATAGTAGTGGTCTTGTTAGCGCTTGCCCCCTCCATCATCTTAGCTACGCTGTTCACAATTGGCTTTCTCAATCCTGAAGTCTTAAGCTGGGGTAACGTGTACGTAAGCTTATTAATGCCGATTTTAACGTTTTCAGTCATAGCTTATGTAAAGGCTGTTTGTCCTACAGAGCGCACCACTAAGGCTACGAAAGCTGTATATTACTTGCCAATGTTGCAGGCAATACCTCTAAGAGAGGAACGTGGCCTTCTAAAGGAAGTCAATAAGGTGGATAAGTCGATGAGCTTCTCCAACGCGCTTAGAAATCCTCTACTCCTCTTCTTCGTATACCCGTGGTTTGTGTTACTGAGTGGGCACGCGATGTTGTTGACATTGCTATTCTTGTTGAGGTTATTAGTTGGTATGTCGATTGAAGCGATAGCTGTTTATGGGCTTATAGGCTCATGTGCTATTTTCTCAATATGGCATGAAGTGCGCCTTCGATACGTGCTCGCTGTTGAGAGGCGCCTTCCTGACTTTCTGAAAAACCTAGCTGAAGCTGTGGATAAGGAAGGTTCTCTTGTCAAGGCTATTGAGCGGGTTCTCTCTAGTAGACTTGGGGTTTTGAGAAGGGAGTTCTCTATCGTACAAGCCCATAGCTTTGGAGTATCTCTTAGGAGAAGCTTACAGGTAGTTGAGCATAGGACAGCTTCAACAGCTTTACAGAGAGTTGTAAGCTTGCTGGTTAAGGCGAGCGAGTCTGCTAAGAACTTAAAGGACATATTGTTGATGGCTGCTGCAGATGCGGAAGCTCATAATAAGGTTAGGAGGATCCGTTTTCTCAGCTTATTGGGCTACATGGCGGCTACCTACGTCTGTTTCATCGTCTACCTATTCGTGTACAAGACTATTTCCCAAGCGCTGTCCTCAGCCTTCACCCAATACCCTGCTTACCAAGTAACAGCATTAACCCTCTTTAGCTCTACGGGGCAATACCTCTCCTATGCTCTAGCAGTATCTCTGGGGATTATGGTCGGAATTCTGCTTGAAGGTTCTATGCTATCAGGTCTCAAACACAGCATTGTGATGTTAGCTGCAGCTTTACTCTTCTTAGGGGGCTTCTCTCTTTGAAGGCGCAGTCAACGATAGTTGGAGAAGCCATGCTCGTAATACTGGCGATAGTTATCGCCGTAGCAATCAGTGTGTCAATTCAAAGCAATATATCAAGCTACATCAAGAAGTCAGAGCTTACAAGCATCCTGGTGGTTTCGCATAAGAACAGCAGCTTCGTAAACTTCCTCGTTTTCCACAATGGGGGCGACCCTGCAACCTTAATGGGCTCAGCATACTTCATCTTTGAAAACGGCTCCTCAACGTCTCCTCAGCTCACCATCCTATATGGCGGCGAAAGCCAATCATCTAGCGGCTCCTTTAAACTAGACAAGCCTTTCAAGTTTGGAGACGTCTTAATAATTGAAGTTAATTGTTCGAGCTACGATGAGGGGGTCTTATACCTAACAATCAGCGACTTAGACTCTGTTTTAGCTGATGTAGAGGTAGCTTGGCCTTGAAGAGTCTAGGGGTTTCGCCAGCTATCGCCGTGGCGGTAATCCTAGTCGCCTTAGTGACAGCAGCTTCCGTTATACACGCATATATAGTCCCCGAGGTGAGAAGGGAAATAATTTTCAATCACATGCGATACATCTCACATGAATTAAGTAGGCTTTATACAAGTGGGCAAAGCATAGTTAAGCTTTCAGCTGAAGGAATTCCCCTGTTTTCTCCAGCGGCTTCTCCAGGCTTCGTAGTGTCGCTAGGTGTAGAGGATCTGTGCATAAACATCACAGCGTACAACTTAACGCTGGAAAGCGAGCACACGCTTTGGCTACGTGATGCTGGCTTCATAAGCTTCGAAGAGCTGAACTCTGCTAAGCTTTGCATACCTGAGTTAACGTGCTCTACATCCGCTTACCTCGACTTTGGGACTGTTTCATACAGCTTGTCTTTAGAAGCTTTCAATTTATCTGCTATCTCGATAAGCGATGGCAACGTTAATGCACGTAACGAGACCTTCATAACACTCACCGTAGGCGTATCCACAGCCACAAGTACCTCATCTTACAACTTTACCGTTAGGAAAGGTGATGCGATATCCATAGATCTACTTGACCCGCTATTTAATGCGACAAGCGAGGTTCTATCCGCTAAGAACCTCAGCTTCAGCTTAGAAAACTGCTACCTATACATATCTTACATAAACACTACGTTATCAAATATCTCGCTACTAGCATGTGGCGGAATTAAGTATAGCTGTCCTGAGTCACAGCTTTCATATCTCATAACCCCCATAGGTTTGCTCTCCTCAGAGGCAGGCAACACCTCATTAGCTTCAACACCGCTGATCTACTGGTCGAGCGATGAACTGGTTGTGAGGTTCTACAACATAAGTGGAGTTGAAGAAGCTGTTGGCGGCGTAGGCTCTACAGTAATTTCATTTAAGGAACTCAACTCAATAAGCTACTCCGGCAACAGCTCTCACATAGTGCTTAATGTGACGTTTAGCGACAATCTACCGTTTAAAAACGCTTTATACCAAACCTACCTCATCTTATCTGAAAAAGCTCCAAACGGCATTGATGTGAAATGGTATTCTGATGGAGAGAGCTTTTCTAGCATATTGATTAGCGGAGATGTTTGCATAAGCTTAGAGGTTAAGAACGTGGTACCCTCCTTCTCCTAGCATCTCCTTGATGGAGAGACTAGAATACTTATTATACTGTTATTATTTCTCTTATTGTTGTTATAATGCATAGGGGTTTACGGTGTGGTATCGCGTGCAAGCGACTGGATTAGGCAAGCTTTAAGGGACTTGAATCACGCTGAGAAATCCCTAAATTTAGGGGATTATGAATGGGCTTGTTTTGCGTCTCAGCAAGCAGCTGAAAAAGCTGTTAAAGCGCTTTTTCAAAAGCTAGGGATTGAAGTATGGGGGCACTCCGTCTCCCACATGCTTGAGATGTTGCCTAGTGATGTCAAGCCTTCGGGCGACTTAATCGATAAAGCTAAGGAGCTTGATAGACATTACATACCTACCAGATACCCCAACCTTCACCCTGAAGGAGCCCCTCTAGACTACTATACTAGAAACGATGCTGAAAGGGCTGTTAGCTATGCAAGAGAAATCGTGGAATACTGCAAAAGTAAGGTTGTTTAAGCTAGACTACGAGCTAGTATTAAGCAAGCTTAAGGAGTATGCTCAACGTGCGTTGAAGAAGGGGGCTAAGGAAGTCATTTTAATAGGTTCATTGGCGAGAGGCAATTACACCGCCTTTTCCGACGCTGATGTCGTGATAATATCAGATAACGTTCCTCAGAGAGTTTTAGATAGGCTTACGATCTTCATGGACTCTACGCTGCCCATAGCCTTAGAGCCTAGGGTTTACACTACTCAGGAGTTTTTAAAGATGGCTGAGGAAAAGAGGAAGCTAGCTTGCGAAGTTGCTGAACACGGCATATTGCTAGCTGGTAGTGGAGAAGTTATCAAGAAGGCTAGGGATATCTTGCAAGGTAAGCGTTGAACCAACTTAGCTTTTTAACCTCTCTTGCTCTCGCTATATCACAATGTCGCGTAGAGCTCCAGAAAGCCTTGTTTGGCTGGTAACGTCTAAGTGCGTGTTAAACTGCAAGCACTGCTACGCGTCGTTATATAGGCTTGAAAGAGACTTGGATTTGCAAGATGTATTCAAGGTGCTCGAGGAAGCTGTTGAAATAGGCGTAGAACACGTACATTTTACCGGTGGCGAACCTTTACTGAGAAGTGATATACTTGACGTACTTGGACATGCCTTGAACCTAGGTCTTGAAGCTAGCTTATTCACAAACTTAATGATCTTAAACGAGGAGGTTGCTGAAAAGCTGTCTAAGCTTGAAATACCTATTTACACGAGCTTAGAGGGGCCGAACAAGGAGGTTTTTGAAGCTTTAAGAGGTCGCGGCACTTGGACCAGGTTTATTGAGAACTTCAAGACCTTAGTAAAAGCTGGTGTTAAACCTCACGTGAACATAGCAGTTTCTAAGCTTAACTGGATGTATGCCTCAGATTCTATCAAGAAAGCATTAGAACTTGGCAGCTCCTCCACCTCAATTATACCGGTTATGCCATCTGGCAACGCTCAAAAATTTAATACACATGTGGATTCGGCAAGCTTTGCCTATGCTTTAAGGCAAGTAGCCAGCGTAGCTGAAGAGCTGGGCATAGCTGTTGCTGTATGGTGTGCTCCTTTCGCTAAAGCTGTAGTTAATTCAAAGCGCTTAAGGTATGGTAACTGCAAGGACTGGGACGTTCTAGACATTACTCCATCTGGCAACGTTGTGGCATGTGACGTAATGGACTATAAGCTAGGCAACGTGGTTGAACATGGGCTACGAGGAGCGTGGCTTAGGCGATGCTCAGATCCATTGATGGAGAGAGCCCTAAACCCGCGTTTAAGACCTCCCTGTGACATGTGCTCCATAAGAAGCTGGTGTATGGGAGGATGCTATGCTAGAGCTTGGATAGCGTATGGTGATGTGGAAGCCCCAGACCCTCTATGCCCCATAGTAGCTGAAAGATGTTTACAGCATTAAAAGCTCAGCTTCTCTAAGCGTGTTCTTAATAGGGTCTACCTCTAGCCCAAGAGCTTCTAAAGCTGTGACGCCTAGCACAGCTAAGTCATCTTCTTCTCCAAAGATAACGGTTATCCCTCCTCTCCTACCCATAAGCTCAACTTCAGCTACCCCAACGTCTCTCTCCACGAACCCGCCAAAAGCCCTAAACCTTCTCCTCTCAACAGGTCTCATCCCAATATCTTCTAACAGCTTCTTAGGGACAACGGTATAGACAGCTCCTATATCAACAACGCCCTCTACGTCAACAAACTTACTCACATCTCTCGGGTTATAGACTCTAAAGAAGACCTTAACAACACCCAAGTAGCAGACACCGCTTAACACTTGAGCTGAGAACGATATAATAGTTTAATGGTTTAAAAGAGTTTTGTGGTTCTCAAATGTCTGTTAAGAGCTTAACGATGTCTTTAAGCTCGCCAAACCTTGCAGGGCTTCCATCCGGCTTCCTAAAAGCTTCTACGGTTATGAAATTGAGCTTAACTGGCTTACTTCTAGCAGCTTTTACGAAAGCCTGAATTAGCTGAGATTTTTCAGATGGTGTCACATGCTCCTCTACCCAATGATCTCTAACAATACAGTCGTAGACATGTGCTCCGACGGTTTTCCTATCGAGAGCTTTAAGCCAACTTTCAACTAGCTCGTTTACGTCTACGTCACGTCCTCTTCTAGCAGCATACGCATAGGCGTGTCCGACATCAAAGCAAAACCTAACATCGTCGAAACGCTCGAGGACGCTGACAACCTGGTCTACGGTAACCATGAAGTGTGCAGGGTCGTTCTCAATAACGATCTCCATGCCAACTTTCGATGCAGCTTTTAACACCTCCTTAAGCGAAGATGTAGCAGCCTCAACGAATAGGTCCTCATACCCTTCCACTTGGTCAACCGCTTGGTCGGTCGACAGGTGAAGTATGAAGTAAGTAGGGTAGATTTCGCCTGCAGCCTCAACGACGTCGATAACGTAGCTCACGGAAGCCTCCCTAACACATCCTATTGGAGAGGAAAGCTTAACATCACGCCAACAGCCGTGAAAAACCATGTCTAAACCGAGCTTTTTAGCTTCAGCTACAATAGCCTTAGGCGTTTCACGATCTGGAAGAGGCCATGGATAGTCTAAGCTAAGCTCAACATAGCTGAAGCCAGCTTCAAAAGCTTCAAGCATCTTCCTTCTCCAACTTCTCCGGTCACCAAGCCACATGGGAAAGCCTACAATCGCCATGGTTAGGACGCCCTATAAATAAACAACATACCTTTGCTCTAAGATAATGCCATTTAAGCCTTATCGAAGGACTTATTAATAAGAATAATGAATGTACAAAAAATGACAATAATGTCTCACATAGGTGATTATAGTGTCTGGAGAAAAGAAGATTGAAGACTTTTACGGCGACTATGCTACACTGACAGTACCCGCAGAAGAGCGAAGATCAACGTTAAACTTGTTCATGGTCTACATGGGCGTCTTAGCTGTTGTTGCAGCTATATTCGCTGGATCAGGCTTAGCAGCTATGTATGATGTCAGCACAATGCTACACGTAGCCTTAGCAGGAAACATAGTGTTAGGCATTTTCGGGGCTTTGACGGCGTATCCTGGAGGCGTTACTAGAGCAAACACCTACATGTTGCTACGATATCCACTTGGAAGAGTTGGAGCTATGATAGGAGCACTGATCATAGCTGGCATATCATGCGGTATTTTATGGTTTGCTGTAGAAACTTGGCTCTTCGGCTTGACGACAAGTGTGATATATCCGGGACATTGGCTTACAAGTATAGCTGCAGCATCAATATGGGGGGGCATACTTATGATGATCACTGCCTACATGGGGTACAGGAGCATATCGATATTAAGTTATATAACCGTGCCATTTTGGTATGTGCTCTGCATAATAGGCTTCTTCTCAGCATTAGACTTTTCAGGTGTGAGCTATCAAGCTATGTGGCAACTAGGTCCAGAGCAGATGGCCCCGATAGGAACTGGAATAACATATGTGATAGGATTATACGCTGCTGGCTGCGTAATAACATCTGATGTCTCAAGATATGGTGTTAAGCCATGGTCTGGAAGCTTAGCATGGGCTCTTCACGTAACCATATTCATGACCACTTTGCTCTTTATAGGAGGAGTAATGACTTTAGCCACTGGAAGTCCCAATGTCATCGTAGCTATAGCTAACATAGGCTTAGGAGCTGGCGCATTGTTATTAGCGATTTTAGGACAGTGGACTACAAACGATAATAACCTATGGAGCGGTTCGTTAGCGTTTGTGAACGTTTTCCCGAAGTTTAAGCGAGGGACATGGGTGCTGATATTAGGTGTCATCGGCACCTTCATAGCAGGCATATGGGCAGGCGTCTACGGGATGAGCCTTGACCCATTTATAGCCTTTGGAACAATGCTGGGATGTTTCATACCACCTGTTGGAGGAGTTTTAATCGCTGACTTCTACATCTTTAGAAGATTTGTACTCGGGATAAAGGACCCAGCTCAGCGATACAAATTTGGTCCAGGTACAAAATATGGTGCTATAAATGTTCCAGGAATCATAGCCTTATTTGTTGGAGGATTCATAGGCTGGTTAACGACATTACCAAACTACGCCTTTGGGGTTCCAGCACTAAACGCTATCTTTGCTAGCATAATCCTATACTTAGTGCTGATAATACTAATGCATAAAGCTGGCATAAGATACGAAGTTGGCACGTGGATTGAGAAGGAAACAGGCTTCTAAGGTGATGCCCATGGAGGCTGAGATCGCGAAATTTAGAAGAGAAAGTGAGCTTTCAATAGCTATAATGCTGGTCTTAGGCGTTATAACGCTTATCTTAGCTCCATTAACAGGACATTATAGAGGGTTTTACCTCTGCTTGGCTCTCGGGTTGATAATAGTCATAGCTTCAGGAGCTTACCTACCAATTATACACGTCAAGAAGGCTACTTCTCTAAGGGAGCTCGCAATACCAGCTATGCAGAGCTTATGGGTATCAACGTCTATGGGGCTAGGCTACGTAGTAACAGCTTTAGCGGAATACTTCAAGATAGTCTTGCCAATAGCGGCGACGCTCTTCATAATAGGCTGGGTTATACTGCTCTTCGGGCTTTACAGGCTAATATACATAAGCAAGAAAGCTGGCGTACCATTAGCCATATAGCCCCATCAACATCTCTTCATCAACTCTCCCTATTTTTGGTATTAACGCTTAAGAAGAATTATAGTTTCTTTAGAGCAGTAAGAAGAGGTTTTTGATATGCGCTTGTTAAACAAGGAATCGGTTGAGGACATCGCCATAGGGGCAGCGATATTGGGTACTGGTGGCGGCGGAGACCCCTATATAGGGAAGATAATGGCTATGAACGCTATTGAAGAAGAGGGGCCTATAACGCTGTTAGACCCATCTGAAGTCCCAGACGACGCGCTTATAATACCTACTGCTATGATGGGTGCTCCTACAGTGCTTGTTGAGAAAATTCCTAGGGGCGATGAAATCTTAGAAGCTTTAAGAGCTTTAGAAAGAAGGTTCGGCAAGAAAGCATATGCCACGATATCTTGCGAAGCTGGCGGGGTGAACTCGACGGTACCATTAGCTGTAGCGGCGAGGCTTCACATTCCCGTCGTAGACGCCGATGGCATGGGAAGAGCCTTCCCGGAGATCCAGATGGTCACTTTCCACCTCCACGGGATAACAGCATCCCCCATGGCTATGGCAGATGAGAAGGGCAATGCAGTCTTGATAGAGGCAATAGACAACTACTGGGTCGAGAGGATTTCGAGAGCTGTAACAGTGGTCATGGGCGGATCGGCTATGATAGCGCTATATCCGATGACAGGCGCACAAGTTAAGGAAGCCGCTATCCCAAGGACGATAACCTTAGCTGAACAACTAGGAAGAACGGTTAGGGAAGCTAGGGAGAAAAAGAAGGACCCAATAAAAGAAGTCCTCAAGATCGTTAACGGATTTGAGCTTTTCAAAGGCAAAATAGTTGATGTTCAGAGAAGAACAGTAGCTGGGTTTGCGAGAGGAGAAGCCAGGTTAGAAGGCATAGATGAATATAAAGGAGATGAGCTGATAATACGCTTTCAGAACGAAAATCTGGTTGCCATTAGAAATGGCAGAATCATAGCTTCAGTCCCAGACTTAATAACAGTCCTTGAAATAGAAACTGGACTACCTATAACAACTGAAGGGCTAAAATATGGCTATAGAGCTGTCGTTGTAGGAATACCATGTCATCCAAAGTGGAGAACACCAGAAGGTCTCGAGACTGTAGGTCCAAAGTACTTTGGATATGACATAGAATATGTACCCATTGAGGAGAGGATGAGGGGATACACATGAGCTTAAGAATAGGCATTGACGTTGGAGGGACTCATACAGATGCCGTCATCTTAGATAAAGACAACAAGCTTGTAGCAGCCTATAAGACGCCCACAACACCTGACGTGACCACTGGTATCATAAACGCTCTTAACGGTGTATTAAGAGAAAGCGGCGTAGACCCATCAGAGATTAGAGCAGCGATGCTCGGAACAACGCATTGTACAAATGCGATAGTTGAGCGTAAAAGACTAACTAAAGTCGGCGTCTTGAGGCTTGGGAAACCAGCAACCTTAGCTGTAAAACCTCTTACAACATTTCCAGAAGATCTAAGGAAGGTTATAGGCAACGTCTGGAGAATAATACCTGGCGGGCACGAATACGATGGCAGAGAAATAAGCCCACTAGATGAAGGCGAAGTCGAGAAATTTGCTGAAGAAGCTGTTAAACAAGGCGTTGAAGCCATAGCAATATGTGGCGTTTTCTCACCAGTGAACCCAGATCACGAGAAAAGGGCGTATGAAATATTGGCTGAAAAACTTGGCTCGAGAATCCCGATAACGCTTTCACATGAGATTGGCAGCATAGGGCTAATTGAAAGGGAAAACGCAGCGATATTAAACGCAGCTGTAGTCAAAGTAGCTGAGAGCGCAATAGATGCTTTCGTTAAGGCGATGAAGGAAGCTGGTATTGAAAAAGCTAAGCTGTACTTAACTCAAAACGACGGTACGCTGATGTCAGTAGAGTATGCTAAACGCTATCCAATTAGGACAATAGCTTCAGGCCCAACAAACAGCATTAGAGGAGCAGCTTTCTTAACAGGCTTAACTGATGGCGTAGTTGTCGACATAGGTGGGACAACAACCTTAGTAGGCATGATAGTTAAAGGCTTTCCAAGGGAATCGGCAATAGCCGTTGAAATAGGAGGAGTTCGCACGAATTTCAGGATGCCAGACTTAATATCAATAGGATGTGGCGGCGGAAGCTTGGTTAAGGTACTTGATGGAGGTATAGAAATAGGTCCTGAAAGCGTTGGCTACGAGCTAACTACTAAGGGCATAGCGTGGGGAGGAGATACCTTAACTACAACAGACATCGCCTTAGCGGGAGGCTATGCCAAAATCGACGACCCTAGAATCAACTTAGATAGGCTAAAGCACCTAGATCCCGATTTAGTAAGCAAAGCTATAGCGAAGATAATTGAAAGAGTTGAAGGGTGTATCGACAAGATCAAGACGAGCCCGGAGCCTGTACCAGTAGTCTTGGTAGGTGGTGGTGGAATAATATTGCCTCCATACTACTATGATAAGCTTAAAGGCGTTTCAAAGGTAATACGCCCAGAACACTTCCAATACGCCAATGCCATCGGAGCAGCCATAGCGCAGGTAAGCGGTGAAATCGATAGGGTATTTTCATTAGAGCGCATGAGCAGGGATGAAGCGATTAAGACGGCGAAGGAGATGGCTATAAACGAGGCAATAAAAGCTGGCGCTAAGCCCGATACCGTTGAAGTAGTCGATATCGAGGAAATACCATTAGCTTACCTACCTGGCAATGCCGTGCGAATAAGAGTAAAAGCCTGTGGGAAGCTCATCATATAGCCTTTTCTAAATCCTCCACTTACCCCTTTCCATCAAAACCTTGCCATCAGCTATTAGCGTAGGCTTAGTGATAATACCGTCTAAGTGTACTCCGGCTACGGTTTTTCCACCTATGGTGCTGTTATCGCCAAAGGCTATGTGAACAGTTTCGAATACCTTTTCATCTTCCAATACGTTGCCCACGATTTTAGCAGCTGGGTTGCATCCAACACCTATCTCAGCTACGTTAAACGCCTCCCTCCTACCTACAGACTTCAAGACCTCCTCAAGCTTCTTAGCTTCCTCAGCTCCTTCAAAGCTGACAGCGTATCCGTTTTCAACAACCACCCTTACTGGCTTACTTATCTGTCCTACCCCTGAAATTGCCCCGTCAAAGACTATGACTCCATCAGCAGATCCCTCTACAGGGGCTATGAAGGCTTCCCCAGCAGGTAAGTTGCCAAAAGCGCCTTTTTCAGTAAAAAGCCCAGTATCCCTTAAGATAGGTCTTCCCTCAACAGACATCTTAACATCAGTTCCTAAGTCGGTGATAACCCTAACCTCTTTAACATCCTCTAGCGCAGCCGCCATTTTCTCAACATAGCCCTTAACTACGTTGTAATCTATGGTCATCGTCTCCAAAAACATTTCAACAGTAATGCCCGGCATGGTAGCTCCGCGAGCACCAGCTTCTGTAGCTCTTCTCCTAGCTGCTGTATGCGTTAAGCTAAACTTCGTAGGGGCGACGTAGACATCCACGTGTCTCCACATCTCGGCAATAGGCTCTGGGGGCTCTTCTCCATGCCTACTCCTAGGCTTAATAACGGCGAGAATGGTCTCAGCTCCAACCTCACTGCCAGCCTTAGCCAAAGCTCTCCCAATAACCTCTTTCTCAAAATCAGTTATTACCAGAAACTTTTCACCAGATTTAACCCCCAAGTTAACCCTAACTACATTAAGAGCAACCCTATACAAAGACTCCTCTAAGCTCACTATCTTACACCTTAAAGACTCTAAATCCTTGTCTTAACTTAAAAGAGTAGCTACAGGTTATTTATGAGCCTAGGAAATGAAGCTGTTAGAAGACTAGAAAAATTTCGAGGTATGGAAAAAGCTATGGTTAAGACGGTATCTGTTAAATGTGCTAAATGCGGTCAGGAAATCTTCAGGTATCTCAAGCTTAGCGACGGGCATCTATGGCATTGCTGGAAGCCCAGGATCATGAGAGATTACAGCGTTAGAGAGGGAAACGTCGTTAAGTGTCCATGCGGCAACATCATAGGCTATGACGTGGGCATATACATTAAGCTAAGACAAAAAGCTTTTACGTGGTGAAGCTAGCTCTTAGCCTCCTTCTCCTTTTCTGTAAGCTCAAGCCATTTTCTCAAAGCAGCGCTAACAACTTCACTGAACGTCAGCCCACGCTTTATAGCAGCTATCTTAACCTCCCTCCACAAGTCTTCAGCTATGCTAATGCTTGTCTTAACAGTTTTAGTCAAAGTCTCGCCGGTCTTCTCGACAACACCTCCCTTTCTCTCTTCAGACATGTGACCACCTCCACTCCCAGATTTCTAAATGCTTAGATATAAAAGTTTCTGGGTTTTTTCATAAACTTCGTTAAACCTTTTATGTGCGTTTCGCGTATGCGTATTTCACAAACGTTTTTAAAAGCTCATACAGAACTCTATTTTAGGTGTAAGTGTGCTTAAGAAGCCTTGCAGAGTTCTCATACCATCCTATGAGCCTGGGACGCTGGACTCTAAGATTTATCCACATTGGAAAGACGCTGAGGTTTTTGTTCAAGTCGAGTTTGACGATAATCGCATATATGAAGTAAAGAAGCATAAGCTTTCATCTGATGACCTGATAATAAACATAGTTAAAAGAGAGAACATCGCTTACGTGATAACATATTCGCTAAGCATACGCGCCCTTGAACTTCTCCAAAAAGCTGGTGTTAAAGTGCTTTCACCGCTTGAAGCCGTATCAACCGTAGGAGAAGCTATAGATAAGTTTAGAAAATGTGACCTAGCTGTTGTGAAGTTGAACAAGACGCCTATGAGCACTATAGAAGAGCTTTGTAGTCCTTAAATAAGTCGGCAACTTTACCTTTTAAGGGCGTCATGTAAATAAAGTAGTTGTAGTTCTTTTTCTTGCTAGTTTCTAAGATCTAGCACGAAGTAGTGCTGGAAGTGACACGTAGTTGAAGTTCAAGGGGGCCTACGGCATATACTTTTGCTCAAAGGTGGGTGAAGAGGTTGCTTGGATTTTCATACCCCTCTTAGGTGTGGAGCTAGGCTTATCCTACCTTGAGATAGGCGTGGTTATGGCTGCTTACCAAATAGGCAACGCTCTATCATACTCGTTTTTCGGCTGGCTTTCAGACACCCTTAACAGGAGAAAACCCTTCATAGTCTTAGGGTGTTTTCTAAGCACGTTAGCTATGTACTCGCACTTGTTGATTAGCGATCTGCCATCAATGCTCTTCGCCAGGACTTTTGCAGGTCTTGCTCTAGGAGCTGCCATATACCCTCTCGTAGCTTACGTATCCTCCTCTAAAGGGTATGAGCGCTTCATAAGCTTATTAAACGCTGCTGGTTCAGCAGGCTGGCTCGTAGGCAGCTTAATAGCAGGCTCGCTTTCAGAATATGAGCTAATCTTCAAAGCCGCTTTAATCTGCTTCGCTGCAGCCTTAGTTCTCTCATTATTAATTGAGGAGAGCACTGAAATCTCTGTACGTGATAAAGCGAAGGTTAGCTTTTTAGAAGTTGTTAAGAGAGGTAAGTGGCTTTACACATCCTACTACTTAAGGCATTTCGCAGCTAGCAATATCTGGGCTGTTTTCCCCATCTTCCTAGCAAATTTGGGAGCTAACAAGTTTTGGATAGGTATTCTCTATTCATTAAACTGCGGTGTACAAGTGTTTTCCATGAACTTAGCTGGCTACTTAGCTGAGAGGTTAAAAGTTGAAAAGCTGCTAGTGCAAGCTGGCATAGGCTTATCCACACTAGTTTTCACAGCTTACTGGCTTGCCACAAACTATCTCCAGCTAATACCAATTCAGGTGATGTTGGGCTTTGCTTGGGGCTTTCTATATACTGGATCGCTAATCTACTTAGTTAGGAGAAACCCTGTTGAAAGAGCTACAGCAACAGGTTTCCTAGGCTCAACAATATCAATTGCCTCCATAACAGGGTCTTTCTTAGGAGGAGTTATAGCAGAGGTTTTAACGCCTTCAGGCAACGCGCTCGTCGGAGCGTTGATAGCGATGAGCGCTTTACTAATATCTCTTAAGCTTTAGCTACTTTTTCCGCGTCTTCTTAGCTGGCTTTTCCTCAGCCACTTCATATGTCTTGACGCCAACACCTATAAGCTTCCTAAATATGGAGTCCACAAACTTAACATGATAGCCCCTTTGTCCAACGAAAGGTCCAAGTCCTTCACTATCTACGCTGACTGCTAACATTGGTCCAGCAAAGTCTACATCGACTATATACTTGTAAACCCACGATACGGGGTGAATCGCTCTAATCCAATTTCTAAAGTCAAGCTGCATTTCAATAGTCCTTAACCTAAGCTGGGTTTCCTCCTCAATCTTCTTGATGCGCTCCCCCTCCTTACCTATAATTCTCCCGAGATGTCCCTCTTTCACTATTATCAAGGCGTCTGGAACGTGTTCTCCTCGAATCTCATACCTCTCCTTATCTTCTCTAAACTCAATTACCGTTACAATGTCTGCATCGGGGGCGTTAAGCCTAGCTGATTCGAGAATTTTAAGCTCGCTTTCGCTAAGCCTGCGCTTTCTCATCTTAGTCTCAAGTAAAAGCCTAATCCCCCTCTTAGCTCCTGGTCTCACAATGTCCTTAAGCCCTAAGTCAATGACCTTAGCTTTAGGCTCACTCATCAATATATCGCGTATTAAAGTAGCTCCATCACCTTCAACTCCTGGAACTCTTTGAAAAACAGGGTCCCCTGCTACAATGAACTTAGCATCGTGCCCGATTCTCATCAATATCTCACATGCGCTTTCAGGCTGAATTGACTGAGCGTCGTCTAGGAAGATCACTGAGTTGTCAAATGTCCTGCCTCTTAAGAAGTGGGTGTCCACGAAAATTACCTTGTTTTCGCGCATGAGCTTCTCAACATCGCCCCAAGACATGAAGCCAGATAGTATATCCTGCATGTATGCTGAAGCCATTCGCGTATACGTCTCACTGCCTATGTCAGCAACTTGTATTTCACGACCACTAACCACGTCTATTAAAGGCTTGCAAATCAAAAACCTCTGATATTCGCCCTCCATGATAGCTGAAATCCCGTATGCTATAGCTAACAAGCTCTTACCCGTACCTGTTGGGCCGAAAACGCCTACTACATCGTACTCATCTGACTTAAGAGCTTCAACGAGTTCCTCTTGACCCTTTGTAGCGGGCTTAACTTTATCCCCTAACATTTCAAAATCAAGATATCAACAGCTTTTTAAAAACTTTCACCACACTTCTCAAAGCGCCTGTCCCCTAAGCTGCTACTCAATAGTGGTTTTGGCATATGCGTAAGTGGCCAATATTGTGAAAGCTAAAGCGTATGATAGTAAAATGGAGAGGCTATGAGCTGGAGCAAAGTATGAAACGCCAGTTAACGAGTAGCGGGCGAGGTCAACACCATACGTTACAGGGTTTAATGAAGAAGCTATTCTCATCCAATCTGGCATTGTCTTAAGCGGGTAGAATGTGTTACTTAAGAAGAGCATGGGCATGGCAATTAACATGTTGATCAGGTGAAAGCCTTCAAAGCTCTTAATCCTAGAAGCTATGGCTATGCCAAGCCCAGAGACAGTTAACGCGGCGAGAAGCGACGCTAATAACGCTACGAAAGCTCCTTCAAGCCTCAAAGATGGGACGACAACGTAGGAGGCAGCTAGTACCAGAGCGGCCTGAGCCAAAGCCACAGTAGAATCCCCTAATGCTCTGCCAAAAATAGAAGCTGCTCTTGGAACAGGAGCTACCAATATCTCCTTCAAAAAGCCAAACTCCCTATCCCAAATAACTGATATCGCTGAGAAAAACGCTGTGAAAAAGCTGCTCATAACAACTATCCCCGGCGCCATGAAGGTTATGTAGCTTAAGCCTCCAAAAACCTCTCTTATAAGCTGACCTCTCAAAGCTGAGGAAAAGCCAACCCCTATGAATATGAGCCACATGATTGGTTGAAGAACGGAGCTTATGAGCCTAGACCTCATCCTCACAAAGCGTATAATCTGGCGATACCACATAACATAAATTGCCACATGCCACGAAGTCACCTAAACCTCCCCCTCATTCTAGCTCTGAAAAATTCGAAATCACTAGCCTCCTCATCTCGAAGCCCTCTACCAGTTAAGTTGAGAAACACGTCTTCCAGCGTAGGCTCGCTGTAAAAAGCCTCTACAACCCTAATCCCCGCTTTTTCAGCTAAGGAGACTGCTTGCGGCAAAGTTTCATGCGCGTTTCTCACTGTAAAAGACACAGTATCGCGTCCAATAAGCTTAGGCTGAGAAGCTAAGCCTTCCTTAATCAACAAGTTGATTAACAGGTCAGCTTTAGACGACACTCGTAGATAAACTACGTCGTTGCCAACCTGTTGCTTAAGATCTCTTGGAGAACCACACGCTATAATCTTGCCCTTATCAATTATAGCCACTCTATCACAGAGCTTTTCAGCTTCATCCATGTAGTGTGTCGTCAAAAATATCGTAACACCCCTCTCCTTCCTCAAGCCTAAGATGTAATCCCAAACTCTAGCTCTTGTTTGAGGATCCAAGCCCAAGGTAGGTTCGTCTAAAAACAAGATTTCAGGCTCGTGAACTAAAGCCGCAGCAAGCTGAAGCCTCCTCAGCATCCCCCCACTATACTTCTTAACTTGCACACTCTTCCAATTTTCAAGCTCAATAAACTTCAGCAGCTCAGAGATCCTATCCCTAAGCTCCCTCCAAGATATTCCATGTATAAGCCCATGAAACCACATATTCTCCCAGCCAGTTAACTCCCTATCAAGCGTTACATCTTGAAACAACACGCCTATCCTCTTCCTAACCTCATCAGCTTCCTTGACGACATTGAAGCCAGCTACCCTAGCAAAACCTCTTGTCGGCTTCATAATAGTCGTCAACATGTTGATAGTAGTAGTCTTGCCAGCGCCGTTCGGCCCTAGGAAGCCGAAGATCTCTCCTTTACGTACGCTAAATGAAACGCTATCCACGGCTTTAAGGCCGTTAAACACCTTAGTCAACTCAACAGCTTCAATAACCTCCAACTAAGACACCGCGGGCTTCGTACGCGTAAAGCTATAGCTAGCCCGATAAGAACAGCCATCTCTTTAAAGCTAACTGAAGTTGCAAAATCTTGCTAAATGGCTACTTACTTATTAGGTGTCCTAGCGTACGGTGTGATAAGGGCTTTCGCTTTTCTGCGGTTAAGTTCTTCTTCAAGAAAGCTCACAGCTCTGTGGTTGACAATTTTTCTAATAACCTCAACTAGTATGGTGATAGCGAGCCTAGCAAATGGGTGGCTCCCCCTGCTGTAGTCTCGCGCAAGCACATGCATCCAGCGAAGGTTATGTCTCCATACAGCTTTGTAGAGCTCAAAATGATACCACTCAGCATCTTCTATAAATCTCATCGGCTTAGCTTTTTCCATGCCCCCTCCCATTGGGACATACAGCAAGGGGGTTATCAAGCTCTTATAGTGGTAAAGCCTTTCAACAAGCTCGACAGTCTTAATGACATCATCAGCGCTCTCCCCAGGAAGATTTACTATCAAGGTGGCGCAGGGAACCCAATTGTTGTCAGCAGCTATGGAGAAAGCTTCTTCGACGACATCAGGCCACTCACTCGGCTTAAACGGATAAGGTTTCATATGCATATGCTTTTCAATAAGCCTCGGGCTACCAGTTTCAATGCCTGTCTGAAAACCCAACCAATGGGTGCTGTCAAGCTCTAGAATCTCAGATATTTGCTCAACAGTGCGTCTGTTAGCAGCCATGGATGATAAGGCTGCGTGGCTTATGCCGACACCCTTAACTCCTTCGACAGCCTTAACCTCGCTAAAAAGCTTGATGACCTTTTCGTGGTCCACATCGAGGGTATAGCTGCCATACCTTAGCACGTCTTCCGCATGTAGGCATATGCTTCTTTGACCAAAGTTCACGTTGACCTTAACGTCATGTATTATATCCTCAAGCTTGCGATGTCTAAGCTTCCTCAAGGTGGGCATGCAAAAGCGACACCCCTTGCCACAGCCTCGAGAAACCTCGACAACTCCGCCTACGGTAGCTCCTCTAAGCAGAGGAATCTGATCTTCATCTGGATACTCACTAGGGCGAATATTGATGATAGCTGGCGTCTCAATACCGTCACCGTACAGAATTTGCTTTACAAGCTTAGGAAAGAATAGCTCCGCCTCTCCTACCACTACGATATCTATTCCGAGCTCCTCCATTTTCTTAGGCGTG
>QMQV01000016.1 GCA_003649085.1 Thermoproteota archaeon
GAATATAGAAGAAGCTCTTGAAAAATATGATTGGCTTAAAAAGTATTTTTGGAACGTGGTAGAAGTTGATCAAGATAAGTTTACAGCAGCTGCCGAACTTTATGGGAGAGGAGGATGCTTCATAAGGGTTGCTCCAAATACTAGGATTAAATTTCCTATACAAGCGTGCTTATTTATAGGGACACATGGAGCTTTTCAAGCACCTCATAACGTGATAATAGCCGAGCCTGGCTCAGAAATCCATATCTTAACTGGTTGTACGACTGGATATAAAGTCAAGAAGGCACTGCATGCGGGTATAACAGAGATCTACGTTAAGCATAGAGCTAGAGTCACCTTTACAATGATTCACAGCTGGCCTGACGAAGCGGATGTCAGGCCTAGGACAGGCGTCTTAATTGAGGATGAGGGAGTTTTTATAAGCAACTATATTTCATTGTATCCATTTAAGAGCCTACAAGCCTGCCCTGTCGCATATTTAATAGGTAAGAACTCTAGCGTTAAGTTCAACAACATAATGTATGTCAGTAAGAGTACGCGTATTGATAGTGGTGCGCGTATAGTGCTGAGTGGAGAAGGAGCTAAGGGAGAGTCTATTTTTAAGAGCGTGGCAACAGGTAATGCTGTTATCGTTAATAGAGGTGAAATTGTTGGAGCGGCTCCTCATACGAGAGGACATTTAGAGTGTAGAGGCTTAGTTTTATGTCCTTCAGCGACGATACGCGCCATTCCAGAGCTCGTAGCTAAGCATTCTCAAACAGACCTTTCACATGAAGCGGCTATTGGCAAGTTGCAGGAAGAACAGTTACATTATTTAATGGCGAGGGGGGTTTCACCTGACATGGCTATTAGCTTACTCGTAAAAGGCTTTTTAGATCCAGAAATGCCTGAACTGCCTCCGATGCTTCAAGCCGAAATTAAGAAAAGCTTAGCAATGTTAGAAGACAGGGGACTTTAACATCGGATTAAACAGGTATGTTTCCATGCTTTTTAGGTGGTTTTGACTGAATTTCCCTCTTCGTCACCACATGTTCTAAGGCCTTGATTAAATATGGACGTGTTTCCTTTGGTTCTATCACCGCGTCGATATAGCCTCGGCTCGCAGCAACATATGGATTCGCGAATTTGGCTCTGTAGTCGCTTACAAGCTGATCTAATATCGCCTTGGCCTCATCAGGTGTTTTGGCTTTCGCGAGTTCACCTTTAAAAACTATTTCGACAGCCCCCTCAGGGCCCATTACAGCTATCTCTGCTGTTGGCCAAGCGAATACCATGTCAGCGCCTAAATGGCGGCTCCCCATGGCAATGTAACCTCCTCCATAAGCTTTCCTCACAATTACTGTGAGCTTAGGGACTGTAGCTTCAGAGTACGCGTATATCACCTTAGCTCCATGCCTTATTACACCGCCATGCTCTTGCTTTGTGCCAGGGAGGTAGCCTGGTACGTCGACGAACGTTATGATAGGTATGTTGAAGCAATCACAGAATCTTACAAACCTAGCTATTTTATCAGCTGAGTCTATGTCTAAGCTTCCTGCAAATACCATAGGCTGGTTAGCTACGACGCCAACAGTTCTACCGTTTAACCTAGCAAAACCTACTATGACGTTTGGAGCGTAGTATTTATGTACTTCAAAGAAGGAGCCTATGTCCATTACCCTACTTATGATCTCATACATGTCATATGGCTGTTTCGGATCAGCTGGCACTATGGAGTCTAGTTCGCGGTCCATCCGGTCAGGAGAGTCTCCTGTATCAATTATTGGAGGGTCTTCCATATTGTTCGAGGGGAGGTAGCTTAGCAGCGTCTTAATAATCTCCAAACACTCTTCATCACTATCAGCTACGAAGTGTGCTATACCACTAAACTTAGCATGCGCATCTGCACCACCAAGCTGCTCAAATGTGACATCTTCTCCTATAGCAGCTTTAACCACTTTCGGACCTGTTATAAACATGTATGAGGTTTTTCTAACCATGCAGATGAAGTCTGCTAGAGCAGGTGAGTATACGGCACCTCCTGCGCATGGCCCCATAATTGCTACGATCTGTGGTATCACTCCCGACGCCATTACATTTCGATAGAAAATCTCGCCGTAACCTGCGAGAGAATCTACACCTTCCTGTATTCTAGCACCGCCTGAGTCATTTAGCCCTATTAAGGGGACTCCCGCTTTAAGCGCAAGATCCATTACCTTGCAAATCTTCTTAGCGTGCATTTCGCTTAGAGAACCACCTAAAAAGGTGAAATCTTGCGCATACACATAGACAGGTCTTCCGTTTATTGTACCAAAGCCTGTAACTACACCATCGCCTAACACTTTGCGCTTCTCCATCCCGAAGTCAAAACATCTATGAGTTACGAAGGCATCCATTTCAAAGAAACTACCTGGATCTAGAAGTCTATCAAGGCGCTCTCTAGCCGTAAGTTTCCCAGCTTTATGCTGCTTTTCAATAGCTTCTGTCCCACCACCTAGTTTTGAACGTTCGCGATATTCATGGAGCTCTCTGAACTTGTCCTCTAGCGACATGAGCTTGTCCTCCAAATTTATTCGAGCAGAATTAGTGGATCTCCTGGGTTAACGAATTTACCAGCTTGTATCTTAATTTCCTTGACAACACCACTTCTAGGTGCTTTGATTGGATTTTCCATCTTCATAGTCTCTAGAGTTAAGAGTACATCGCCTTGCTTAACGAAATCTCCTGGCTTAACTTTAACGGACATGACCGTGCCGGGCATAGATGCTGATATTACGCCTAGAGTTGTTGTGGGGATGGCTGAAGTAGGCGTAGCTGCTGATGGCGTTGGAGTTAGAGATGGGCGCGTTATTATGATTTGTTTAGGCGTTGTTGTGTAGAAAGCTTGCGGTACTTCAAAAATAGGGGATTCTTCTAATCTGACAAAAAACTCCTCATCATTTACCTTTACTTTATATTCACCAAACTTTAACTCCTCAATATTTACTAGGAAACGTGAATCGTTTAAGACGAATGCGAAGTTTCTTTTCATAGCCATAGTTAAACAACCTCAATCTAGCCTGATGGTCTTACACGCCCAGACATAACCCATGGGTTTAAGCTGTTGGAATTTTGTCCGCGATTTGGCTTTGAAGATTTTGAAGACATATAAGCTGCTATTGCAGCTGCAATAGCTATTGTCTTCTTATCGACTGTAGCCTTGGCTTCTACTGGCTGTGGTTTAGCCGGTGTTAATACTGCCAACTTTTCCCTTTGTCTCACTTCCTCTTTCTTGACAAAATCCACAACCCTGTTTATTATGTCTCTATCAGCTATGAACTCTGTGCTTATGTTTCCTCGGATGAACTCTTCATCGTTTAAGACAACCTTATGGAAGGGTATGTTTGTTCTAATACCTTCTATCACAAACTCGTCTAGCGCGCGCCTCATTCTGGCTATTGACTCATTTCTGTCTCTTCCCCAAGCGAGTAGCTTAGCTATAAGCGGGTCGTAGAAAACGGGCACCGTATAACCAGCGTATACGCCACTATCCACCCTTATGCCAGGCCCGCCCGGCTCTATGTAGTTTGTTATCAGGCCAGATGACGGTAGAAAGTCGTTTGTAGGGTCTTCAGCATTTATCCTACATTCAATAGCATGGCCGCTCCACGTGATGTCTTCTTGCTTATATCTAAGTGGTTCTCCTGAAGCTATGTATAACTGCTCTTTAACTATGTCAATGCCTGTTATTAGCTCCGTAACTGGGTGTTCGACTTGTATCCTGCTGTTAACTTCTAAGAAGTAAAAGGCACGATCTTTCTCCGAGAAGAGGAATTCAACAGTACCTGCACTGACGTATCCAGCTATTTTAGCTACCTTTACTGCGGTTTCTCCCATCTTTTTCCTAAGCTCTTCATCAACAACTGGAGAGGGGGCTTCCTCAATTAGCTTTTGATGTCTTCTCTGAATTGAACATTCCCGCTCTCCTAGGTGTATCACGTTGCCTTTTGTGTCAGCTAATATCTGGATCTCGATATGCCTAGGCTTTACCAGGTACTTCTCTATGTACACTTCTGGTCTAGCAAAAGCTGACGCGGCTAAAGCTTGTGCCTTTTTTATCGCTTCAGCAAGCTCCTGCGGATTCCAGCATATTTGCATGCCAATACCTCCACCGCCTCCAGCTGGCTTCACCATAACTGGATAGCCTATGTCCTCAGCAACCCTCGTGGCTTCTCTCTCATCTTGCACTACATTTAGGCTTCCAGGGACTATTGGTATTCCTGCTTGGCTCATTGTCTTTCTAGCGCCAATCTTGTCTCCGAGGAGCTCTTGTGCTTTAGCTGGTGGGCCGATGAATATTATGTCGTTTTCGTCACATAACTTGACGAACTTGGCATTTTGAGCTAAGAAGCCATAACCTGGATGTATCGCTTCAGCGCCAGATTGCTTCGCAATCTCTATGATTTTCTCCATGTTGAGGTAGCTTTCTTTTGCTGGACCTGGCCCAAGGTAGTAGGCTTCGTCAGCGTAGTAAACGAACTTGGCATTTTTATCAGCTTCTGAATATACGGCTACGGTCTTAATCCCAAGCTCTTTACAAGCCCTTATTATTCTAACAGCTATTTCACCACGGTTAGCTATGAGCACTTTGTTTATTAGCCCCAAAACCTTAACCCCCACTATTCGCCTTTCCTAAGTTTATGAAGCTTGAGCTTAAGGCGTGGACCTGAACACAAACGTTTTTAGAGTCTATCATGAACTTTCACCAAAGAATTTAGTTGTTAAAGAAAGCTGTTTAACGAGTATTTTACCCTTTCGCCTATTGACTAAACGGTTTTCGTCTTAAGTCGAGTAAGGTTGCAAAAAGTTAATCCTAAAGCTCCTCTTTGAAAACTATTTTGGCGGATGAGGAGACGACGGTCTCTTGAGCATTTGCTGTGAGAGATTGATGGGCGGTCTGACGCCGCCTTTTAGTTAAATGGTGCGCTCTTCTCTAATATAGGGCTTACAGAGAGCAGAAGGAGCTCCAATTTTCTTCCTCATAGTTTCACTAGCACTTAGCGTTAAGACAGCTATTGTAGCTAAATACGGAAACATCCCTAAAATGCATGGGTTAATGCCGATAGCTTGAAGCGTATATTGCGCAGCTTCTAATCCTCCGAAGAGATAGGCACCAAGCATTGCTCTAAGCGGATCCCACAAGGCGAAGATCACCAAGGCTACAGCTATCCATCCTCTACCAGCAGTCATACCCTCTACCCAAGCTGGTATATAGACTATTGATAGGTAGGCGCCAGCTAAGCCAGCTAACATGCCCCCAAATATCACGCACGCATATCGCATTAAGTACACGTTTACGCCCATGGCGTCCGCGGCGCCAGGGTTTTCTCCGACAGCTCTTATAGCCACTCCAAGCTTAGTCTTATACAGCGTAATCCATGAAGCTATGGTTAAAGCGTATGAAAAGTACACTATGGGGTCTTGCTTAAAGAGAATCTCCCCTATAACGGGTATGTCTGAAAGTAGGGGGATACTTAAGCTGCTCAACTTAGCTTTAAGCGGTATTCCTACAAAGCCTCTACCTATTAGTGCGCTTAGTCCTAGACCTATCATGGTTAAAGCTAAGCCTGAGACCACCTGATTACCTCTTAATGAAATGCTTATAAATGCATGCAGTAGTGCTAAGAGCCCACCGGCCATTAACGCTGCTGCTATTCCTAAGAGGGGGCTTCCAGTGAACATGGTCACTACAAAGCCAGATACGGCCCCCATAATCATCATCCCCTCTACTCCCAAGTTAAGAACACCTGATCTCTCTGCGAAGATTTCACCTATTGTAGCTAAAAGGAGAGGTGTTCCAGCGCTTATAGCTGTCCTTAACAAGGCTATAGCTGTTTCCATTAGCTCTTCACCAGCTTAATTCGATATTGAAACAGGATTTCTGATGCAACTAACGTTGACAAGATAAGCCCGTTGAACATGTTTACAACGCTAAACGGCAAGTTTAGCGATGTCTGTATAGAATACCCTCCTACAAAAAGTCCCCCCAAAAATATTGATACAGGTATTGCGGCTAGGGGGTTTAACCTCGCTAGCCAAGCCACGATTATGGCTGCATAGCCATATCCACACGATATGGACCATGGGTATCTAAGCCTATGGTGGATACCAGCAACTTCTCCTACGCCCGCTAAGCCAGCTAAACCCCCGCTAATTAACATCGTGATTAAAATCACCTTTAAGTGGTTAATACCAGCATAGCGTGCTGCGTCTGGATTTAGCCCATAGACTTTTGCTTCAAAACCTATCTTAGTCCTAGACATCAATAAGTAAACTAATGCTGCTGAAACTAGCGCCAAGGCTAATGTCGGATAGTGTATTTGTGTCCCAGGTATTTGTGGCAGCCAAGCAGACTTTGGAAACTCTTCGGTTATTGGAAAACCCCATTCTCTTGCTCCTCTCCACGGTCCGTATATTAGGTACTCTACGAGCTTAAAAGCCACGTAGTTTAACATTAGCGTAACTATTATCTCGTTGACGTTTAGCTTGGCTTTCAATATAGCTGGTATAAAGGCCCATGCGGCACCTGCCATAAAGCCTAGGATGAACATTAGGGGTATTAGCACTAAAGAGGGGTAACCTCTTAAAGCGAAAAGCGCTAGCCATGTAGCTGTTATAGAGCCTAAGAGAAGCTGCCCTTCAGCTCCAATATTCCATATATTGGCTTTAAACACTAGTGTTAAGCCTATTCCACATAGTGCTAGTGGTATAGCTTTAGTTATGGTAAATGCTAAGCCACGCGAACTCGCAAAGGCGCTTAAGAAAATCTCCTTATATGAGGATATGGGGTCTACTCCTTGTGCTGCAAAAATTAACGATGCGATCGCTAAAGCGAGTAGCACCGAAAGGACAAGTATTATTGCGTTTGACTTAGCGGATGCCTCCTGGCGTTTTTCAAGCTTTATCAATATCATGGCCTTACTCCGCCGATCATAAGCTCAAGCTTGTTAATATCTAGGTTTTCGGAGTTCATAATGCCCAGGATCTCCCCTTCGTACATGACGGCAATTCTATCGCTCATCTGAACAATTTCGTCTAAGTCCTCTGATATGAGGAGTATAGCGGCTCCTTCATTTCTGCGGCTTAATAGCATAGACCTTATGTAGCTAGTAGCGGCTACATCTAGACCATATGTTGGGTGATAGGCTATTATTAAGCGTGGATTCCACGAGAGCTCTCTTGCTAAAATTAGCCTTTGAATGTTGCCTCCTGAGAGGAACTTAGCGGGGTCTTTTTCACTTTTAGTAACTATATCGTAGTCTTCTATAAGCTTCTTGGCATGGCTGCTTATTGCTCGGTAATCTAAGGCTATGCCTTTAGAGAAGGGCGGGAACTTATATCGCCTCAGTATTAGGTTTTCCTCAACTGATAAGTCTAGCACAACGCCCATTTGAATACGGTTTTCAGGTATGTGGGCCAAGTTTAAGTCTACGAAATCCCGGTTCTTGCCATTAGTTATGTCTACATCGAATAGCTTTATGATACCGCCCTCTACTTTTCTAAGACCTGTTATGGCTTCAACAAGCTCTTTTTGACCATTACCAGCTACGCCCGCTATCCCGAAGACTTCTCCTTCAAAAACTTCAAACGATATGTCTTTGACGGCTAAGACACCTCTATCATTTAGTACCCTAATCTTATCTACGAGTAGTGTTCGTCTGCCTCTTACAGCTTTAGGTTTATCTAGTTCACACTTGACTTCGTATCCTATCATTAGCTTAGCTAATGTCTTTTCGTCAACTTCTCTTGGGCTAAGCGATGCGACTACCTTGCCTTTACGTAAGACAGTTATCCTATCGCTTATACTGAGAGCTTCCTCAAGCTTGTGAGTTATGAAGATTATTGACTTGCCTTCCTTTACCATCTCTCTTAACGCCTTAAAAAGTTCGTCTCTTTCGCTTGATGTCAGCATAGCGGTTGGCTCATCCAATATTAATATCGTAGCTCCTTTAATCAGCTCCCTTAAGATTTCGACTTTCTGTTGCTCGCTGTATGATAGCTGCCAAATTTTGGCATCTGGATCTACTCTTAAGCCATATTTGCGTGAAAATGAAGAGACTAAGTCCTTAACTCGGCTTAAAGAAGATAAGTAGTTAACTTCTCTCAAGCTTAAGGCTATGTTCTCGGCAATAGTTAACGTTGTTACGAGCCTCGGATGTTGATGCACCATCCCTATGCCGTACTTGATAGCGTCCTTTGGGGACTTTATCTCCACTCGGGAGCCATTGATATATATTGCTCCTTCATCTGGCTTATAAAGACCGTAGAGAATGTTCATTAAGGTTGTTTTACCAGCCCCATTTTCACCTAGCAAAGCATGTATTTCTCCTTTGTTTAAGGTGAAGTTTACGTGATCATTAGCTACTATGTCGCCAAATTTCTTTACAATGCCCTTCATCTCCACAACGGGTTTTTCAATGAGCTTAAGTTGTGCCTCCATCATTTCGAGCACCAAAAATAAATAGGGGGTATTATGTAGGTATTTCTCCCACTACGTTATCGACGAACCACATCATACTCCATAAAGCATCATGACCTAACCGCTCTCCTTGTCTAGCCATTAATGTACCGTTTTGAGCGTAAAGCGGTCCTGTGAACGGATCAAATGTTGGTACTTCTTCGCTCATTTGACTAAGCCTGATGAAGACTAAGTCGTAGACCGATACGTTTTCTCCAGTTACCTTATCAATTACCGTCACGTTCTTTAAAATGTCTTTAAACTTGGGGTTTATTGGCATACCGAACTTAGCTCCAAGTTCAACAGCACCTTCTTTTAACATCCACCAGTAATCGACGTTTTCTAAGTTAGTGTTGTTGTATGCACCTGCGTATATCTTAGCTAGTATGTCTTCGTAAATTATGCCCCACTTTACTAGCTGACCGCTTACAACAACATCGGGACCATACTCGTACATTGGGCTGTAGTGGCTAAACGCGTATACGGGATGTCCAGCTTCGTAGTGTTCTTGACATACCGTGATGACTGTTGGCGAGTCTTCTGTAAAGGCTAGTACGTCGCAGCCTTCCGCTATTAAGGCCTCAGCAGCTTCTCTAGCTTTTGTGGGATCATACCAAGCGTGTATCCACTTAACATAGACTCTAGCATTTGGATTGACTTCTTTTACTCCTATAGCAAAGGCGTTGATGTGCCTTATAACCTCAGGTATTGGATGTGCCGCTACATAGCCGACTTTTCCTGTCTTAGTTAAGGCGCCAGCCATTAATCCGTTAAGGTAGTAGAGCTGATAGAACTCAGCAAAATATGTACCCATGTTCTTCCATCTTTTATAACCTGAGCAGTGGAAGAAAATCTTGTCTGGGTAGTCTTTTGCAGCCTGAAGTGTTGGATCCATGAAGCCAAAGCTCGTAGTAAATATTACATCACAGCCTTCTTCTTCAATGAACTTCTTGATATAGTTATAGCAATCAGCTTCAGATACGGATTCCGCATAAACAGTAGTTAACCAGTCAAACTTAGCGTCGACATATTTTCTTCCTTGATCATGGGCATGCGTCCATCCATAGTCCCCAATGGGTCCAACATATATCCAGGCAGCTTTTATCGTAGGCTTTTGAATTATTGGCTTTTCGACTTCAACAATTTTTGGCGGAACCACCATGTATGTAACTGCGCTGCAGACAATCGCTACAATGACTACTACAGCAATCCAGCCTGATGTTTTCAAACCTTAACACCCACCCTACTGTTATTGCTTTATGGATATAAATTTTCTTGTTATCACTGGTGTAAAATTAACTTAGCTGATTAAAAAGCCTTGATGAAGAGGTTTCAGTAGCAAAGCTTAAAAGAATGATTACATAAAGTGTTGAAGTTAATGCCCAAAGCGGTGGTTAAAAATTGCATAAACGACGACCAGAACCTGCAGATAGGGTTAAAATGTATGACCCCATTTTCTGGCAGCTTTTGGACATTAGAGATCCAGAGGTCATATCCTTAGGTCTTGGTGAGCCGATTTTTAACGTGCCAGACCCCGTTAAAGAAGGTGTTATTGAGGCTATTAAAAGTGATTTCACACATTATACATCAACAAGAGGCATACCGGAGCTCCGCGAAGCTATAGCTGAGAAGCTTAAAGCTGAAAACTTCATCGATGTGTCACCAGACAACATAATTGTCACTTGTGGAACAAGCGAAGCGCTCTTCTACTCGGTAATGGCTGTTGTTAACCCTGGAGATGAAGTCATCTTACCAGATCCATGCTATGTCTCTTACCCGCCGTATGTCGCATTTTCAGGAGGTAAGGTGGTATACGTTGGGTTAAACGAGGATAAAGGGTTTAGTATAGACTTGGAGAGCATTAAGGAAAAGATTACTGATAGGACTAAAGCGATAATCGTAAACTTTCCATCAAACCCAACGGGTGCGGTATTAAGCAAGGATGATGCTAGAGGTTTAGCTGAAGTAGCGGATGATTATGGTGTTGTGGTAATATCAGATGAGATATACGAGGGTATAACATATGAAGAGCGAAGCTACAGTCCGGCTGCGTTTTCTGATAACGTGATAACTGTCAATGGGTTCTCTAAGGCCTTCGCAATGACTGGTCTTAGGATCGGGTATGTGGCTGTTAAAAATGAAGAGATTTTGAAGGGTATTTTGTGGTTACATCAATACTCAATGATATGTGCTTCATCAATTTCCCAGAAAGCCGCTTATTATGCACTTAGGTACTCTAATGATTCTGTCAAGTGGATTGTTGAGGAATTTAGGAAACGACGTGACTTGATTGTGAACGGCTTAAACAAGCTAGGATTTAAGTGCCCTAAGCCTAAGGGGGCATTTTACGTCTTCCCGAAGATACCAGATTGGGGGCTTAGCTCTACAGAGTTTGTAGTTAAAATGTTTAAAGAGGCTAAGGTAGCTGCTGTACCAGGTATTGCTTTTGGAGAGCATGGAGAAGGGCATGTTAGATTTTCATATTCAAACACCATTGAAAACATTAAACAAGCACTTGATAGGCTTGAAGGCTTTATAGCTAATAACTACGCGCTTCAGAGAGGTGCTAAAGCTAAGACTTCTTAATGTTCACCTTTTCCGCTGGTTTTGAGAGCTTAATCGTAAAAAGGTTGTGTGTCGACTTCGCTGGATAAAGGCTATAGAGCAGCTATACGGACATGGCTTGAAAAAGACCATCAGCCGATATTAGGTGAAGGAAGGGCTTTGATCTTAGAAGCTATTGAGAAGACGGGCTCTATTTCAGCAGCTGCGAAGATGCTTGGAATGCCCTATAGGTATGTGTGGAGAAAACTTGCGAAAATCGAAGAAGTCCTTGGCCAACCTGTTGTGATGACGCGCCGTAGTGGAGTTAGAGGTGGAGGAGCTGAGCTGACACATGTCGGAAAACATTGCTCAGCGAATATAAGAAGTCAGAGAATCCTACCAAGCGGATATTAAATGATAGGGAGTATTGGAGGGCGGTCAGCTTGAAAATAAGTGCGAGAAATAAGCTTGAAGGCATCGTGAAGGAAGAGTTAAGGAGAGGGTTGTAACTGCTTGTGTAAAAATTGTTGTTGAAAAGCCTGTTGAACTGACAGCTATCGTAACGAGGGGAAGCTGTGAAGGAACTTGATTCAAAGCCGGGAGATAGAGTTAAGGCTGTTATTAAGGCGACGGGGTTTTAGTAGCCAAAGAGTAGGGCCCCAACGTCATGTTACTTTTTTAAGCTCTTCACATCTAGTACTTGATGCTTTATTAGCTTTCTAAGAGCCTTCCTTAAGACCCTCCTTATTAAATACCTTTTATTGACATCGCCATACAGCTTTTCAGCTGCTTTACGTAAGCTACCTTCCCTAACTATTATGTTTAAAACTTCTTTGTCGCTTTCAGAAAGCTCAAGCAAGTCATATCTTAATGCTATCCTCGCTAAATCGACTGGGTTAAGCCCCAAATATGGGCTCTGTTTGTTAAGTTTATTGAATTTTTGCGTTACTGTGAACTTTATTATTGTTATAATGTCATCTGGTGAGAAGCTTTGATATGTTTTAAGGAGAGCGTCTCGAAGCTCTTTTAGGTTTTTGAAGCCGTCTAAGCGAGCGTCTTCATTAGTTAGCTCTGAAAACTTCTTATAAATAACGCCCTCGATCTTAGCCTTACATATGGCTCTACCACCGCTATGTATTATAACCTCCCTTGACCTAGGTTTAACTACTCCTAACCTAATGGTAGCCCTCTTCTTACCTGAGAGGATAGCTTCAGCATACTCCCCCTTTATCATTAAGTGTCTTCCTATGTAGCTTACCTTACTTCGTCCCGGCATATTTCTAAGCTTAATTTAGCGACGTAGTGTTTTAGATTATTAAGTTAGCGTTAAATAAAGGCTTATAGCAAGGCGTTGTTTACACCGCTTTGTTATCAGCTGGTGTAGATGATGTCAGAGCGTAAGATAATAATGGTTCCTGGACCCGTAAATTACGAACCTAGCGTTTTAAGAGAGTTGTCTACGCCCACGCCTTCTCACATGTCCCTTGACTTTGCTAAAGCCTTTAAGAAAGCTATGGAGAAGTTGCGTGAACTCTTAAACGTCGACGGAAAGGTGTTCATCTTAGCTGGCGGCGGTACACTTGCTATGGAAGTTGCTGCTGTTAACGTCTTAAATAGGAATAGCAAGGCTTTGGTTGTTTCAACAGGAGTTTTTGGAGATAGGTTTGCTGACTTATTAACGAGCTATGGAGTAAACGTCGTTAAGCTAAGCTGTAAGTGGGGAGAAGCTGCTAGCTTAGATGATGTGAAGGCTTTGCTGGAAGCTGAGGGCTGCGATGCTCTCTTTTTAACTCATGTAGATACATCGACCTCTGTTTTAAACAATGTCAAGGAGCTATGTAGGGTAGCTAAAGACATGGGTTGCCTAACAGTGGTCGACGGTGTCGCTGCAACTGGCGGCATTGAAGAGAATATGGCTGGGTGGGGTATTGACGTGCTGGTTACGGCTTCTCAGAAAGCTTTAGGTGTCCCTCCAGGATTAGCAATTATAGCTTTGAGCGACGATGCTCTTCAGCTGTTAAGGAGCAATGACCGTAGATTACCTTGTTACTACGCATCCCTCCACAATTGGCTACCGATCGTAGAATCTTTTGAACAAGGTGTGCCAGCTTACTTTAGCACGCCGCCTGTAAACTTAATTCAAGCTCTAAGTGTTAGCTTAGAGCTAATTTTTGAAGAAGGCTTAAAGAAGGTTTATGAAAGACATGCCCTAGTGGGTAAGGCTTTTCGAGAAGCCTTGAAGAAGATAGGGCTTAAGCTCATACCAGTAAGTGAGGAAATCTGCGCCCCCACTTTGACAGCTGTATGGTATCCAGATGGCGTTGTAGATCGTGAGTTTAGAGGGCTTCTGAACAGCTTGGGGGTGGTCGTCGCTGGCGGTTTAGGACCTTATTCTGAAAGATACTTTAGGATTGGGCACATGGGAAGAGTCGGCTTCACAGACATAGTATCTACGATAGCTGCTGTCGAAATAGCATTAAGTAAGTGTGGGTTTGAGGTTAAGCTCGGTGAAGGTGTAGCAGCTGCGCAGGATTTATTACTTAAAGCTGGTTTAACGCCATTGTTCTATTAAAGCCTTGAGCTGTGAAAGCTTCGTTATGATAGCATCAGGAGCGATCCATGGCTTAACATCGCTCAGCTGATTAGCCTTCCAAATGGCCTTTATTCCAGCTTTCTTAGCTCCAAAGACATCTGCCAATACGTCATCACCAACGTGTACGCAGTTCTCTGGGTTTACGCGTAGAAGCGTTAAAGCGTAGTTGAAGATTTGCTTGCTAGGCTTTTTCCAGCCGATGTGGTGTGAAACTACTATGATGTCGAAGAGCTCTAGTATCCCATGCTTCTTTAAGAAGCCTGTTACCGCGTCATAGCTTCCGTGATTTGACAAAATCCCCGTTTTTATACCATGGCTTCTAAGCCATGTTAGTAAGTCCAGGGCGTCGTCTTCTAGCTTCGTGCTAGCTATTAAGGCTTCGTCGAATACCCCGTATATGTACTCAACTAAGCTTGGCGTAGGATCTATGTCAAGCTTCCTCAAGGTTAATGCCACCTTAGCTACGTCTGAGTAGTCTAAGCCTACCGGAAGTATGTCTAAGGCGGAGCGAAGGGCGTTTACAACATCGCCTTCATTCACTTTAAAGCCGCGAGCATTTAGCGCATTTGCTATAGCTTTAGGTAAGTTGCTTGAAGCCCCTACGTCTACTGCCAAAGTTCCGCAAAAATCCATTAAAACTGCTTTTATCTTCACGCTTTGACACCAGCTTTAGCTGCTTGCTGACGCCACGCTTCATCCATTTCACTTAAGGTTTTTAGTATAGCTTTATGTGAAAGCACCTTGTTTAGTAATGGGTAGCTTATGGTAGCGTAATCGGCTCCAGCTGCCAATGAACTTATTACGTGCTCTTCACTATGTAAGCTAGCCGCAATGACCTTAGTTTCAGAGCCCATTTTCCTAAGAGTTTTGGTTACAGCTTTTAATACTGCAATGCCCTTTATGCCCATCTTATATGCTCTACCAACTAAAACTGCTACATAATCTGCGCCTGCTTGAGCAGCTAAAATAGCCTGTAAAGGTGTTACTACGGCTGTAGCTGTTGTCTTTATGAAACCTGTCTTCTTGATTTCAGCTATGGCTTTTAAACCTTCATGTGAAGCAGGGATTTTAGCTACGATTTTGCTTGATATGGCAGCTAATTTTCCAGCTTCTCTAACAAAGTCAGATGCGCTTGACCCTGGCACTTGTACGTGAACTTCCACAACCTCTGGTATGTTGCTTAGCTCTTTCGCAACGCTTATGTGATCTGTCCCTAGGTTTACGAGGAAGAAGGGGTTTGTTGTGACGCGGTTTATGTTAAACTTAATTGCCTCGCTTACCTCTTTCACATCAGCTGAATCTATGAATAACTTCAAAGCCTACAACCTCTCATCTTTAGCTTTCTTAATCTTAATTTAACGAACTTAATTAACTTGCTTTTCACACACCTTAAAATAGCTTAACACGCTTCGGGAGGATACTATGAGCGAGGAAGTTGAATATTATTTAGCTAGTTGCCCAATGTGCGGAGTTAAGTCGCTTAAGGTAATTGAATGTGAGTATAAAGCCCCACTTATAGGCAAGCTCTTGACTATAACCTTTAAATGCGAAAACTGTGGCTATCGAGATACAAGTGTATATAATTTAGAGTTGCATGAACCTACTAAGATAATTTTCAGGGTTGAGAATGCCGAAGACTTAAATGCTAAGGTCATTAGGTCTCCTACAGCTAAGGTCAGCATACCTGAGCTTGGAGCTGAGATCAAACCTGGGCTTAGAGCAGAAAGTTTTGTGACGAACGTTGAAGGAGTTTTACAAAGGATTCTAGACATAGCTGAGCTTTTGTTAGGGTGGAGCGAGACCGAAGATGCTAGAAGAAGAGCAGAGGCAGCTATTGAAAGCATTAAGAAGGCTATGCAGGGGGAAATGGTGTTTCACTTAATTATAGAAGATCCCTATGGTAATAGTGCTATAATAGGTGATGAGAAGAAGCTCGTTGTTGAGAAAATAAGATTAACCAAACCATAGGCTTAGTAGCATCTTAGCGGTGAGCTTTAACTTGCTTAATTTACTAATTTCCGAGCCGTAGCGACCTTTTGGCATGTTTTTTATGAGCTTAAATGTGTTAAAGAACCTTGATCTAAGAAAGTCTTGATAAGCGAGCGTTAAAGGTCTATGGTACTTAAATTCGCTATCTGCTATGAGAAGCGATATGTAAGCGTCAACGTCCTCTATGTTTTCAGCCAAGAGCTTAGCTGATTTTAAAGCTGGAACTATCCCTTCATAGCTAAACACCTGTGTTGTACCAACAGCCTCGCCTACACCCACTATTACGGTTTCGTTCAACCTTAAGATCTTGGGCTCAATTAAGCTTGGTGCTGAAGCTAAAATTGTTTTCTTACAACTGCAGTAGTCTTTCTTCCTAGGATGTCTACATTCGAGTTTCCTCAATAACTCGTATACATGCTCTTTCACTATAGCTCCAGCACCATAATGGTAACGGTCTTTAACTAGTGGCATAGCCCACGCGTAACCATATGGGCTTAGAGCAGCTGCTGCTTGCCCCTCCACAAGTGTAGGAACTTCTGACACGTATTGCACGCATGAGGCATAAAAGTAGATACCCTTTGGTGGGCCGAGTAGCGCTCTTTCAAAGCCTGTCGCGTCGACTATTAGGTCATACCCTTTTGGAGGAGATGTTACCTTCGTTACCTTAATTAATTTTGACTTTACTAAGTCGCTTAATAGCCTTGGCTTATTTATGGTTATCATGTTATGAAGCTTGTAGACCACGCCTTCGCTATCTGTTAGCGAAACGCGTGAAAGCAGATAATCATATGCGTTCAAGCCTACCTCAGATAACAGGTCCTTAAACTGTCTTTCAGGAACTGCCCAAGCACAGCCCATCCCTCTAATAGGCTTTGCATCGTATATGTCGACATGATGTCTCGTATTTTGCACTAAAAGAGCATATAGAAATGATCCCGCAACGCCCGCTCCTACTATAGCTATCTTCAATTTAAGCCCATTTAGACGTAAGAGTAGGGGATTGTATAAAAAGCTATGTTAACTTTTTGACGTTTTTTGACCCGCAGTATGGGCATGTTATTTCTTTAGAAGCTTCCTTAACGCTGAAGTATCCTCCAAGTCCTTTACGGTTACAATCTTTACAAACGTAGCGTTGTCTAGCCAAAGTGAAAACCCCTCAGTTGTAATTTTCATCATTTTTCAGCACGTGCAATTAACTTCATCGGCTGAGGAGAATAAAGGAGGCTTTTGTATAAAAGCTTGACTTTAATGCTGTGGATATTCTCCAAAGTGCTTAAATTCTAACTCAAAGCGCTCGCAATAGCGGTAGTCTGAATAGCTTGTTAGCTCCTCTTGCATTGTCATCGCTGAACCATTCCAAGCTGTTACCACTAAGTCGCGGCCATCATCGATCGTCGCTATCATTATCGTCACGTTTTCAATAGCATAATTTCTCTTGACTTGTACCCACTGCTGATCCGTTGTTAGCCCTGGATACCTCTTTATGGGACCCCAACTCGATCCACCCCATACACGATATGTTAATGCATCAACGTTGCGATCACCCCATACTAATAATCCTCCTTTACCATCCGGTTCCCAGTCAAAGTCAGCACATCTGTAACCATAGCCCTCTATATACGAATCATGCTCTGCCGGTGGGCTCCAAGAATCACCATCCCACAACATGGTGTTTAAGTCGTATCTGTTATCAATACATGTTAACATTATCTCATTTGAGGCTGGGTTAGGCTTTAATGTAATCCATTGTGGAGTACCACCTATATTTCTCCTAGGTCCAGGCGTAGACCATCCCTCTGTACTACTGTAAGTACATGAATATATCCAGTTACGGTAGGTGTAAGGGTAGTATTGCCCCCAAACGAAGAGCGCTTCTCCAGAAAGAGATTCATAAGCTACGGCTACGCATTCTTTACCATATGCTGAAACACGATATCTTGACAGCTTTTTAACACTCCATGAGCTGCCATCCCATATAGCTGCAAACACCCCGTAGTTGTACCACCATGTACGATAGCGAGCATAACATATTAACGCTACCTCATTAGACTTAGGATTTGAAGCTAGGGATATGAAAAATATTCTCGTGTACCGAGGTCTCGTCTTTCCGGGTATGAGGTCTAAAGGATAATCAGTCGACCATTTTGATCCATCCCAAATCCTGTACCTGAGCTCGTAATCTGTGGTGTAAGACCAACTGGGGTTGTATTTCCAATAAACTAGTATGGCTCTTCCAGACTTTGACTCATAAGCGATATCAAAAGCCCTATACCTGTAACCGATGTAGATGTCGTAGGGTACTGGGTATTGAGCCCAATTCGTACCATTCCAAACGTAGATATCTAACCTTCTGTCACTCGATGCGGTTACGACGATTACCTCATGAGCGCGCGTGCTTATTGGACATGTGGCTACTCTAACACAATATACTGTGCCTCCAGAATTTGGAAGTTTAACTTCTCCAATCCAATGTGATCCATTAAATTCATTAAATCTAGGACACCTATAGTCTATTGAACAGTAATAGGCTATAACAGCGTGATGTACCTTTTTGGGCGGGGGTAATGCAGTTAGTGTAGAGAACGTTGTTGTTACAGCTCCCTGAGGCGTGACAACTTTAAGAATATAATTCTTGGACAGCTCGAGTTCCACGTTGGATAACTCAAGTTCCCTAAGCTCACCAGCCTCTATAACACCCTGATTTTCAGGTATTTCATAAGCTGACAGCAGCTCTCCACGCATATCGTATATGTATAGGCTATCTACACATGTGTCGATTCCGCCTGCATTTAAAACGAAAAGCCTAAGTTTCTCCTCATAGGGAGAGTATGCGGCTTCAACGATTTTAAGGTTTATCATAAGTTTTTGCGAGGTCGTTTCTTCAGGAAGGGGGTATGTCGTAACCCAAGTGTATACCATAAGCGAAGCAGATACCGCTACGAGGGTTAACGTTATTACAGCTATTACGGGGGCTACCGCCTCAGCGTTATTTATACGCCTATTCGATACTAATAGTATGTTCATAACGTTTCTCAGGGTTTTTCAAAGTGTTAACGAGTTATTAACTTACCTATTAAGAAACGGCTGTTTGGCAGGTTCCTTATTTACTCAGGGGATAACCTGAAGCGAAAGTCATATGGCAGGTATACTGCTCGCGAGTCGCCAAAGAGAACATCTGTTATTAAGCCCTCATCAACTGGATACACCCCCGTTTCATTCCACTTAAAGGTCGTTAGCAACTTGGGGTCGTCTTTTTCAAAGCCTTCCATGTTAACCATTAGGGATAAGACCTCTTCATAAGAGCCAGGGTTTCTCTCTAAGTGCATCCATAGCTGCACTTCGTGGAAGGTTTTAACTTCTTCAGGTGATGACCATTTCTTCCCATCCCATATGCTATATAGGAAGCCTGCGGATTTTACATCTCCCCACACTGCTATTCCGCGGTCTCCACGTGGGTTCCAGCTGAAATCTGCACATTTAAAGCAGAGAGTATCAAGTTCGATGCGATCATTTACGAATAGGGGTTCGCTTAGCTCCTTACCATCCCATATCGTATATGCTAATGTTCGATGACCCCCCATTAGCAAGGTCATTATATTATCATTCTCAGGGTTAGGATACGTGGAAACCCAGAACACGAAGTCTGGTGGTCTCACATGGTCGATTTTTATCCAATCTACTCCATCCCAGACCACACCTGTTAAAATGCGCCTTTCGGAGTCCTTACAAATGATAACAGCCCGATTATACTTTGATTCGTAGGAAACTGAGATGGCTTTGGATACTACATCTATTGCATTTGGAAAAACTTCGCTGACTTTAACGCCCCTATCAATACCTATTGGCGTATCGTATATCCATTCCTTACCATTCCATAAGTATCCATGAGCTATTAAGTCTCTATCAAATTGCATCTCGAAGACCAATGAGATTTCATTTGAAAGCTTATTTGATTCGAGCTGTACATGGTGATAAGCATGTGGGGCTTTCTCAACTTTTAGAATTTCCCCCTCTACCCATTTCTCCCCATTCCATATGCTGTACTTCAACATTATATCTCGAGTATTAGGAGAAAATGGGTAGACTAAAAGTGCGCGTCCAGTGGAATATTCGTAGGCTATGTCCATGGATGCTCTGCCAATCTTATCTTCATATGCAAGATAGAAACTATCGACTTCATATTTACTCCAGCCAATACCATCCCATATTAGGCTCTCAACTCTGTATAGACGTGGATCAATAAATGTTTGATATAATACGACGATTATTGTCTCGTAAGGTCTCGATGCGTTCGGGCTTGTTACTACAGCTATATTACGTATTATGCCTCTGAAGCGCTCACTATGCACATTTAACCACATACTACCATTAAATTCGTCGACGATAACCTGATCTTTTACAACATAAGCTACTATGGAGTGGTAGTGTTTAATTGGAGGCGGTGTTGTTTGAATGAAAGTGGTTGTCGTCGACGAAACCCCTTCTTGTGAAACTATTTTAATAGTATAAGGGTACGCTAGGGATAGCGCGATGTTATTTATCTTTAGAAGCTTTAACTCGCCTGGTTCTAATTCTACGGTGGGTTCTAATGTTATGTACTCTGTTAATTTACCTTTGTAGTTGAAAATGTACACGCTATCTAAGCTTAAGCTGTAGCCGCCTGTATTTATCACATGAATTAGTAGCTGTTCTTTACTAGGGTTATAAGACACATCAGCAATCTTAAAGGTACTTATAAGCTTCTTAGATACCGTTTGTTCAGGTAGCGGATTTGACATAATCCAAGTATATATCATTAGTGATGCAGAGACAGCTACCAAAATTAACATCATGGCGGCGATGACTGGTACTACGGCTTTTGAGCTTAGCATACTAGTCATATCTTTGATCTAATTGCATTTTAAGGTTTTTAATGTACATTTTTGCACATAAAGGTATATATATTTGCTTTTTAGCTTTTTTGTGTGCGTGATTGCATATGCCGATATTCCTTAGCCCCGACGAGATACCCAAGTACTGGTATAATATCTTGCCTGACTTACCTAAACCACTGCCTCCGCCAATAGACCCGTCCACCAAGGAGCCTGTAAAACCTGAGGTTTTGATGCGCATCTTCGCTAAGGAGCTTATTAGACAGGAGATGAATCAGGAGCGTTGGATACCTATACCTGATGAGGTTAGAGACGTCTACTCTATTTGGAGACCTACGCCGCTTTGTAGAGCTTATAGGCTTGAGAGGATGCTGAAGACACCTGCTAGAATTTACTACAAGTTTGAAAGCGTTAGCCCGCCTGGGAGCCATAAGCCTAACACTGCAGTTGCACAAGCTTACTATAACGTAAAGGAAGGCGTGGAGAGGTTAACGACGGAAACTGGGGCTGGTCAATGGGGTTCAGCTCTCGCTTTTGCAGGAGCTATGATGGATATTGACGTGACGATATATATGGTGAAAGTTAGCTACGAACAAAAGCCCTTTAGGAGAACTTTGATGCATCTTTGGGGAGCTGATGTCGTGCCAAGTCCGAGTGCTCGCACTGAGTTCGGTAGAAACGTCTTAGCTAAGGATCCGAGCAATCCAGGCAGTTTAGGTATAGCTATTAGTGAAGCTATAGAAGACGCAGTTACTCACGAAAATACTAAGTATACTTTAGGCAGTGTTTTAAACCACGTTCTCCTACATCAAACAGTTATTGGGTTAGAGGCTAAGAAGCAGTTTGAAATCGTAGACGACTATCCAGACTTAGTTGTGGGGTGTATTGGTGGGGGTAGCAGTTTTTCGGGGCTTTATTGGCCATTTTATTACGATAAGGTATCAGGCAAAGCGCCTAAGGATGTACAGTTTCTGGCTGTTGAACCTACGGCTGCGCCGAGCATAACGAAGGGCGCATACATGTATGATCACGGCGATACGGCTAGATTAACCCCCTTAATTAAGATGCACACTTTAGGTCATGAGTTTGTACCTCCTCCAATACACGCGGGAGGGCTTAGATATCATGGTAAGGCTCCTACGCTGTGTTTATTAGCCAATGAGGGGGTGGTTAAGGTAAGGGCGTATAACCAAGTGGAGGTTTTTGATGCCGCATCAACGTTTATTAAGGCGGAAGGCCACGTCCCAGCGCCTGAGCCTGCGCATGCTATTAAAGCTGTCATAGATGAAGCCCTCCGTTGTAAGCGGACTGGCGAAGCTAAGACAATATTGTTCTTAATGTGTGGACATGGGCACTTTGACATGAAAGCCTATGACGATTACTTAGAGGGTAAGCTGCTTCCATATGAGTATCCTGAAGAAGAGGTTAAGAAAGCTCAGCATAAGATTAAGGAGCTCTACCCATGGATAGATCAGTTGCCTTGGTGAGGAAGTGTGCATGTGGAGGATGTTTTAGGAGCTTTAAAGGCGTTAGGGGTTAGCTATGGCTATGATAGTTACGTTAAATGGCGTAGGACATTAAAGGTGGGGCTTATTGTAATCCCTATAGCGGGAATGGGGGGTGCCGTGGGGCTCAAGGGGACGGATGGCGAGGCTTACAAGAATGCTCTAATTAGGGGAGCTAAGCCTATTGCTCCTCGAAAAGCTTATTCTTTCTTAAGCTTAGTTAAGCCGATATCCAAGGCTATTGAACTTTTATCTTTTTCTGGGCTTATGGGAGAAGTTGAAGCAAAGCAAGCTGGGTTATATGTCAACGTACTTAAGAACGTTTCAGAGGAAACTACAGCTGAAGATACAAAAGAAGCTGCTTCTCTTATGATTGATGA
>QMQV01000017.1 GCA_003649085.1 Thermoproteota archaeon
CGTTAGAACTGCTCCATATTTTGTATGCGTCTAATTGCATTTGTCCACTAGGTCCTGTTGCTGTTGTTGCCCCGCCTACAAATGCCATGGCCCATGTGTATACTACTATAGCAGTTGCTATAGCAATGACTATTAGTAGGATTGTGGCGATGACGGGAGAGACTGCTTTTCGATTAAGCTTGACTGATTTGATCAAAGCTTTATACCTCCTAATACCCTCTTATGAAGATGTTCTTCTAGTGTTAGGGCTATGACATTGAAGAGTATATAAGTGTTTTTCTCCTGATGTGATGTGCCCCTTGATGTTTACGGTCGCTTTAATAGAAAGTGTTTTAGATTACTTTTGACTAACTAGTTTAGTCGATCAGAGATGGTGGAGGAGAGAAGAGAAGAACAGCGCACTACGGTGATTGAAAGAAGAGAGGAGATGCCTGTTTTTAAGGAAGTTTATCCCGTTATCGAGCCCCATGCGTATGTCGCCATCGCACAGGACAGCGTAACTGGACAGCTGAAGTATGTTGTGATGGAGCCTACCTTATTTGAGCAGGAACAGCAAATGTTGAAGAAGATTACGAGCATCTTATACGACGAGCTTGACGTAAGTGTAAAGGAATTAACAGCTGAAAAGGCGGAAGAGATTTTAAAAGAGAACGTCAAGCGAATTGTTAAGGATTATAAGTTTAAGATGTCTGAGTCCACGTTACAGAAGATCTTATATTACATTGTCAGGGACTTTATAGGTTATGGTAAGATAGATGTTATGATGAGGGATCACATGATAGAGGATATAAGCTGTGATGGACCCAATATCCCTATTTATGTGTGGCATAGAGAATACGAATCTCTGCCAACAAACGTGGTTTTTGACGCAGAGGAACTAAACAACTTCGTGGTTAAACTTGCATATAAATGTGGTAAGCATATTTCAGTTGCTCAGCCAATTATGGACGGGACATTGCCAGATGGTAGCCGAGTAAACGCTACTTATGGTACTGAAGTCTCAAGAAAGGGCTCTACCTTCACCATTAGGCGTTTTAGAGCAGACCCCTTAACAATAACCGACTTAATTAAGTTTAGGACGATATCCGTTGACATAGCTGCATATCTATGGTTAGCTGTTGAAAATAGGTGCTCTTTATTAGTGGCTGGCGGAGTCGCTTCTGGTAAGACTACAATGCTTAACTGCACCTCAATGTTCATTAGACCGGAGCTTAAAATTGTGACAATAGAGGACACGGCTGAGCTTCAGCTGCCCCATCAGAACTGGATTTCGCTTGTATCTAGAACAGGTTTTGGATTAAGGGAAGCGGAGGTATCACTCTTTGACTTGCTCAAGGCAGCTATGAGACAGAGACCAGATTACATAATCGTGGGTGAAATTAGAGGAGCTGAAGCATATACGCTGTTTCAAGCTTTAGCTACAGGTCACGGTGTTCAATCAACCATACATGCTGAAGACGCTTTAGCAGTTATTGAGAGGCTCGAATCCCCGCCAATGAACATACCTAGAGCATTAATAGGGTTAGTCGACATAATAATGGTTCAATCTAGGGTACGTATTGGCGAGAAAGCAGCTAGGAGAACTATTACTTTAACTGAAGTGAAGGGCTACACGCCAGGGGTTGGTTTAGAGCTTCAAGATGTGTTTAGGTGGAATCCTAGAGAAGATAGGCATGAGATGATAATAAAGGAGCTTGAAGAGAGCGCTGTAATAAGAAAGGTTATTGAGAGACGTGGGCTAAGCTATAAGGAAGTGTTGGAAGAGCTTGAGAGACGTAAAGTTATCTTAGAGTGGATGGTTAAGAAGAATATAAGGCGTTATACGGATGTAGGTAATGTGGTCAGAGAATACTATATGTCCCCTGAAAATGTCTACATAAGGGCAAAGGTAGAGCTGGCTTCATCATGAAAGCTGAAGAGAGGAGAAAGAAGAAGTCAAGGTCTAAGACCTCAGTGCTTGCATACAGAGTGCTTGGAGGGAAAATTGAGGGGGCTTTACCCCATTTTGAGGATCTACATGAATATTTAAGAAAAGCTGGCATAAAGATTGCATTTCCAGCTTATGTCAGCATGATGGTACTGTTCTCTATAATAGGCTTTGCTGCCACAACAGGATACTTTTACTTCTTGCTTAAGTTCATTATTAAGTTTCCATATCCTATACCGATGAGTATTGGCATAGGCTTATTGGCTTTTGTCGCAATATTCTGGGGGTTTTACCTATATCCAAGTTTTGTAGCAGCTCGCAAGAGAACTAGGCTTGAAAGTGCTCTTCCATATGCCGCCAGCCATATGGCTGTGTTAGCCAGCGCAGGCATACCTCCTGAACGCTTGTTTAAAGCTCTTGCCGTAACGGATTCTGAGCTACATATTCAGGAGGAAGCTGCCGAGATAGTTAGAGATGTTGAAGTTTTAGGAAAGGATATCTTAACTGAACTTGATGAAAAAGCTAGACGCACTTACTCGAAGCTCTTTGCAGATTTATTAAGTGGTTTTACGGCTACTGCGCGCGCTGGAGGAGATCTTAAGAAGTATCTAGCTAGACAAGCGAGAAACTTAATGGTACATAAGAGGATTATGATAAGAAAGACGATTGAGACGCTGAGCGTTATGGCTGAAGTCTACATTGCTATGTTAGTAGCTATGCCTCTCGTCTTCTTAATTCTCTTAGCGGTCTTGTCGGTTGTTGGAGGTGCTGGTGTGAACCCATTATTCTTCCTTAACCTAGTGACGTATGTAGCCGTTCCAATCTTATCGATAATGTTCTTAGTGTTGTTAGATTCCTTTGTGCATACGGAGGCTTAATACATGCCGCTTTTCAGTAAAAAGGCTAAAGTAGCGGTTTCAGCTGCGTCTGCAGGTGTAGCCACCCTCCTAATCTATTACGCCTATGTAAAGTACTTCTGGACTATGACCTTTGACTACTTCATAGCATTTGCAGTGATGACAGCTCTTGCTCCATCAGGTGCCCTCCATTATATTGAGAAGCAATGGAAGAAATCTATTGAAAGAAGGCTGCCTGACTTGCTTAGAGACATTGCACAAGCACAAAGGACTGGGCTAACACTTATCGGCGCATTAGAGGCAGTTTCAGAACGTGGTTATGGTCCGCTTTCTAAAGAGATTAAGAAGGCGGTTCGCCAAATATCCTGGGGGGCAACGTTAGAACAAGCCATGCATTCACTAGCAAATAGGGTTAATACTCCGCTCGTGAGAAGGGTCTGTGCACAGATTGTGGAAGTTGCTAGGTATGGCGGCGATGTGGCAAGGTTAATGGACATGACTGCGAGGTTCATTACAGAATTTCAATCAATGGCTGACGAGAGAAGCGCGGCTATGAGAACATATGCAGGAGTTGTCTACATTGGTGCTTTGGCGTTTATTGTAGTAGTGGTAGTTATAGTCAATAACTTCTTTTACCCGATAAGTCAATTTGAACAACCAGCTATTCCTGGAACTATCATGACCTTTGCTGCCCCATACATAACCTATAAGAGGCTTTTTTACCACATGGCGATAATACAATCTGTATTTGGAGGACTTATAGCTGGAAAATTAGCTGAGGGAACTGTGTTAGGTGGCTTAAAACATGTTGTGATACTAACAGCTGTAGCCACCATAGCCTTTATGATGTTTGTTAAATAGCATTTATAACTATAACTTCACTTTGTCCTTCAGTAAAGAGCGGAACTTTTCGAAGAGTTCGTCTAATGACGTGCCCTCGATTACGTTTATTCCATAGGATGCTGCAAGTTTTTTCCCCATATCAGACATCTTAGGCATAGCAACTAAGACAGGGATTTTCACTCCAGCGTCTACAACTTTAGCAAACATTGCTATCACATCAAATTCTGACGCTCCTTCAAGAGACTTTGAAACGTCAACAGCTAATGGAGCAGACGTTCCTTCAGACCTTATCTCAATAATTAAATCGAAAATGTGATGAACACCAGACTTCCCCACTAGTGTACCAGGCGAGGAAACCGTTAATCCGAGACTTCTTAAGAAGTTGACAAGTGGTGCTACTACAATAGTTTCTTTACTGACCATTTTAACAGCGACATCTTCAGCTGCATAGGAGTTCAATATTGTTAACTCTATCTTATCAATGGACAATTCCATGTTGCATCTTCTACATACAAACCTGACACTAGGCATGTTAAACTGTTTTTTACAGTCTCTGCAAGTAAACCATGCGCCGGCATAACGGTAATCAACGCCTTCAGTCTTAAGCTCGCCGCCGCATATTGGACAAACTAATTTACCATCACGTTCAAAGTCTTCTTTCCTTCTAAGAGTACCACATGCATAATGTTCTATTAAGTAGCTTTTTTCAAGATTTATTGAATTGCAAAATGGACAGCGAAAACGACCTTGTATAAAGTAACTATTGCAGTTTGGGCATCGTAAAAGCTGATCTTTAACATATTTGGTGAAAGCTCTTAAATCGACATATTGATCTAGCAAATCCTTTGCTTGCTCGGGCGTTAAAGCTAAGGAATCTTCAACGATCCTATATGAAAAACCTTCACATGAGATTTCAGGGTCTATACGTGAAACCCCTTTACTCATTAAAGCAGAAACTAACTTAGTCAGCTTAGTATCCTTTCTCAGCTCATCTAATGGAATGCTTCCGGCCACGCCTGGATCTTCCTCACTATGTTATTTACATGAAATTTAGGCTTCTCCACTACCATATTTTCGTAGGAGGAGTATATATCGTTAAGCACCTTAAGAGCCGGATAAGCTTTTTCTCTAAGATCGGCTAACTCAATATCTAGCGGGCTATGAGCGGGAATTCGGGTTCTGAACTCCATATGAAGATCTGGGCTATGCGAGCCCGCTACTCTTCAATATCCTCTTCCTCTGCTAGCTCTTCTCCTTCTACAACTTCTTTTGTTGAGCTTACTGCAAGCTCTTGAATAGCTTTTTCAACAAAGTCGTCTACTCGAGGCGCTACAATGACCACCTTGTGATCTACGTAGCTATCTCCGCGCCACTCATTATCATAAGATATCAGGTATACGGGTATTTCGAAGGTAGCCTCGTTACCAGCTCTTCTTAAGTTATAGTTTGAATACTTGTCGTATTGTTCCTTAGTTAGAGGGAGCTTAACTGACAACGGGTAAATGTCCTTTAACACCACTAAATCAGATTTGTCGACATCCCAGAAGTCAAGAGACTTCTTTACAGCTTCCTTAACCACCTCGTGTAAATTGCCTTTAACCTTCTCTGAGGATTTGATCGAGCCGTTTTCAGACCAGAAGATCACTATGTCTTCTGTCAAGACTTTAAGCCCTCCAATACCTCAATGATTTTCCTTTTCGCAGCCTCGATATCTGGTTTACCATCTGATGTTAATGGGGTGCGCGTCATTACGTGTCTTACCTCACCACTTGCTGTCTGTATAAATAGTTGAGGTATATCAACACCGCCGAATTCGTCTTTTTCACCATATTGTATGAGAAAATCCCAGTCTTCTTTTCTAATCTCAAGCTCAACTCCAAGTTTTTCACACACTGCCTTAGAAGCTTCGACTAAGTATTCGCTTCCTTTTTCCCAGTCAGCTATAACTGCGATCAGCTTAACCATTAAGCAGTCCACCTAATGGGATTTTAAGTAGTTAAACCATATGCTCGGCTTGCTGTTTTATAAAGCTTTATAACCTTCACGTCAATTAGCCAGCAAACTTAGGCCTCATAGAAAGCCTCTCCGGTAGATACAGTGGTATCCTAGGCTTATCTGCTAGCTGAGCTTCAAGTTCTTCAACAAGCTTTGCAGGAGGCATCTCTACAATACCCTCTCCTCTTATCCTCACGGTTAGTATTCCGCTACTAACTTCCTTTTCACCGATAACTACTACGTATGGTATCCACTCAGTTTCAGCTTCTCTAATTTTCTTGGCAACGCTTAGGTCTCTATCGTCTACATCTACTCTTATCTTTTTACGAGAGAAGTCTTCAGCTATTTTTAATGCGAAATTAAGGTATTGTTCGGATACGGGTATTATTCTAAGCTGTATTGGAGATAGCCATAGTGGGAGCTTTGGAGGTTTGGCCTCCTTAATGCTTTTAGCAGCTTGCTCGAGTATTGCAGCAATCCACCTCTCTATAGAGCCCATTGAGCTATGCAGTATTATGCAGCCTTTTTTCTCTCCATTTTCATCGACGTAAAAGATTCCATATCTAGCCGCGTCCTCTACATCGAGCTGCACCGTCACCAACTGCATGTTTCCTCCTACCGAATCTATTACTTGGTATTCGTGTTTTACAACCCAGTAATGCTTCATCTCAGGCAATAGCTCTATTAAAGCAGGCTTGCCAACGATTTTGAGCAAGTCAATAAACCAGCTTTTGTTAGCTTCGTAGAAGTCCTTAACTGCTCTAAAGGCTACGGCATAGTCTACTTCCATGGAGTTCGTTAACTTAGTGTAGTATCTGAAGAGCTCTTTATACTCCTCCATAGCTTGAGATAAGTCTCTGCAGAAGCAATGTATGTCCGGCATGGTAAAGGCCCTTAACCTTTTTAAGCCTACGCATTCGCCGCTCTGCTCAAGCCTAAATGAGTGAGAAAGCTCATATACTCTTAAAGGTAGTTGGCGATAGCTCACTATGACATCCTTCATCATCCTGAAAAGCCCAAAATCCCCCGCGAACCTTAATGTAAACTCGCGTCCTTCAACCTTAAACCTATAGTCTCGTTCTCTAAAGCGGGAAGCTTGTTCAGCTATATCAGGTTGGTCAAGACGGTACAGAAATGGGGTTTCGATTTTCATAGCTTTTAAATCTTCAACTGCTATTTTCGTAGCGTATTCCTGCAAGCAGTCTTTGATTATTGCTCCTTTCGGATAAAACCTAAAATGACCTATGTCAGATGCGGGTTCGTAGTCTACAAGTTCAAGCTTCTTCATTAACTTGATGTGTGGAGGCGTCTCGCCAACCTGCTTTTTGTGGAGTTCGTTTTCAATTAGTTGCTTTAATGAAGGGTCTTGACTTAGTATGTGCAGACTTGAGAAGTCTCCCTCGTTTAATGCATACTCATCACCACTTGGTGTCAATATTACATACGTTGACTTAGGGGCTTCCTCGATTTCTTCGGCTTTCTCCTTCTTTATTTCCTTAGAAACTGTTATTGTGCGTGAAAGCTCAGATAGAGGGTGTCCTTTGCACTTAATGGTAAAAGCTTTATACCATCCAAATGGGCTTCTCATAACTTCAAAACCTAAGCTTTTGAGCTTTTCTTCAATCATTTTAAGCGCACGTATACCAGCAGATGGCGTTCCTAGGTTTGAAGATAGATGTGCATAGGGGTATACGACGACTTTTGAAACTCCGACCTTCTTAGCTACGTCAGCTATCGAAGCTACAGCTTCAAAAGTTACAGCTTCTAGATACTCTTCGTCTAAGCTTTCTACAGTAGTAAACGCTACTAGTACATTCTCAGCTACGCCTCTTCTGTTTAATTCAGTTACCTCTTCGGCTAAGTCTATGGCTTTAGACTTCACTTCATACTCGAATAAGTCAGCATGTATTAACAGAAGCCTCAAGCTGTGTTCACGCTCTCCTTCAAAACTCTTTGCTGAGGATTATTTAAGAATGGCGTGAAGCTTAGGGTAAAAGCTTTTAGCTTAGCGTGAATATGCTGGTTAGATGTAGCTCCCTTAGCTACGAGGTCTTGCTTTGGCTAGGAATAAAGTGGACTTCGAGGCTGTGAAAAGATACAGCGTGATTAGAGATGAGATGTTGAGGCTTAAATATGAGCTTAGGCTTGAGTTTAGGGAAGCGTTTAGGCAAGCTAAGAACTTAAACGCTATGAAAGGTAGGGAGTTTAAAATAGCCTCTTAGAAGAGCTAATGTTTCGCGAATAAATCTAATGTTGTAACGCCTATTATCTCGTCAAACTCTATTCCTAGGGCGTCTAAGACTTGTTCAAACGTTGTCCTTATGTGCCCTATGTACTTGTCGGCATCAATTTCATCAATGCGCGCAAGTTGAACAGGCTTTACACCTACTGGGGTAGTTACTTTAACGTATGAAATTATGTCTCCAGGCTTTAATTCAACACCTTTACTTACTAATTGTTTTGCAGCTTTAACGTGTTGAGGTGTTGTCTTAACATATTTGTTAACATCTCTTGACAACATTACTTTAAACGCTAAGTCGTCTAATGAAAAACGCCTATTCTTTAACCCGAAGTAACATGCCTTAGCAATTTCCTTGATCTTCTCTTTGGCTTTTTCAAAGTCCTCAGGCGATCTCACTTTGCTGAGCTCCCCTACCATTTCCTCGAATGCCTTCTTAATGAACATGGGGGTGTTTCTCTTTTTACCTACTAGGCCTTTGATGTCTACTACACCGTTTGGTAAAACTCCTAAGTAGTTCTTCTTACGCTTTGAAAACGTAACGTAAGAGTATACTTTATCGACTTCTAAGTCTATTGAGAACTGCTTTTCAACCCAATCTAGTAAGGTGTTTATCTGTTCTTGGCTTGGATCGTGTAAAAATACGCTATCTGTATCTCCATAAATAACGTCTACGCCTTCTTGCCTAGCCTTGGCTATTGTATTGGTAATCACATATCTACCTATTGCGGTTGTACTTTCTGCTGCTGGTGGGCAGTACAATGGGAAAACTTCTGCTCCGAAAACTCCATACGATGCATTTAGTATGACCTTAAGTGCATGTTGGACTATGTCATACCATCTCCTAAGATCTTCTGACAATGACTTATCTTTTGACTTCGGCTTAAACCAGTAAACCCTGATATCACGTAATAAACCTGTTATGAGAGACATTAAGCCTCTTCTCTTTCTACAAACCCAATGCGGCGTATTTGGCAGTAGGTTATTTCGGCATTCTGGGTGCGGGCATCTTACAGTTTCATAGCTTATGTTCCACTGCTTGATAATGCTGGGATACAGGCTTGCGAAGTCTAAAACTACAACATTGAAGTACACACCTGGCCGCGGCTCTATTACTATGGCACCTAAGTACTTCTTGCCTTTAATAACGGCTCTCGTGAAAGTCTCACCCTTAATTCTCAAGATATCTTCTTGTCTTGGAATTAAGTAGCCACGCCTCCTGTGCTCAAAGTATAAAAGGTTTTTAATCCAATTTGATACTCCTTGTCTTGTAACATCCTCCATTGATAGCCTCGAGATGCGCATTAAGAGGGTTATTAAGTTCATTACCATGTCGTTGTTAAATGAGGACAGGTTATACGTTAATTCAGCGTCTCTAAAACAGTAAGCTGCGAGATCCATATAGCTTAGTTCTGTAACAAGCTTTTCAAGAGGAACTTTTTTAACTCCTAGAAGAGCCGAAGCTACCGAGTCAAGTGTAACTTCGCGGTACTTGTTGCCGAATGCATAAACCTGTATAGCCTTGTTGTGTAGTAGCTTGTATAGATCTACGTGTATGCCAACTGAGAGTAAAGCTACTTCTCTTCCAAGAGTTATGGGGATTTGATCCTTCCTAAAGCCCAGCTTTAGAGCTCTATGCCATAAATACCTTAGGTCGAAGTTATCGCCATTAAATGTCAGCACGATTGGATAGCTACTAAGTATTTTAAAGAGGTCTTCAAGTAGTTTCTTCTCGTCATCGTAAAAAACAAGTTCCACATTTTCAAGCTCAGGTGGCCTTTCACCAAGCGGGACTTCGCTTCTTTTAAGCAATAACACTCTCCTTATGCCATCGGATGATACTATAGCAGCGCTTATGACTGGGTATTCAGCAGCTTTCGCGTCAGGTATCCTATCAAGCTGCGGTGTTGAAACTTCGATGTCTATTGCTACCCTCCTATAGCTTGGAGCAGGACAGCTGAAGAGCGGAAGCCATCGATTGAGGGCTTCTTCAAAAATTTCGTCTCCAGGTGGAAAGATCTTTTTAAAGGCCTCAATCTCTTCATCTGATACCTTGTAATCTACTCTTTCAAGCACGCCATTCCTGATTCTGTATAAATATCCAGGATATAGCTCCCTATCGTAGATGTAACAGTCATGGTATCTTATGCGGCTTTCCCAAGTTTGTGGTATAATGTCTCGTAAGCCTTTACCTCTCCCACCTATTGATAGCGGGTCTTTTGCTGTAACCTTTGTCAATTCAATTTCCGTATCCGATAACAAGTCTATCTTCTTCACTACCTGACAGTGTGAGGGGTCAAAACCTGGATGCTTAAGAACATTGGGGTTTTTGAGAACTTCTTGGAGCGGCATATCAGTTAACAGGTAGGGTCTATGTCCTGTGTTATCATACCAGAAGTAGATCTTGCCTTTTTCAGGGTCATATAGCTTAACTAAAGCACAGCCTTTCTTACCACTATACGAAACTGATAGTAAAAAGCACGGACCTGTGTTTTCAGGCATCTCAGCTTCAAACGCTGTTTCTTCTAACAGCGCCTCTTCAGGTTCTTCAGCACCTTCAACTTCAGCTTCAAGCTCTTCTTCCTCTTCCTCAGGCTCTTCCTCAGCTTCTTTTTCAATGACTATCTTGGGAGCTTCTATGGGCTTAGGTTTTGGCTCAAGCTGTTCTTGTTTAGGCTTTTTCTCCTGCTCTTTAGGCTCTTTGGTTATAAAACGGTCTAAGCTAATATTCATTATTATATGCCCTAACAACTAGTAGAGAGCTTAGATACTTAAGCCTAATTCGCTACGCTTTCATTCTCCAGCGCTCTAACATAGCGTCCTTTTTTCTCAGCTTCTTAAAGGCTTTGTAATGTTCTTCGCATAGGTAAATTCTACCATGCCCTCCTTTAACGTTCAAACCAGCCTTTGATAAAACATCAGCATAACTTGGAGAAATTGACCTAATAGCAGTCTTCGAACACCCGATAATTGAGCATTCTTGACCTTTCTTAACCTTACCCAATACATGCCACCACAAGACTTTAGACATTTAAGTAAAATAAAGGTTTAATGCTTTAAGTAATGACGTATTTATGTGGGCCCGTGGCCTAGCTTGGATAGGGCGCAGGCCTCCGGAGCCTGTAGTCGCGGGTTCAAATCCCGCCGGGCCCGTTAAAGAACATTAGCTAACTTTATCTACATCTTCCTTTTAGAGCACCCTAGAAGTAGCTTTATTGAGGGGGTTTATATCCTGATAAACCCCTATGGCATATTCAAGGAGGAGTGCATTAGCCTTTTAAGCACTTCGTTTAAGAAGCTTTATGGAGTTGAAGCTAGAGACTTTGAGCTTAAGCCTCCTCCTTCGCCTGTAATGGGGGTTTTAGGATGCCCGGTATTTGAAATTGCAAGACTATTAAACAAAGATCCTACTACTGTAGCCTCTGAAATTGCTGAAGACATAAACTCAGCTGAAAAACGGTTCGTAGCAAAAGCCGAATCTGCTGGTACAGGATATGTCAACTTTCACTTAGATTATCCCAAGTTTAGCAAGTTTGTCTTAGAAAATGTGTTAAGGCTTGGTGAAGACTATGGTAAGTTAAACTTGGGTAATGGTATTAAAGTTATAGTTGAGCACACGAGCGTAAATCCGGTACATCCAATTCACATAGGCGGCGCTAGGAATGCTATAATTGGGGATTGCATATCACGTATACTTAGCTCAACTGGTTACCAAGTTGAAAGACACTTTTACATCGACGATGTCGGTCTGCAAGTGGCTCAAGCAGCATATGGATTTAGTAAGCTTGAAGACCACGCCCCTGACGTAAAGCCTGACCACTTTATAGGCTTTGTCTATGCCGTAACAAACTGTATCGTTAGCATAAATTCGTTAAAAAAGGATATTGAAAGGCTTAAAGCATGTGGTGATGAGGAGGGCGTCAAGAGTAAGCTAAGAGAACTTGATGAGTGGATGAGCATAGCTGCTGAGTTGAGATCTAAAAATCAAGAAGTTTTTGACAAATTAGCTACAGCGATAAGTAAGGATGTTGACCCAAATAAATCGATTAATGAGCTTATGAGGAGATATGAGGAAGGTGACTTACGAGCTGTTAAAGTCGTTAGGAAAGTTTGTGAAATGAGCATTTCAGGCTTTAAACAAACTCTGGAAAGAGTAGGTGTAGAGTTTGACAGCTGGGATTGGGAAAGCGAGATAACGATTTGGAGCGGCTTAGTTGATGAAGTAATTTCGAAGCTTTCTGAAACACCGTTCGTATTCCAAGATAAAGGAGCTTTAATGCTAAACACAGAATACATCGCTCAAACATATTCTCTCAAAGAGAAGTTTAACATACGCGATGAAGTACCTCCTCTAACGTTAAAAAGGTCTGATGGCACAACACTCTATACCACTCGCGATATAGCTTATACCTTATGGAAGTTTAGCCAAGCTGAGAAGGTAATAAATGTGATTTCTATTGAGCAAAAGCTTCCACAACTTCAGTTGAAGCTGGCTTTATATGCGCTAGGCAAGGGAGAATTAGCAGATAAGCTCGTACATTTCGGATACGAACTCGTAAGCTTACCTGGATACAAAATGTCTGGTAGAAGAGGAAGGTACGTGTCTTTTGACCAAGTTTTAGACGAAGCTGTTTACCGAGCGTATATAGAAGTTTCTAAGAGGACGCCAAGCCTAAGCGAGGAGGAGAAGAAGAAAATAGCTGAAGACGTAGGAGTAGCTGCAGTAAGATACGCTTTAATTTCAATATCACCGCTTAAACCTTTAACTTTCACGTGGGAGAGAGTGTTAGACTTTGAAAGGAATAGTGGACCATTCATTCAATACGCTTATGCAAGAGCACATAACATTTTAGCTAAGAGCGACATTTCTCCTAAACCAGACGTGAACATAAACTTGTTGAACGATGACTTAGAAAAAGCATTGATCCTAAGAGTAGCGTATTTCCCAGAAGCTGTAGCCAGAGCTGCAATAGACCTTAGACCTGAACTCATAGCAGAATACGCGAATGACTTGGCGATGACCTTTAACCTATTTTACGATAAGCTCCCTGTCTTAACAGCTAACCCCAACGAACTAAAAGAAGCTAGACTAGCTCTCGTAAAAGCAGTTGAAATAACACTAAAGAATGCGCTTAAGCTCTTGGGGATTAAAGCCTTGCCCAGAATGTAGTTAGCGGGCCCGCGGGGACTTGAACCCCGGACTACAGGCTCCGCAGGCCTGCGCCCTATCCAAGCTAGGCCACGGGCCCACATAATTCAAGTTGTTAAAAAGGATAGTTAAGTCTTTACTCTCAATTTTGTTACATATAGCCTAGCACGTGAAGCGCATAGAATATCGCTATGGCTAGAGGAAAAGCTACGGCGAATATCATAGCTGTTTTTTGAAGAGCTTCAAGACGTTTTTCTCTCTTCATTCGACGCTCATATTCAGCTTTGCATTTTAGACAGTATGGTCTATCTAAGACTTCTATCATCTTACCACATATTACACAATGCCTATGCGGGTATATGTACGGCTGCTCTGAACTTTCTTGTTCTTTAGCTTGTTTACCAGAGGGCAACGTATATCCCAGCTATGTTAACATACTTAAGGATAGCGATAGCTCCTTCAATCTCTTAATTCTCTTCCATGTGGGTGGATGCGTTGAAAACAGTTCTAAGAAGACATCGCCTCTGAATGGATTTACGATCCAAAGCGGGCTTGTAGCAGGGTTTACTCTTGGAGCCACACTCCTAGAGACGTATTTCTCGATTTTCTCTAAAGCGCTTGCAAGTGCTAGAGGCTTTTTAATAATCTTTGCGCCATCTTCATCGGCTTTGTACTCTCTTTCTCTGCTAATAGCAGCTTGTATCATCAAGGCTGCTAATGGTGCAAGTATTGAAGCTAATAGCGCTAAGAAACCTGCGTTCCTATTCTCTTCCATTCCTCCGAACCAGAAGCTTAGCCTACCTATGAAAGCTAAGTAACTTATTGCTCCAGCTATCGTAGCCGCCATAGCAGCTATGAGGGTGTCTTTATGCTTAATATGAGCTATTTCATGGCTTATTACAGCCTCAAGCTCCTCATCATTTAATAGCCTGGTTAATCCATGCGTGACAGCCACAACCGCGTTTGAGGGGTTCCTACCTGTTGCAAAGGCGTTTGGTGCAGATGAGGACACGATAGCTACCTTAGGCTTTGGTATACCAGCCATCTTAGCAACTTTATCTACTATGGCGTGAAGCGATGGGGCTTCATTAGGCGAAACTAGCTTAGCACCGGTCATCGACAATACTATTCTATCGCTATAGAGGTACGTTAACATGTTAACAGCAGCTGCTATGAAGAGAGCATATAAGGTTGTTATCTCAGGAGAGCCTAGATAGAGACCGATAGCATAACCTACCGCGAGTAATAGTAACGTTAAAATGGTCATTAAAAGAGCTTCTCTAAGCATAATCGCCCCTCTAAAAAAGATGGTTTGACACGATGTTTTAAAATCATTTCGCTTCAATCTCAGCTGATATGTAGAAGTACTCTCCTAGCTCTTTCTGATAGCGGTCAAGCCAAGAACCCTCTTTGTTGACTCTAGGCCTCCCCGTGTTGGGATCTCTTCTAAACGTTATGCCTACCTCTTTTAAGAACTTGTTCATACCCTCTCTTAGCCCGAGAGGTGAAGATGCTCTACCCGTCACACCTGGCGAGCCTGAAAATACTACGAGTGTATCGGCTAGTAGATCAAGCATTATCAAGTCATGTTCAACAACAAAAGCGGCTACCTCTTTTTCCTCAACTATTCTATTAAGTACGTGCGCTACGGCAAGCCTCTGTTCAATATCTAGGTGAGCACTAGGCTCATCTAATAAGTAGAGGTCTGCTTCCCTGAGAAGACATGAAGCTATGGCAACACGTTGTAATTCACCGCCACTTAGGGTATCGACTGGGCGGTCAAGTAAAGGCTCTAACCCTAAAGGCTTTATCACTTCAGCTAAAATCCACTGCTCAGTTAAAGCGTGTTGATTAATCTTAGTTAAGACCTCTCTTACCGTCTGCGAAGTTAAAGGGGCTATGTATTGAGGTTTATAGCTTATTTTAAGGCCAGGGGTCAAAGTGTATCCTTCATCGGGCTCTAACAACCCAGCTAAGAGCTTTACAAATGTCGTTTTTCCAATACCGTTTGGTCCTAATATGCCTACGATCTCACCCCTATGAACTTCGCCGCTAGCTACTTCAAGTTCGAAAGATCCCAATTTGACACGCATGTCACTCCAGGACGCTGCTCTCTTCTCCTTAATTGAAACACTAGAGTGTGGAGCTAATCTAAAGTAAACTGGCTTTTCTCTAAATCTAAGGTTTTCATCTGGCAGGTATCCGTCTAAGTAGAGGTTAATACCTACGCGTACTCCATGCGGGTTTGATACTATTCCATAGACCCCTGGTTTCCCATAAAAGATACAGACTTGATCTGAAAGGTAGTCCAATACAGCTAAGTCGTGTTCAGCTACTAACACGTATTTGTCTTCTCTCACTAAGCTTCGTATTAGCTGAGCAACCTTTATCCTCTGCTTCACATCTAGGTAGCTTGATGGCTCATCAAAGATGTACACATCAGCTTTTCTAATAGTTACTGCAGCTATAGCGACTCGCTGTAGCTCGCCACCACTTAATACTCTGATATCCCTATCAAGTATTGCTTTGAGGTCTAGAGCTTCTACAACTTCATTTAATTTGCCTTTCTCATCAATTTTATTGAGAAGATCCCCGACTTTGCCTTTAACGACTTGAGGTATTTTATCTACGTATTGTGGCTTAAACGCGACTTTCACCTTTCCCTCAGAGAACCTTTGAAAGTAAGGTTGTAACTCAGAGCCTCTAAAAAAGCGTATTATTTCAGACCAACTTGGAGGATCTTCGTAATCCCCCAAATTAGGTTTAATTTCTCCAGCTAATATTCGCAAGGCTGTTGATTTGCCAACACCGTTAGGACCTATTAAGCCCACAACGAGACCTTTCTTCGGTATTGGAAGCCCGTATAGCTTGAACATATTTGCCCCATACCTGTGAACACATCGCTCCTCAAGCTCGTCAGGTAGGTTAACTATAGTTAGCGCCTTAAATGGGCATTTTTTAACGCATATTCCACATCCAGTACAGATATCTTCTGAAATCAATGGTCTATTGGCTTCCTCGTCAAACTTTATCGCTTCTTTACCTGACCTTACAAGTGGACAAAAGCGGACGCACTCCTTTAAACACTCGTTAGGCTTACAGAATTCCCTGTCAACTACGGCTACTCTTGCCAATAAAGTCACCTAGTGAAAAGCGCTTGTCTCTAATTTTTTGCGTGAAGTTAGCTTAAACGCTACTCTTCGTAACCTTCTCCAGACTCTTGTTCTTCTGCGGCAAAGCTCTCTAAGAAAACTTCATAATACTCCTGCAATAGCTCTCTTTCCTCTTCTTTACGCCTTTTAGCTCTAGGCTCCTCTACAATTATGGTTTTACGCCTCTTCTCTTCTTCAACTTCTTGAGTAACTCTATATCCCTTCATGTCCTTAGCTATCTTCTTAAAGCCACATGATCTACAGACTAGGTATACCTTCTCGTTCTTTTTCTCGGGCACCAGCATTTTACCACATTTAGGACAGAATTCCACGCGTTAACCTCCCCAAAAAAATTGGAGAAAAGAGCTTTTACCACTCCTCCTCTTCTTCCTCCCACTCTTCCTCTTCAGGCCACTCCTCTTCTTCCTCTTCCTCTAGCCACTCTTCTTCCTCTTCTTCGAATTCCTCCCATTCCTCCTCTTCTTCGAACTTAAAGGGCATAGAGAGCCCCCGTCGAGCTTTTGCGCCAAAACTTGGGCGGTGTGGTATTATTTAAGCCTATCGACTAACTCTTATCTGAGGAAGCTAGATGCAGTCCTTGAAGAGAGTTAAAATTTCCTTAGAAGATTTGCCAGATGACTTGTTAAAAGAAGCGGTTAAGGTAATAAAACGTGGTGGTGTTATAGTATATCCGACAGATACAGTATATGGCTTAGGCTGTAACCCCTTTGACGAGGCGGCAATTAAGAAGATCTTTGAAGTTAAGAAGCGCGATCTTGGTAAACCGATACCTCTGTTAGTAAGCGACTTTAAGGTTGTCGAAAAATTGGCATATGTGAATGAAGCTGCCCGTAAAGCTATGGAAGCTTTTTGGCCTGGGGCTTTAACGATATTGGTTAAGGTTAGAAGAAACGTTGTTCCAAAACTTATTACGGCAGGATCAGATAAAGTGGGCTTACGCATACCTAACTGTAAAGCAACTATTAAGCTTATTCAAGCTATTGGGGGAGTAATTACTGGTACTAGTGCAAACATCTCGGGTGAAGATGCTCCGAGCACTGTAGACCCAATTATTAAACAGCTTGGAGAAAAAGTTGACTTGATTTTAGATGCTGGGAAGACTCCGATTTCCATACCCTCAACTGTAGTTGATTTATCTGAAGAGCCTTTTAAGATAGTGAGAGAAGGCGCTATAAGCAGAGAAGTGCTAGTTAAAAAGCTTAACATTAAGGTGGTGTGATGTAGTTTGTTAAGAGACTTTAATCTTTTAATATTGACAGGTAGAGGTAATGAAAGCAAGTGTTCATCTGAGCTTTGGTTCATATTGAGAGAAGTGGGTATATCAGAGCAGGTTATTGATCGCACAGATTTTTCTGGCCTTTTAGTAGCTAAGGTGAATGTTGATCCCTTCAAGGCTATTAAAATGCTGAGAGAGTATGTGGTGAAGAGACCTTGGGATATACGCTACTTATTAAAAGTTACACCAATTGAAATTGTAGTGGATACTAGCTTAGGCAATATCTTTGAAGCTGCTAAGAAGCTAGCGTCAAAGATTAGTGAAGAGGAGACTTATCGAGTTACCGTGAATAAAAGAGGCGTGGATTTGGAGACTTCTAGCCTAGTAGAGGCTGCGGCTAAAGCTGTTAACAGAAAAGTGGACTTAAAAAAGCCGGATAAGATTTTACTAGTTGAAGTTTTAGGCTCAGTTACTGGCTTGTCTGTTGTTAGAGAGGAGGACATTTTATCGATATCCAAGATTAAGGAGCGTTACCTAAAAGGCGAGGAATAAAACAGAGGGGTCACTTCAATAGGTCAACTTCAGCTACTCTCTCTAACACGCTCTTAATAACTAGGTTGTTTAACTCTTCACCTTTGTAAAGCTCATCACATAAATGCTCTTTAAGCTTCATGATTTCCAACATCTTCAATGCCTTTTCTCTATTAATTTCAAGTATGGAATCGTCTTCTAGAAGACCTTCCTTAAAGGAGTTGAAAACTGTTGTCACAATCTCTTTCGTAAGTTTTTGGTCTTCACTAGCTATGAAGAAGACAACGTCACGCGCTCCTTGCTTAATGCCTATCAGCTCTATCGCTTGCTTTATTTGGCTTGTAAAAGCGGCATATAGCACCATCTCCATGGAGAGGTTTTTGCTGATGTTTCGCGTTTCCTTAAAAGCTTTTAATGCATGTATGAAAGCAGATAGTAAGTGTTGATGCGTCGCTATTAATTCTGGATTAAAGGCTTGGATCACTACACCATGCTCATGACGTTTAAGCCTATCTAAAAGCTCCAATGCTTTACTTCCATCGACGTTTTTGAGACTAAGAATTGTTATATGATAGACTTTCCCATTAAACTCAATCTTCTCCTCAATCAATTTTAAAATTCCTCTAGTAGTTTATCGACAACGTGCCTTCTTAAGCCCATGTTTACTAGCCTGCTTAATATTTGATCTCTTGATAAGCCTTCACCTCTCCAGTTTTTCAATAGATTTTTCATGGTCTCCTTAACTTCCCATGGGTAAATTACCCAGCCTGAGACTACTTCGGCATAGTAGTCTGGCTTTATCTTTGACCAAGGCTTTAAGTGGAGAGTTGCAGTTTTAACCACTTTTGCACCTTTATGTTGTACATGTTGCTTTGCTTTTAACAAGCTGCTTCCACTATCTGCCACGTCGTCTACTATCAAAACCTTTAAATCTTTAACTTGAACAGTTAGTGGCTGCGTTATTAATGGCTCAGAGCTGTGCTCTCTTATTCCTTTATAAAACTCTACCTTGATGCTCGTTATGTTCGGTATTTCTAAGTAGTCTGATAACAGCCTCGCTATAATCCAGCCCCCTCTAGCTACACCAACTATGATATCTGGAAGAAAGCTCTGCTTTAATAAGGAAAAGAGCTTTAATGATAAGTTTTCAATATCTTCCCACGTTACTACCACAAAGGACTGCTCCAAGGGGGCCACCAAAGTTTTTTCGAGTTTGAAGAGCTTATAGCTGTTTAAAGTTTTTTATCCTCCATGTACTGTAGGTAAGAAAACCACTTCGTCACCATCGCTTAGCTTAGCGCTTTTATGTCCCAATAATCTGGCGTCTACCCCATTAATGAAAACTAAGATGTCTGGTCTGAGCCATCTGCTTTCATGGCTTATGAAACGGTCGACGAATTGTTTAGGTTGTGTGCGTGTAAGATATTCAACTAATTGCTCAAGAGAGTTTATTGAAGGGTCTACTAGAAGTTCAGGGCTTGAAGCAAGGGGTTTAAGTACAGCTAAGAATTTGACTCTTATTGGCATTGACTATCAATACCTCTTAAAAACTAACACATCTTCCGTATATACGCGGTCTTCAATCTTAGTATATGGAGGTTTCCTCTCAAAGAAACCTTTTGATAAGTGTTCCATTAAGAGCGATGAAGCCTTTTCTTTATCGCTTTGAGAGTAGAGTATTGATAGTGGGATGTTAAGATATAGGGGGCGAGAGGGTATTATGTGTCGAGTCGATTTTGGAGGATATAGAAGTCCTTTGAGCGCTACAGCCCTCACATCCTCTTTAGATATTGGAGGAGGAATTAGTAGCATTGTAGCTTGTTTTCCAAAAATCGCTTGTAGTGCGCTCCTCACGTCGCTTAAGTACTGTATGCTCAGGCCTGCTTGTATAATTAAATGTTCAATGCATTTAAGCTTCTGATAAGCTTCTATTGAGCAGTTAAACTCCATGAACTTGGCTAAGACTCCGTCTCTTGATAAAATACAGAAGGCTACCTTCCTTGATTTTATGAGGTCGCCGATTTGACGTAAGTCTATGGATTCGAGCTTCTCATTTCTAGCTAGATAGTTTAAGACCTCATTGGTTCTTTGAGAATCTCCACATGCTAGTCTATACCAGACTTCTACCTTGACTTGTGGAGAGTCGTAATCTATTGCGCATATTGGGATGAAAGATGCTTTCAACAAGTCTTTTAACGCAACAAACCTGTGGCTACCATCTAGTACCGTAAGTGTTTTGCTATCCACTATTACTGGGTTTTTAAGTAAGTTATCTCTCCTTATCTGATCTGATAGATTGGACAGCAGGCTGGGTATGGTTTCTTCGTGAATTTTAAGAAGGTGTGCATGTTCAAGCTCTATATGCATTGGTACCTGTGATTGGTGTATGATAAAGCGAGACAAGGTTTTCACCTTTTATCCGTGGAGGTGCTTATCTTCATCGTACTAGCCTACTCAGAGCAGGTCAACTTCTTCATCCAAAGTAGGTATGCTTTAACGCAGAAATAAATATGTTATGTGCCTTAGGTGTTTTAGGCTTCTTCTGCAGCAGAAGGCTCTTCTGATGGAAGTGTCGCCGTTACAGTAGGTTTAGCCTCTCTTGCCTTTATTACCATGAGCCTAGTTACGTATCCAGCTACTCTATTCCTAAGTTTCTTAGTAACTCCAGGCAAATACTCTTTAACTAATTGCTTATTCTTCTCGAAATCTGTTGAAAACTGGTCGGGATATCTTTGAATAAGCTCAGCCGCAAGGCGCTTGACTTTCGCTGGTCTTACCTTACCCATGCTTATTACACCTTTTAATTTTTAATTCAATGCACAAAATTCAATTATAAGAGCTTTTCGTAAATGCTTAAGCACCTTATGGTCGTCAATGTTTAAAGTAAAACGCATAGACTATTTATCTCGGTGGGAGAAACTATGCCGGAGATAGCTTTAGCTCCATTTGATAGAATTCTAAGAAAAGCTGGCGCTGAACGTGTGGGTGAAGATGCGTTAGAGGCTTTAAGGGATGTTGTAGAACAGATAGCCCTTGAAATAGCCAGAGAGGCTGTTATCTTCGCTAAACACGCAGGTAGAAAGACCGTGATAGCTGATGATGTCAGGTTAGCAAGCAGGAGGTATATGTCTTTTAGGTAAGTGGCTTATTATAGAAATGCATATATAGAAGTGTAAGTTTACCCATCTCGACAATCTAGGGGGATGGCTTGAAATGGCTCAAGCTCAAATTGGTCAGGTCGGCGGAATACCCGTACTCATACTTAAAGAGGGGACACAGCGCACTGTTGGAAGAGAAGCTCAGAGAACTAACATAGCTGCAGCAAGAGCTATTGCTGAAGCTGTTAGAACAACTCTTGGACCTAAGGGCATGGACAAAATGCTCGTAGACAGCCTTGGTGACGTGACAGTAACTAATGATGGGGCTACGATATTGAATGAGATGGAAGTTCAACACCCTGCAGCTAAGATGATGGTTGAAGTTGCGAAGACGCAAGACGACGAAGTGGGAGATGGCACAACGACATCTGTCGTCTTAGCTGGTGAGCTTTTAAAGAAAGCTGAGGAGCTCTTAGAGAAGAACATACATCCAACGGTTATTATAGAGGGTTACAAGAAAGCTGCTGAAAAAGCCATTGAGGTATTGTCAAAGAATGCCATAGAGGTTAGCTTTGAGGATAACGAATCCTTAAGGAAAATAGCGTTTACAGCTATGAACAGCAAGGCTTCGGCAGGGTTGCCTGATGTCTTTGCTGACTTAGCTGTCAAGGCGATTAAGCAGATAACTGAAAAGCGTGGAGACAAACTGGTAGCAGATGTCGATTATGTTCAAGTGATTAAAAAGCAAGGCGGTAGTCTGCTTGATAC
>QMQV01000018.1 GCA_003649085.1 Thermoproteota archaeon
ATATTATAATAATATTGTAAAAAACTACTACTTCTTCTTCTACTACTACTACCATTATTTTACAGGATTATTTACTAAAGTGTAAAAAACTTTATATAACAATCAGGACCCTTATTATTAAGAATGGCTGAGGAACTCAAGGATAGGATACTTAAATTCTTGGAGGACAAGAGAGGTCAGAAATTCAATATAAGAGCTATTTCAAAGGAGTTGGGAATTAGCTACGCAACGTGCCTCAAATGGGTTGAAGTTCTCATAGCTGAGAATAAAATTAAAGTCGAAGATTATGGAAATATAAAGCTCGTCTGGGTTGAGGAAAATGAGCGACCTTCTGGAGAAAATTAGAGGGACGAATGATGAGAAGATAAAGAGGAGGATAAGGCATAAAACGTTTGCTAAGACAGTAATATTTCTAGTGGAGAATTTTGAGAGAGGGAACCCCGTTCACGCAAGGGACTTAGCAGATTTCCTCGGGGTGGATGTAGGTTATGCGTGGAGGATTTTGAGGCAATTTGTAAGTCTGGGCTTAATCGATATGAGGAGATTAGGAAGTTTGACTGAATGGGTTCCACTTTATAATAATAATGAACTCCTGATTAAAAAATGGTTTGAGGAGGCAAAGAAAACTTTAGGGTTATGAGGTGAGAAAATGGAGAAAGTGGAGCTACCAAAAAAAGTTGTTTTTCTGGTTTTGATTGGAGTATTAGTCCTCCTTATTGGTGCTTTCTTAAGTATCCGATGGTATGGAGAGGCGTATAATGAAATATCAGCGATGTATAAAGAACTAGAAGTCAACTACACGAACCTAAAACAGGAATATGAAAATCTATCTAAAAATTTCTCAGAATTATCTAAGGATTTCTCAGAGTTGTCCAAGGACTACTCAGATATCAAAAAAACCTCGGAAATTATAGGGGAGAGATACGGTATCGTGAGGGCGACACTCGGCACACTTCTTGAAGCAATAATCTCGGAAAGGAATGGAGATACCTTCTACGATTTCGCAAGTTACTACTACGGGCTGAGCGACTTCAACAATACAATTTATTATTCGGAACTGGCATCGAGCTATTACAATCTTGCAAATACGAAGTGGAAGGCGGTTTTAAAAACCTTGAATCAGACATCAAGGGACGAATTCCTCGAAAGTCTTTATGAGATGGCAGTAGCTGGGGAAAATCTTGCTAGGATTTATTCCAGCATCTGTTTGAAGCTCAGCGAGGCTTCGGGCTATTACAGGTTTGGCAATTATGAGAAGGGGGATGCGACGATTGAGGAAGTGAACAGGTTAATAAACTCCACCGAGGAGTGGGTTAATAAATACAACGAGGCATACTCAAGAATTTTAGCGGAATAAAATGGAAGTCAAGAAGAAAGCGAAGAAATCAAAGGTTAAATCCAAGTTTACAAATTACGAATTAGATATTGTAATTTTGTTACCGAAGGGGATTTTAGGATTAAAGAAGAAAAAGATATGATGAAAATACAGGTGATATTATGACACGTGTTTCAAACCAAAAGTTGAAAGATAGGATACGTAGGTTGATAACGGAGCATCCAGAATATAGAGAAATACTTAAGAGGGCAGTCGAAATCGAGGAAAACCCACCAAATAACCTCATAAGGGACTATGGGTGGGAATGGTTCCATGTTAAGGCACATCCAGCGAAGCTAACCAAATTAGTAACTGAGGATATACTTGAGGTGAAACACAAGAGCCGACGCTATACAAACTATAGGTTAAAGGACAGAGAAGCTGTGAAGGAGGCACTTAAAAGTTGGAAGGAGAAATAAACTTTTAAGACGTGATTGAAGATGAGAACGAAAGAGAAATTTGAATTACTCAACTTAGGTTATGATATAGCTCAAGATAGTGAGAAGACTATGCTAAGAGAGAAAGTTAAGCAACTGTTAGAAGACCTTGACAAAATAAGGAAAAAGTTGTGCAAAAGATACTCTTACAACGCTTGGATTGTAGATGATATTCTTGCTCCAGTTTATAGTAAAGTTAAACAAACTTTCAAGGATGTGATTGAAGATGATTAGCGATTTAGAAATCCAAATTTTCATACTTTACTCAGTATTGGTTGTTTACTTAGCGTATCTCACCCGTAGATTAGAGGACGAAATAGAAAAAATTAAGGAATTGCTCAAATGTTTGAAGAAATGAAACCTGAAAGAATTATAACTTATCCAAATCCAAAAGAAGGAACAACAGGGCTAGCAATACAAATTATTAGGGTAGGAGGTTCTCTTCAGGGAATTTATATAGGAAGATTTTGGAAAGATGAGATGGACGAGTGGGTTTATATAGATGAGGATGAAATTCCAAAATTAATAGAAGAACTTGAAAAAATCGAAAATGAATATAATATGACCGAGAAGTTCGAACCTTTAAGAGGAGTATTTGTAAAAGGTAAAGAGGATTATTGGTGGGATTTCGAAAGAGATAGAGAATTAACTTATGATGAAGTCAGATTACTAATGAAAGTCAAATCAGCAGTTCAGGGATTGCTTGAGGAAATCCAAAAAGAGAAAGAGCGAGTTGAAGAAGAGGAGAGAAAGGCGGTGAAGGGAGGGTTATTCCAAGAACGATTTTTATGTCAGGGTTGGGGGGCTTGTCTTGATTGGTTCGAACAAGAAATTAAGAAATGGTTTGCTGATGTGATAGAAGAGTGATTTCTTAAAAAATATAAAAGATTGATGACTATTTAAATGAGATGAGGACTTGGAGCGAGATTCCAACCCTTGAGGAGAGGCTGAGGTTACTCTACGACGTATTGAATTTCATAAAGAGAAATCCAACTCTAACCACTGAAGGAGCAAGAGAGAGGATAGCAAGGACCTTCAACCTAACTCCATACACGGTTAAGAGGATTCTCGACTTCCTATGGTTCTCAGACTTGATAAGGACCGAGTATAGGGGATTTCCAGCGAGGGTTTTCTATGTCGTTACTGACAAGGGAGAGAGGGTATTGGCTAGGGGAAGACTTGAAGGAGGTGATTTTGCAGAAGCCCCTGAGTGGGTATGGAGAACCATAAAAAGGAGAGCAGTAGTTGTAGTAAAGAGAGAGCTCACGGTTTCGATTAGGGAATTTACTTTCCTCCTCAGGGAGGATTGGAATTACAAGGTTATTGTTAGAACCCCGCTTGAATGGCTGAGACCTTGGGAAGTCGATAAATGGGGCAAGGAATACAGCGTGAAGGTAAGGGCAATAATGCTATTACAAACTTTCGCAGTAGCCCCAAATTATTTTGCTGGGTATAGCTGGGAGATGCTAAGTCCTGAGGAGATAAAAAGGAGGATGCAGTATGGAAGGCTTCCGGCTCGTTGGAGAACTATGAGGCTTGACCCTTACGACCTAATAGTTGTGAGGAAAATTTCTGAGGACGAGACAGGTATAACTTGGGAGGTTGACTTTACAGCTTTTAAGGACAAGCTACCGACCATGCTTAATCTCGCTGAGATTAAGAGCTTGGCTGAAGAAAGGGGTTACTCTACGGCTTAGTGATTAAAATGAGGAAAAAGAAAAAGATAATATTGAGGTTTTATCATGGGGTGGATGAAAAAGGCAGAAGATTTATAATTTTAAAATACAAGGGTAGATTTTTAATTTTTGGTAAAACAAGCAAGTTATTAAAATTCCTGCAGAAGCATATAGACGAGGGGCTTGAGGATGCTATAGAGAAGGCTGTGGAGTATGTTGATAAGGTTTTTAGGAATAGAGAGGAGGAATATGCAAAGCGTATCCTGAAGAAATTAATGAAAGAGAAACCTAGGTATATAGGGTGATTTTATGGGAAAGTTGAAAAGGGGAATTGCGGAAGAGTATCTATACAAAAATAAGCTTCAGAAGAGCGGAAATTTTGTTTTTAGAGTTGCTGGAAGTCTTTCACCAGCAGATTTGATAGTAGTTACTAAGGATAAGGTCAAGTTCATTCAGGTTAAATACACGAAGAAGAAATGTTATTATTTCAGCAGATTTGATATTGAGGAATGGAAGAATCTAAAAAAGTTGAAGGAGTGGAACCCGAATATAGAGATAGAGTTTGTAATAATTTTTAAGAGAGGGATGGGGAAGAAGCCACGCATAGTTATTCTACGCCCCAGTGTGGACGAATTGCCAAAGAAAGTGGAAATCCCAAAAGATTAATAATTTAAATTGTTATTCTATAATATGCGGGCGTGGATGTTTTTGAACGTTGACAATAATATAGAGGTTCTGGAGATTTTGGAGAAAGAGTTCTCGAAATCAGGTTATAAGATTGAAATCTTAGTCCCGAATGGTAACGGTTGGGATGCTCTCCTCTTCATCCAAGATACGGATGTGGAGTCCCTCCTGAAGTTGAGGGAGAAGCTTAGAAAGTTTGGGGTTATCCTGACCTCAACCCTGCTGGAGAAGGGAGATGGTGGAGCTACTGGATAAGGAGTTTGGTGGTAAGGGCAAACAAGTGATTTGGCGTGGAAAGAAGCTCGGATATTTAATCCCAGAGAAGTTCGGCTATACCTTCGTGGCACTGAAGAAGAAGGAACACTTCTTCAGGCAGTATCTTGGATATGCATTGAACAAGCAAATGCTTGAGTATTTCAAACAGATAGGTGTTAAGAAGATTATTCTTAAGGTGAGGGGGAAGAAAAATACGGAAATTTATACATCGACCATAGACAAGTGGTTCAACTACGGCATTACCTACAGACACCCGAATTATGAACCCCAGCTTGTATTACCGATTAAGTATATGGAAGCCCACGTGATAAAATGATAGTAAATCCATACATCCTGAAGAATTTGAGGAAGGATTTCAAGAAGGGGAATATAAAACTGAGAGATGTAGTTAGGAAGTATGACTTGAAAATTTGGGAAATCCGCCGACTTGTGAGGGTAGATAGAATTTTGAAATTCCTCGAGAAAGATAAACTAGTTGTGAAGTGTGATGACGGGATTTTCATGACCATTGAGAAGCTTGGGAAGAATTACTGGATAGAGGCGAGAATAGCGGATAAGCCCGAAATCCTCGAACTTTTTAATGTGATTACGAGTAAGCTCCATAGGAGGATGGAAAAGAAGAATTCTTTCTACGAACTCTCGATACTCGTTGATGGGGATACCTTCTTGAGTTTTATTAATAAATTCCACGAACGCTATATCAATTACCACTCCTACTTTTCAAGGTTTAAGAAGGTTCTATTTCTCTGGGGGGACAGAACCGAGAACTTCGTTAAAAAACTTTGCGAATAAGAAGGTTATACCTCCAAGCAGGAACATAACACCTGAAAGGAAGAAAATTGAGCCGAGGTTCCAGAGGAAGAGTAATGTGTCAAGCTCGGGCTCAACTATCCAAGAGAGAGCACCGCACAGGTGGCAGAGGGAATAGAGGAGGAGGAAGGCGAAGAAGAAGGATGCAGGAACCTTAAGAAGTCTGCTTGTCTCGAACAGCTTTAATGACAAAAAGTATATGATGAACAATTCCGCTCCAGCCATGAGGACCAGACCATCCCTTCCAAGCAACGAGATTACTTTTCTAGCGGTGGGATTACCTTCGCAGTATGCAATTTTCTCATTGTAAGATAGAGGAAGGCTATTCACCCACCAATACTTCTCTGGACATTCCACTATGTTGTTGTATGTAGCCCAGTAATCTGAGAGTGTTAAAAGACTGAAGATTGTTAGAACGAAGATGAAGCGGTTCATAATATTAAATTGAATAGAAAAGTTTATATACTTTTCCTACCTGTAGTATAAATATGAGTAGTATGAAAAGTAGGAAAGTTAAAATCACGATAACCCTCTCAAAGAGCTTGCTGAGGAAAATCGATAAGGAAAGGGATGATGTTCCTCGCTCAAGATATATTGAAAAACTTTTGAGGAGGGTGATTAAATGAGGAGATTTGCCTTACTGGCTACCTTACTTTTGGTAGGAGTGGCTTCAGCAGTTCTAGTTGAGTATGTGAGCAACAAATTAACTTTCCAGACAGAGATTACCAAGCCACCAATTGAGCTAACGGTTCTCGGGAATGAGCTTGAAAACGCAACTGAGGTAATTGCTGGAAACACCTATACAATAAACGTTAGCACCGTAAACTTAGCTAACAACCCAATTCCAAACTTAAGGACAATAATAACCTGCTCAGCAGACCCTGCTTTCCAGAGTGCGGACGAACTTAAAATCCAAGCCTATTTCATTGATGAGAATACTAATGAAAGAGACCCACCCGGAGAAGGTTACTATAACTTAACTGGATACTTAGAGGACGGAAATATCACTTTTTACATACCTTCTTACAATAAGACTTGGATAGCAGATGTGGACTACAACACAACCGGCTACTTCCTAGTAACAACCGCTCCAAATTTGCAGAATGGAACTTCGATAACCTGCTCCGCACAAGTGAATATAGTTGAAAAAACTGGGGGAGAAACTTAAAATGAGGAAAATCCTTTTTCCCTTATTTTTTATTTTTTGCATGGGAATTTCATACGGATGGATAGCAGGGGAAACCAAGGAGTTTTCCTTCGGCAAGTGTTCTATGCTTGAGGTCAAGATAGTTGGAGACGAGGGGGTATCCGCATGGCGGGTTGAGCCAGCCTGTCAGAAGAGCGGTGAAAGCTCTTGGTCATGCTCCTGCTGGGACAATTATGTCCTGAGGATTACCCCACCCCCAAATTTCAGGGGGAAGGCAACCATTACAATCATAAATTATTACCCATACGAGAAGGAGATTGAGGTCTTAAACGTAACCGTGGAGAAGCCCTATTTTGTCCCCGAACCTTATGAAGTCCCTAAGATTGTTAACCAGACCATAATAAAATACTACGAGGATAAGACCAAGATAAAGGAGTTGCAAGCTAGGATTGACAACCTCCTGATGGAGCTAAATCTGACCAAGTCCCAGAAGGAAGAACTCCAGAACCAGCTTAAGTCATTAAATTCAACCATCGAAGACCTCTCATCCACATTGGATTATTACAAGGAAGTTACCCTCTCCCTATCCAGTAGAATTCTGTCCCTCCAATGGGAGAGGAATGTCCTCTTCTGGGTTATGATAACCTTTGGCGTGATTGCCATATTCCTTGCAATCTATGCGAAAATGGTGGTAAAACGTGCCCCTAAAGGTTAAGGTTTTGAAAAAGAAGGGTTTGCCATATCCAACGATAGAGGCAATTTACAACTTCCTGAAAAAGAAGAAGATATATGCATACACCGCTGATGAGCTAGCGAACGAGCTCCATAGACCGGTATCAACTGTTAGGAGTGCCCTCAGGAAATTAGTATCCTCAAAGAAAATAAAGTTTTCGATTGTGGACGGGAAAAAGTATTATTACTATGTTAAAAAATAAAGAGGGATATGAACAAGAAAGTGGAGGCATTGATTTTGATATGGTTATTCACGAACCTAATCCAATTTACAGTTATACCCCACGAGTTCGGTCATCTATTAATGGCTACCGCCCTGAACTGCGACATCTACTCCACCAAGCTCGTCCAACCTCATTTTTATTATTTTTTTATACTGATTGAGGGGAAATTCCTATCCAAGTGTAGTAATCCAACCTCAGACGCTCTTGTAGCCCTAGGAGGGTTACTGATAACCCTTTTCATAATCATAATCCTCTTCTCCTTACCATATCCATTTCATTACTTCGGTCTAATGGCTCTTGGTCTGGAGCTTGCAGGTATTTTCCAAGATACCTTAATATTTGTCGAGTCTTTCTACCCATCGGTTCTAATTGCCCGGACCATAGCAAGCTCCGTCACGTTCATCGGCTTGTTCCTATATTTTCTAGGAGCTCTGCTCTTCGTGATGAAATATGAATGATTTAGAATTTTTGCTCGGCTGTAAGCTCAAGACGCTTTACTCAGTGTTAAAATCGATGTATCCAACGAGGGGTTATCCGCTAACCCAGAGTCAGATATGTAGGAGGGCGAAGATGACCTACTCCTACTTGCACAGATTACTCAAAGCTATGGAGGGGCTTGGACTAGTAACTAGACATAAGCTCGGGAGGGAGGTCAGGGTAAGCCTCACGGATAGAGGAGAAACACTAGCCAAGATGATATTATTTGTAATACAACAAAAGCTTTAAAGGGACGCAGTTTCATTATAATTAGGGGCTTAGCTCCCTGAGGTGGATGTGCCTGAGGGCACCCCCACCCCTGAGTTGGAGCAAGCCACTCCTTCAACCTTTCGAAAAAAAGATGAGCCATCACCCCGGTCGGGCTTCAGCAAGGTCCAGTTTCCTCCTAGGCATGCGATTTCTAGCCCGACCGGTTTTTTTATTTTAAGAAGGAAGCGAGCTTCAGTAAGCCCAGATTACAGTTTACCTCATTGCCAAGCATAGTCAGATAGGAGAATTCGATGAAGACAGCAAGGCAGTAACTGAGTATTATGATAATACCGATGAACAGAGCCCCCAGAGTGGTTTCCCTCCTATGGAAGCTTATGGTTGAGGAGAGGATAAATCCATTTATCGCAAAGATTAGGAAGTCGCTTGGGCATATAACCCCAGTCATTATCTGCCTTCCAATCAGGAAGCAAATCGAAGCAGGTATGGAGTAGAAAAAGGAGATTGGCGGTTTAATCAACCAGAGAGGTATCATGAGCAGGGAGACATCTAAAATGCTTACAGCTAGGGGAGGAAGATTGAGGACGTTTCCTATCACGGAGAACATCCCTAAGAATAAAGGAGATACAATCAGGAAAATTGTTTCCTCAAGCCCATTCAAACAGACCACCCTTTTTACTCCTGTAATAAACGAGCAGTAAGATTATATAAGTTGCTACCGCACCTATCGGTATTAAATATTTGTAGGGCAGTATAGGGGAAGGCTTCTGGGGAACAATCCTCTGCTTTAGATTGAACACGGTCTCATTGATTGAGTTAAGTAACTTGCATTGCTCGACCTCTGGTTTATAATCACAGTCTTCCATGTCCCATATCGCAAGAATGGAGGGATAGATGGTATTTCTCAGGTATTCATAGGTCCTTTCGTCAGAGGCATTGACAGTAATGTTCTCAACCTTTTCCCTTATTTCATACAAGAGGATGCACTTGGTCGTGTTTGGGGAGTAGGAACAATTCTCAGCTTCCCACAGATTTTGAACCAATGTTTTGAGGTCCGTGATATTGCTTGCCCAAGCAGAGACGTGGAAGGTCGAGGCATCGTAAGAACTGAAGTTACTTCTGGTGCAGTTAACGAACACGGAATATATGCCAAAAACATTCGGTGTCGTGAAATTGTAGTAGTAAATGCCATTATCCATGTAATTCATGGAACCCTCCTCGAATAGGGTTCTATTGGGATAGTATATCCTCACGGCACAGGAGGCGTCCGGGACCAGATTTCCATCAGCATCCTTCACCAAGACCATAATGCTTCCCTCCTCACCACTCGAATATTCCGTCGATGATATTATATCCGTGGATAAGGGCAACCTCCCAACCCATATCCAAGAAATAGTTTCTGTGTAGCTGTAATTTTTCTCAGCCCTGATGAACAGCTTCCATAACCCAATCTTATTAAATTTGAAACTCAGGCTATAGTTTCCGTCGCCCAGAGACGTGAAATTCACATCATAAACCGTTCCATCTGGGGAAGTAAGGTTGCCATAGACGATTGCGTCGGGCTCAGGCTCCCTATCGCTCAGGTTAACGGTATTCTGCCTCCACAATCTGATTATTATTGTCGAGTTCTCCTGCTTCACCAGATTCTCCTCATTATAGACGTAGGGGATATGATACCATGCGAGGGAGACGTTCAGAACCGTATCGGTTGATGATGAGGATTCAGCCTCACAATAACCGAGAAACAGGAAGATTAGCAAGATGGGTAGGAGCCATTTCATTTTTTCCTCCTGAAGTAAATACCTATTCCAATCCCTATCCCAGCTAAGGGAACGATGATTAGGATTATTGGAATTTGCTGTCTCTGGACAAAGGCACATTTATATTCCTTCTGTCCGCATATATTCTCCCTCACCAAGCACTCCTGATTTATGGGGCATTTGTAATCCCCGCAAAGAACTCCTTTCCCTATACTTCTCCACTCGCTCCAAGGTGGCTTGACTATTAGCTCTAGAGGGGCAACAACCGAGCTAATTACCTTGCTACCCGTTTGATTTACCCCCCCAACTTCCGTAGCTTTAGGATAAACCCCTCCTTTAATATGCCACGCAGGGCATTTATCCTCCGGGAATTCCTCCACCAGAAAGCATATTTTCTGAACCACGAGACCCTCTAAATTCTTTCCAGCATACATCGTATGGGCAGGTATCAACTCAGGTTCTGGAACGGAATATGTGTAATTCTTCAGGTCTCCAAGGGTATCTAAATATGCATAAACGGGCTTATCGCTTGGATTTCCTATACCATATTCTATGCAGATTACCTCCCCCGCAGTTACCTCTTCACTAGTGGTTAGGTATCCAATCCCGAGGGTTTGAGCCCTACAAGTGCTTAAGAATGCTAGGAAAACGGCTAAAAAAATCAAGGTTTTTTTCATCTTTCAGCCCTCCTCTTAATCTACACAGTTCTGCCCAGCTTCTACAGCTTGGAAGTAAACAGTATTTTCATAGGTCCCCGGTGCCTGCCCTGCTGGAACATCCAACCAGAACCTCAGATACTCATTCTGAGTATTATCTAAGCCTGTGTCCATCTTTTGATAAGATGTTGTGAAGGCTTTCTTTGCTGATAGGGAAGGTGTATTTGCGTCGGTAGTTGTGCTATTTGCGAAGTAATAATTGCTTAAGGCTATAGTATTACTTCCGGAGGTTAGGGGACCATCAGCCTTTATACAGTAATCCACATTTACATTGGTATCCTCGCTCACATTAATCCAGTAATCTGTCCCACCAGAACCATAATTGTTACCATCTGCATTGTTGTCCGTAGTCCCTTGCTGTAGGTTCGAGAATACTATACCAGTTTGCAAAGTGGGGCTTAGCTGGATTGCGATATAAACGGCTACGGTTGCGGAAGTTGTAGTCGAGGCATTGGAGGTTACTACCGCTTCACCTTTCTGAGGTAGTATCAAAATACTAGCTATTGCAAATGCTACAATCCCCAAAACTGCTAGCTTTTTCATCATATAATTTTAAAAACCTCTTGGAATTGATAAATTTTTCTAATCCACTGGACTATAACCATTTTGAACCCCTTGGAATTTCAGCCCTGCATTATAAGTCCCTGCGGATTGTCCAGATGGGACATACAATCTAAATTTCAGATAGACAACTGTTCCATCCTCAAGATTTGAACCTATTGCTCCCTGACTGAAAGCCGTTCCTATCGGGTCATAAGTTGTTGGAACCGTGCTATCAGTTGTTGAGTAGGCAACCTCTATATTGGATATAGGTATCTGTTGAGAGTCAGTTGTCAGGTAGCTCTGATTTCCCTTGACGTAAAGGTCGGCATTACAACCCTTTGCAGTAATCGTGATGTTGTAATCTGTAACCCCATCACCATTGTTCCCAGTTGCATAGCAGTATTCACCGGTCGGGCTACAGCCATCGAAATTCACACCATTCGAGAGAACAGAGGATAGGGAAATGGAGATAACGCAGACTTTGAAGGTTGTTGAGTTTGAAGCCGTATTATCGTAGCTATCGTTAGCCCACACCCACACTTCCCAAGTCCCACCGGGGTCCGTTGATTGAATAGTATAGTTATATTCATATATTGTGCAGTTCGTCCCGCAACTTTCGCCAGTGTCGGTCATCAACTCAAACTCAACCTTCTTCACATTGTTCGGGTCTGTTATATTTATTCTCACTTGGTCGATATCATTCAAATCATCGCTCACATTAGCTCTTACTATAACCTTCTGCCCCCTTTCAAACACCTCAACAGCAACATAGGTCTCGTTGTAGGTTATAGGCTTATACACAAAGGGTGTGGCGAGTATAAACTCGGTTATTTTTGGTAAGAAGTAAGCAAGCAGGAGGAGAACAATCGATAGGAACAGGTAGGATAGTTGCTTTATTTTCTCCATCATTTTTAAATTCCCTTTATGGCACACATCGGAACTCCGGGAAGGGGCTCATCAAGTCTCTCAAGCTCTTCTGGTTTCTTCAAATACAGGTAGAACAGCAAGTCGAGACCGAGATTAAAATCTCTATTCAAATCTATATTTTCCGGTGTAAGAATCCTACTAAGGGTAAGTGCAAGGTCCTTTCTCCTATAATGATTTAGCTTGGCTCTTATGTATCTAATCAGTTCCGGAAGGAGCAAGGGGAGATGGAGCAGGAACTTCCCTATGGGCATGTTCAGTATTTTCTCTATCTTCCTGTTCATTCTCTTTACTTCTTCCAGAGGAAAGAGGGGTTTTATTGTTCCATCCTCAATCTTGAAGAAGATGATGTCGTAGAGCATATCAGTATCCACTTCCTTCTTATTGGGCTTCAATCTATAATATACCTTAAATGCGTTCCACTTCAATCTCTTGAGCTCGTAGAAATATTCCTTCGGTATATTGTAGGTCTTGGAGACCTTTTCAACTACATCACTCGGTCTAGTATCGCTCGGATACAGGCTTATAGCCCACAAATCCTTTATGAACTTATTTTCATCTCTTATTATGAAGTCTATCACTTTCGGTAGCTCATCAATATTTTCCTTCGAAACCACCATGAATATATTTGTTGGAACATTATATTTCCTCAGCAATTCAATAGCCTTCTCCTTCCTCTTTAGCCACTCCTCACCATTTACCCCTCTCCACTTCTCATAAATTTCTGGTTTCCACCCATCGAAGCTCAGACAAACCCTATAAACTTTCTTTTCCTTCATCTTCCTGACAAAGCTCTCCTCATCTAGCATAGTCCCATTTGTCAATACCCAAGCCCTCTTCCCCTTCTTCCTTATAATATCTAAGATTTCGAAGAACTGAGGATGGATTGTCGGCTCTCCGCCAGTCAGAGTTATTGTCTTCCCCTTGTAAATTTCTAAAAGTTCCCCCAACTCCTCGGGTTTCATATCCCTCTCTTTCAGAGCGTCTCTTATGAAACATACCTTGCATTTCATGTTGCATTTGCTCGTTATATAAACTTGGGGACAAGGCATGGTATTTAGTTTCTTCCTCCAAGCATCTAAGACGGTTTCCCCAATCTCCAGCTTCTGAGATACGAAATCCTCGAAATTTAGCCTGAACTCCCTGTAAAATTCCGCATCATTTTCAAGCTTATACACTATCCTTCTCCCACAATGTTCCTTAACCAGATAAACACCGTCTTTAGTTTCAATCAAATCCGCTTCGATGACTTTGAGACATGTGGGACAGAAACTCAAGGTTTTAGAAAGTAAGGTCCCTTCCAGCAATTCCTCAACTCTTAATTCCATAATAAATTTAAACGATTTTGAGTTAATAAATTTTAAGATGCTTGGAAAGATTTTCTATAAGATAGAGGGTTGGTATCCTCTTCTCGGACTACCGCTCATCTCATCGCTCTATCTCAGGGATTTCTCCTTCTTTCCAGTAGCATTCATTCTCTCGCTCTTGCTTCTCTCACTTGCCCATGCATTCGATGACGGGAAGCCAACATCTATAATTTACTTTCTCCTAGCATTGTTCATAAGCTTACTCACAGATACAATCCAGCTAACCCTAGTAATTTTCGTCCTCATAATCCTATACAAATTCTTTAAGAGGACCCCACTCTCCGCTTTCTACGTCGGTTTTTCCTACCCGACTTTGCTATTCTTCCAGTTCCGCCCTTCCCTCGGATTTTTCTTTCTCTACCTGCTCTTTTCCATATTGATAACTATAAGCGAATTTTATCATGAAGCCCATCACTACGAACAGGATTTGAAGGAAGGGAGGAAAACTACAGCAATTTACTTTGGATTTAAAGTTGATGAAGCTCAGAGAAAGGAGGTGAGAAGGTGTTTAATAGCCGTGACCGTGGCTGTAATAGTCTTCATCCTAGTAAGTGGTTGATTTTCATATTTGCTTTGGCAATCCTCTTCAGGCTCTGGGTTTATTGGATAACGGATTTCGCTACTCTAGGGGCGGATGTAGGGAGGATGGCAATAATAGCCCATGCGTGGAAGCTCAAGGGCGGAGTTACTACAGACCTCAGACCCTACGATATGGCTAATGGCTTCTTCTACTTCCCCGCAACCTTATACTTGCTTTACTTCTTCGATTTACTCGGAATAAATCCAATAACAGCAGTTGCTATTTTCACTTTCGTGTTCTCGATTGCTGGAATTTATGTATTCTACAAAATAGCAAGGATTTTCATGGACGAAGATAGAGCCATAGCTTCAACCTTCTTTTACTCGCTCACCTTCGACTTCATCTGGATTTACTCTTTCTTCGGGATGTTCACCTTCGGATGGGCTCTCCTCTTCTTCATGATTTCCTTATACTCCGCTCTCAGATTAGAGGAGAAGCTATGCTGGAAATGGTTCTTGGTGAACCTATTATCAACAACAGCATGCTGGCTCTTCCATTGGTTTGCAATAGCTGGTTTATGTATAGCCTACTTCTCCATCTTCCTTAAACAATTCATAACGGATTTGAAGACCAATTGGAAATACTTCTTGGTTCTCCTTTCAAGCTTACTGATAGGTTTTGGAATATCAATCCCAGCTTACCTCCCTTTCATCGAATACATCGGAATAACGAGGGTTTATGAAAATCAATTCGACCTCCTCACTTTCGCTATGGACAGGCTCTTAATCACCCCTCTCCAAAAATTTCAAATCATTTTCTTTACGAGCTACGTAGGGACAATCCTCTCCTCAATCTTGGTGGTAGGCTTCGTGCTAACCCTCGCCCTCGCTTACAAGTGGATATTAACTAAAAATGCATTCCCAATCTACTTCTTCCTCCTCCTCGGATTTTTCTCCTATGTATTCCTCGGCGAATTGAATATGCTGAGATTGAATAGTTTGATGTGGATAACCTATGCTATGGCTTATGGTTATTTCTTCAATAAACATAAGCTGAACTTAATTTTAATCCCAATCCTCTTCCTCATTCCATCCCCGAGCTTCCCCTATCTCATAAACGCTCTGTATAATCAGGCTGATATCTTCGTCCCATTCGCAGATTTCCATAAATTCAATAAGGCAATGGCGTGGATTAGTGAGAACACACCAATAAATTCGACATTTCTCATTGATGGTGGAGGTAGCGGATGCACGGGGGCTTCAGCATCATTTGGAGAGAGGATTTTCCCACTAACTTCGAGAAGGATTTTCTACTTTACCGACTACTGCTGGGCTATCTACGATAGAGACGAATTCATGAGAAGGGTTGAATTGTATAGAAAAGTCAGCATAGACCCATCTTGCTGTATCGACGAACTGAAGGAGTATGGGATAAATTATATTTTCATAGGGGAGAGGTGGGTAGGTCTCAACCCAAGAAAGTTTGAGGAAGCTGGCTACGAGTTGGTCTACAATGAGAGCGGATACAGGATTTTTAAGGTTAATTAGGGTAATCGTAGTGATTTTATTCCTGTATTCCCTCTACTTGTTTCTATCTCCCCTAGTCGGCTTCGTGGAAACCCCCATGAAAGTGAAATTCGGCTGTGAGCCAGTTAATAGAACTGAGGATTACTGCTATTTTAAATGCAAGCTAACGCCTAATATGGATGCCACAGCAATCATAAAAGTCACTCACACCCTCTGGGCTTCAATTTACGAGAAAAAATTTGAACTGGAAGCAAACAAGACCAAGGAAATCTACATTCAACTACCTCGAAGGAGATTTATTTACTGGCTTAGGGCAATATTTTTCAAGCAGGTAGGGGAAAGGAAGGGTTTGTTCCTTAGAGGCTATAATGTTTACTATGATTTGAACCAGACTTTCTTAGCTTGTTAAAGGAAACCTGCGGGTCTCCGCTTTAATCTTCTTGTCCAGCGTCTTCCCTTTAATGGAAAAATACCTCTTCAGCATAGCTGTCAAGATAACCACGAGGGTGTTCTGCAACTTGTTATTCATTACGAATGGAACGTTATTAACGATGGGTGAGAGCTCATCTTCCATAATCTCGACATCATAAGATTCTGGATTTCTATGCACATCGCAGTTGTAGGCGAGGTAGAAGTAGTTAGCATCTATTTCTCCTATGTATTTTTGGAGGAGGAAAGTTCTCAAGATGGTTCTTAAAGCTCCCAGAAATGTGGTTTTTGGGAAGAGGAATAGGAGTTGAACATCAACATCCACTCCCGCTTCGCTCAAATTCTTCACGCTATCAATAACCTCTCTCTCCGTCACATTCTTACCGAGAATTTTCAAATCCTTCGTATCGAAGCTCTCAACCCCAAGCCATACCCTCCTGCACCCAGATTTCTTAATCAGGAATGCGGTTTCCCTATCTATCCTCGGGAACATCATGCCTTCCCACTCCACCTCGAGCTCCGCCAACCCCCTGCATAGCTCCTTTATCCTCTTAGGATAGGGATTTACTATATTGTCGCAGAAGAAAAATTTATTTTTAATCGATTTTAGCTCCCGGATTTCCTCCAAAACCTTTTCTATATCCTTTTCCCTATACATTTCCCCGCAGGGAAAGGTCCTTATGTTACAGAACCTGCACCTATTCACACAACCTCTCTGAGTTTCCACCCCTAAGAAGCAATATTTCCCCGTGTCTAAATCCCTGTAATTCGGGGTCGGGAGATTGTTTAGATTGACGAGGAATTCGTTAGAGAAGATAACCCTGTCCCGAACATCATTTGCGATTTTCAGCAATGCATGCTCCCCTTCCCCAACGATAATGTGGTCTATAAAATCGTATCTGAGAAGGAATTTCCAGCCGTAGAGAGTTCCCGGACCTCCGAAAATGATTTTCAAATCCTTTCTTTCCCTTTTCAGAATTTTAGCTACATTCAAAGAGTGACCTATGCTGAAAACATCAGTCGAGAATCCAACGAGGCTTGGTGAACAGTCCATAATGTTCTCAGCAATTTCCAGATGAGTTTCATGCATTAAGTCATCCACCTCATCGAAGTCTTCCTCCTTTTTGTTGACCAGATACAGGGGGTAGATGACCTTCGACCAAGCCCTTCTAAGGGCTACCTTCCTTACAACGTATCTTAAGATTGTGGAGTTGATGGCTGAAGCCCTGAGATAGCACTCAGCCAATTCCTCATCTTCAACCTTCTTCTTCCTGACAATTTCCACGAATTTTTCATTATAGCTTGGGGAGAAATCAACTACCTTGGTCTCCAAACCTTTTTGCTCGAGAAATGCTTTTAACAGAGCGAGATTCAGGGGTGCAACGTAATTCCATCTCAGGGGGAGTTGAGCCAAGACAATCATGCAACGCACACCTCAAGTGGCTGTAACTTAACATTCTTTTCCCCGCAACATGGGTAGGGCTTGAGCCAAGCCTCAAGCCTATTCCCGCTCTTCGTCCCATTGATTATGAACTCCGGGTAGTCGAACCTATGGTATATTATATTATTCCAGAAACTCATCTTCAGATGAACCCTTGAATATCTGGGGACCGGGAAGACCAAGCAAAAGGGTTCGGTTAAGCTATCGTTAAATTCGAAGACGAATATGGCGTTCATCCAAGTTCTATTGACCTTGAAGATGTTCATGGGGTCGGATTCAGCTAGGCTAACCAAAGTTTGGTAGCTTGGCTTCTGATTATAGGAAAAGTAAACTATTTTCCCCGGATTGCCATTCACTAGGAAGTAGGCAGGACTGAGGGAGAGAATTGCCCCGGATTTGAGAAATAACCTTTTCTTACTTTCCAGTCTGTATAAGGTTCTGTAGAAATCGGAGATGGTTGCATTGGGATAGAAGGTTACATTGTAATAAGGTATTTTGTAGCGGACCCATCTCCAGACCAGAGTTAGGAAGTTTCCACCCCAAGAGCTCTCATTGTATAGCAAGACGGTTAAATTCACAGCCAATCTATTGGATGAAATCTGTCTTATCTCTATGTCGGTATCGCTGAAGTGATACTGCGTCCCATTCTCATAAGCATCTAAAGCCTTTCTAATTATGCTCCTCTCCACCTCTTTGTATCTCTCGATAGCCTGAGAGAGAGTATCAGCCCTCGCATACAAGCTCATCGTAATGAACATTTGAACGATGCTTATCAGAAACATTATAACAGAGCAAATGAACAACTTTTTAGCTATCATTTCTTCTCCAGTTCCTCAAACAACTTCTTGAATTTCTCTATATGCTCGGGCTTTATCTCAATCCTTATCTCCTTCTTCCTCTGAGACACAACAACATATAAAATGATGCCTCCAACGATTATGAACACTATTAAGTATATTAATATTTGCTCGATGGGCATCCCCAAGTAGGTCTTCCTGTAGGTTATGGAGGATACAGGTCCAATTATGTGTTCCCTAGCAACAGTGTAGTTATACTTAATCCAGTGGTAACCTGCATCCCAAGAACTTTCTTCGAAGTCCTCTGGAATTATGAAACAAAGTTCTTCAGTTCCGAGGGTATAATTTATTGGCTTCCCATCGGATAGGGCTGTGAGGTTCTCCATATTGTTATAGTAGTCAACTTCCCTCTCCAGATTGACGCAGTATCTTATCTCCTTCTGCTTCGTCAGGTTTGCTAGGTCGCTTACAACCCTGTGAGTGGAGTTATGCTCCCAGACAACGTAATCAAGCTCCTCAAGTTTACTCTTGCTTTTATTAACAGTAACGACAGGATAGCAAGTCCCGTTTATGGTTACGTTCTTCACACTCCCGTTGCTTATATCCACATAGACATAGCTTGATGGGAAATCCACACTCGGATAGTCATCGACCATCGTATTGTATCTAACGAGAACGTTGCTATAACTCACATTCTCATCTGTATTGTTCAGAGTTACATTGAATCTTGCATAATACTGGCTATCTACTAGTATGTATGGAGCGTCTATCGTGAGGTTCCAGAGCAATTTCTTTATAATATCGTAAGCCCTGCACCTCGTATCTATCCAGTAATAGCTGTTGGCTGAGAAATTGTAATACTCATACTGTTCCACAGCCTCCCAACCTTCTCTACAAGTGAGGTTGAACACGACATCCTCGAAGTCTATAGAGGAGGGGTTATGGACGTAAGTCCTTTGCTTGGAGTAAGCCCAGCCACCAGCTTCTGTGATATTTAAAGTGTCTTGCTCCCAAAGGTAGATGGTCTCCCACAATACATCGCCACTATCGTTTGCGTATACTGTATTGGAAGTATCTGTCAGGTTAACGAAACCACTACAATTGTCGCAATCCCCGAATTCATCTGGGTTGCTCGTCCACCAATATATATCCTTAAATGGTATGTCCGTATTCCTGACCAGATAAATCTCTTGGGAGATGAACTGGGTTGAGAGGTTGGAGGTCTTGCTCTTATCTTGCTCCCAGTCATAGAACACCTCATCTATATTATCTCCGGAAGCCCTCCCCGAGCTCAGGTTCTTATCCTCATTTGCTGAGATATTAAAGTAGTCGCATACGTTTTGGGTTATGAAGCTCCAGCTACCGGATGGGAAGCTAACGTTAGAAAAGTCCCAGCAGAAATACACGTTCTCCCAAGGTATATTAGCGTGATTGTGAACCGACAGATTGCTCTTAATATACTGGACATCTATCCTCGATTGAGAATCCGGGTCCTGCTCCCAAGGTAGCTGAGTTTCATTTAACCAATCGCCGTAAGCCATTACGTAGGTGCTAAAGTTGGAGTTAGCTGAGATATTGAAGGTTCCGGAACAGTTGTAGCATACAACCTCACCGCTCCATCCCGCCTCGGCTATATCTGGAGAGGAGATGGTATATGAGACATTTTCAAAATCTATTGGCTCCAAGTTGGTGAAGTTTACCGCTTCAATCACCCACTGCCTGCTGAGGTTCGAAGTGTTTGAAGAGTCTTGTTCCCAGCCCAATTCCGTGATTTGTATTCTGTTATACTCCGACCAGTTGAAAATAACCTTAGTTGTTACTCCACCACCAACCGATAATAGCATGTTACCGCAATGAATAGCTGTGTAACTACCATTCGCTCCATAGGGGCACTGGTCATAGATTACGACTTCTTCATCCACCTCGGCGTAATTACTCACGTTGAGGGAAGCGTATTCATACACATCTCCTCCAGCTACAGACTGGTAGCTCTTATCCTGAGCAACTACCAGAGCAGAGGTATTCGTTGCATTAATCCAGACATACTTACAGGTATAGTTAACCACCTCCCCAGCATTCACCGATGCGGGGAAGGTCAAGGAATTACATGAGGTGCAACTATCTAATAGGGTTCCATCAGGATAGTAAACATAGACTTCATCAACATTTGGATAAGTTTCACAGGTCAGGCTACGCCACCAGTCTATGGTTCCTGTATTATTCAAAGTGAGGTTCTTCCAGTAGCTCAGGTTCCCAGTATCCGAAGCGTTCAGGTAAACGGTCTCTACCTGCTTTTCCTCCTGCCATTCAGGTTGGATAATCAGTGTAATCGCTATGGTATCAGACATATTATAATTACCGCTGGTATCATTGGCATTGATTGAGCAGTTAATCTGCCCGACCTCATTACTAATCCTCGTTGCGTAGTATGTCTTCCCTTCGAGTAAGCTCATTGAGAGATTTCCATTCCAAGCCCCGGAACAATTCGCCCACACGCTATCAAGAGGTGTGTTATTCGTTATGTTAGCCCTTATCTCCATCGTTTCTCCGGGTATGAGGTTCGGATAGACCGACCATACGGCATCGAATTGTATCATCCACGTTGTTACGTAGGTGTAAATCTCCGACGCATTCCACTGGTTCGAGGTATCATTAGCATAAACTCTCCATGCTATGGTTGCCCCTGCGGTTGAGTTTACAACTTTTGTAACATTGGACCAACATTCCTTGAATGGATTAGGACACATTTCTTCTGTAAATGCGACCCAAGTATCATTCACCCAACCACCGACACAATTAGCACCGTCCCAAGTTCCGTTACA
>QMQV01000019.1 GCA_003649085.1 Thermoproteota archaeon
GACCATAGCGTAGGATGGCGTCTCTTTTGAAGCTTCCTCAGACACTTTTTCAACAACACCTTCTTTCTTAATTGTTAGGCTAGTCGCAGCCCAAATAGCTAAGCCTATGACTATGATAGCTAACAAGACATAAACCTTACTGTGCATCTGCACAAAACTTTATAGAGTAAAACTACCATATAAGATATTGCCTCTTTGAGGTGTAGTTGCTTGGCTTATGGCCGTGGAGCTGGCATGGGCAGAGGCGGTGGAGGAGGACCTGGCGGTCCAAGCGGTGCTCCAGGTAGAGGAGCTGGATTTCGAGGACCAGGAGGCGAATGCATATGTCCACGCTGCGGACATAGAGAACCGCATTACCCAGGAGTACCTTGTAGAGCTAGAGTTTGTCCTAAATGTGGCATTCCCTTGGTTAGGGCTTAGGCACTCTCCGCTTGCTCACCTTCCTCTCCTACTAGTGGCTTAAACGTCCACTCATCAATTTCTTGATGTATTTTCTTTAGGAGCTTTACCGCTGTTTGCTGAGGCATTGTTGTAAAGAGCCTTGCCAAATGTTTACAGAACTGCTTCGCTGTCGACACTCTTGAAAAATCGGCGCAGTCATGTAGTATAACTTTAGAATCGCCATCTACTACCACGACGTAGTCTTTTACCTTAGCTTTAACATAGTTATCTGTGAGTTCTTCAATCAAAACCTCGCTTGTTGGTATTTCCTGAGACCTCTTTATCCTCTTTTCATCTGTAAACAACATTATGAGGTCTGATGGGTTATTACTTTGAGCTAGCATGTAAGCTTGTAATCCCTTAAGCTTAGCTGAAGCTGGCGGTGGTATGAAGAGTTTTCCAGCTTTAAAGTGTTCACTTAACCTCTTCTTAGCTTCAGCTTGTTCAAGCGTAAGAATGCCAAGCATTTCGAGCACGGTTAACGCGTTATCGCATGCATAGCCGTGAAAATGGTTATTAAAATATCCATAGAGTTCGCTAACTTGCGCCTCGACCTCCTTGACTTTCGGTATCCAAGCTTCAAGCTCTTCACGTTTATAATGATAGTTATACCAAGGCTTTTGTCCCCTACCATGCCATCTAATGTAAGCAAAATCTGCTGTGACAATACACTCAGGAGGTAAAAGTGGCTCATCAACTATCGTATACGCTACTTCATACTTTTCAAGCACGCTATAAGTCTCCTCTCTAAGCCAACTTGGATCACGAAACTCGACTGCAAACTTATACTTCGTAGGCAAATTTGCTAGAAGAGCCTCAAGCCTATCCAAGTCATATTTAAGCCCAGGTGGAAGCTGGAAAAGCAACGGCCCCATCTTACCAGCTTCAGCAAGCGGCTTCATTAAGTTTAGAAACAACTCCAAATCCTTCGCTATATCTAACCTCGGATTAATCATCTTCTTATGAGTTACAGTTCTAGGAACTTTAGCTGCAAACACAAAACTTCTCGGAGTTCTCTTAACCCAAGATTCAACAACTCTTGGTATTGGGTAATCGTAGAATGTCGAGTCTATCTCAGCAGTGTTAAAGACTTTTGAGTAGTATTCTAACTTTCCCTTATCTTTTAAGTAAAATACCCCAACCCAGTCTACGTAATCCCACCCTGATGTGCCTATAAAGATCTTAGCCATGCCTCTTCCCCACTCTTAAGCTTATTGTTACAGCTTAGCTTTAAAGCAAGCAATTCCTCTCTTTAATAGAGCTACCGCAAACGCTTGGTGATTCGTCGTGAACATAATTGTCATAAGCCTCTTCTTCGTCGCGATATCCTTCGTCTTCTCCATGTTAGGGCTTGGAGGAGGCTTAGTCTATGTCCCACTACTAGTTATCATAGGGTTTAGTATGAAGGAAGCTAGCATGTTAAGCTTATTTGCTATCTTTATGACTACCTTAATGGCATCGATAAACTTCATAAGGTCTAAGCGTGTCGATTGGTCGCTCTTCGCTATAATGGAGCCGACAACAGCCATTACAGCCTTTATTGGCGGTTTCTTCGCTATAAAATTTGGCGAGCATGTTCTTAGGCTTCTGCTCGTCTGTGCTCTAGTAGTTGCTGGGGTTATAACGCTTTTTTCAGGCAAGAAGGCTAAGGCGATTAAGCTAACACAGCTATGTATTAGGAGGAAAGTTGGCGGAGCTGAATACCTAGTAGATCTTCCAATAGTTGCTGGCTTATCCGGTCTTGTAGGCTTCATAGCTGGAATGATAGGTATAGCTGGTGGGGTTTTCAAAGTGCCCATAATGGTAGCTATCTGCGCTGTCCCAATGGATGTGGCTGTCGCCACATCAGCAGCTATGGTTGCTACAACAGCTGCTTTTGGCTTATCAGGACACTTAGCTTCAACACCTCATGTCAACCTACTCTTCATCTTAATTTTCGGAGTCGCATGCTTAATTGGTGGCTTTTTAGGATCTAAGTGTGCTTTAAAGGTAAGGAGAGAGCTTTTAAGAAAGTTTTACTTTCTCTTAATGATCTCCTTAGCTTTATGGGTAAGCTTAACATCATACATTCTTTAGCTAACCAGTCAAGGTGGAGTAATTGTCTAAGGTATTAATAGGAGCTGGAGGATGGTCATATTTCAGAGTTCCAGGCATGGACTCGTTAAGAGCTTACTCAATGGCGTTTGACTTTGTAGAAGTAAACTCAACTTTCTACACATGGCCTAGTCTAAGCCTCGTACATTCCTGGCGTTCAAGAGTCCCTGAGGATTTTGAATTTACGCTTCGTTGTCATAAATCTATAACGCATAGTCATATGCTCGCTACTAACGACTATGTGGTCAAAGCTTTAAACAAGACTGCTGAAATATACAAGATCTTGAAAGCTTCGCTACTCGTCATAGAGACGCCGCAAACCCTATCATTGCAAACATTACCTATTGAACGCTTAGAATCCTTCTTTAAGCTATGCTTAAGCCTCGATATGAAGCTCGCATGGGAAGCTCGCGGCTTAATCTCATTACCACAGCCTTATAAAGACTTAATGAAGGAATTTGACGTAGCGCATTGCGTGGATTTATCCTTAAAAGAGCCAGAAGTAGAGACTTCAACTATTTATTCGCGCATATTCGGTAAGGGAGAGCATAACATCTATCAGTTCACTGATGAAGAGTTACTTGAAATTAATGAAAAAGCAGAAAGACATGGCAAGACGATGATATGTTTCCACGGTGTGAGAATGTACACTGACGCAGCTAGACTTAAGGCCTATAGGAAAACAGGTATTTTCCCAAAAGCTACGAAATCTGTTGGAATAGAGTCCATAAGAGAGGTTATCCTTGAAGAAAACGTTAGGTTTCCAATATCAAGAGATGAGCTAAACAGATGTTGTGGATGGAGAGTTTTTGACTTAACTGAAGATAAGAGAATCAGGTTATCTACAATACTGTCAAAACTACCAGCAACTAAGTATCAAAGCCTTTCACATCTGCTAAACGACTTATCAAAAGTCATTAAAGATATTACTTAAACCTATAAGAAACGCTCAATGTTTTACCAGCTTTTACATCTAATGGCGTTAAAATCCTAAAGTATCCTTCTCCTATAGGCTCTATAACACCTTCGACTTCCTCCCCATTTACATGTATTCTGCATGTATCGGCGCATCCAATGCTCTTGAAACCTACATTCAAGTTCAACTCTCCCTCTTTAACATACAATTTAGCCTTAACCTCTCCATCGCTTAACCTCTGGATACGAAAATCTAAGGAACAAGATCCTACCTTAAGTTCTTCAAGCAAAATTTCACTTAGCCTACTTGATAAAAACGGGCATATGGTGGCTTGTTTGACGTATGCTTTAGGCTCAACCCCTGCCAATCCTTTAATTAAAGCGTAAATATATATGCCAGCTGACCACGCTTGAATAAAGCACCCTAAAGGATGTTCGTGCTCCGTCAAGACCTCCTTAATAGGTCCGTCTCCAGGCAGCACCTCCTTAAAGTATGCTGTAACAAGCCTCTGCGCTTCTGCCATCCTTAATATGGTGTCAAGCCCCTTATCAAGCCTGCCATATTGAAACTGCGAGAAAGCAACCCAGCCCGTACAGAAGGGCCATACTCCTCCTTTCTGATAGCTACGGCTATCATATTCAGGATCACTCTTAGCCCTACTTCTCACACCCCAAGGTGCCATGAAATCTGAGCTTTCAAGCTTTGCCAGCACCTTAGTAGCTTTCTCATAGTCAACTAAGTTGAAGAATAACGGCACTACAGCGTTTATCGTCAAACTGGCATCTGGAAGACCGTCTGGCTTAATGGTATCGTAGAAAAATCCTCTCTCGTCATCCCAATACTTCTCCACAAGCAGCTTTTTAAGTTCTTCAAACCTTCTAATAGCCTCCTTCTCGGTCTCATAATCTTCGACGATCTTAGCAAGCTCAGCTCCACACTTAAAGGCATAGGCAAAAATTGCTTGGACATCAACAGCAGATTTCCCTCTAAACAGTGAGTCCATCCACGTGACGTCAGGCAAAAAGCCTTCTGGGCCATGATCTATTAAGCCATTTCCATCCCTATCTGACTTAAAACACCACCTTAAAGCCTTGTAGACATTATCGTAGATATACCTTATGAAAACGTCGTCACCAGTCCATAAGTAGTAGTCGTAAACCCCTATGATGAAGAGAGGGGTTGCATCTATGCTATAGTATATTATTGTGCCATCTGTTCTCACTTCATGCGGTATCTCTCCTTTGTAGTATGGGACCATTAGCTGATCTTCTCCATCATCTTTTGCCTGAAACCTAGCTAGCATGCTAAGAGCAGCTTTTGAAGTTTCGAAATCTCCAATAGCATTTACTCCCAGCAATGTCCATATGGTGTCTCTCCCAAAGTATATGGGGAAGTTCGGAAGACCAGCCATATAGCCGAGCCCATAGCCTCTCTTATAGTGTTTCAGGACGTAAAGGTTGACTTTAGACCATGTAAATGCCTTATCAATAGACTTAACGGTAGTCGATAAGTCTGCTGTTTCAGCAAGATATCTTAACACATCTTGTCTATTTTGCTCAAAAAACAGCTTAGCTTTGTTTAAAAGCTCATCATATTCTTTTAAGAAGAAGGTTAAAGTCCCTATGCCGCCAACTAAGACAAAGGTAAGTTCAAAGCTTTCACCTCTAGGTACTTTAACATCATATATGAGGAGGGCATCTCCATATACATGTTCTCTAGGTCTAGGTATCTTGCTTTGAAGAGGAAGCTTTGAATTACCGGGATGTTCAGCATATACGATGTTGGGCACTTTATTAGCGCCGAAAAGAGCGATCCACTCAGACCTCATGTGATGTCTATACAGTAAAGCCCCACGTACATGATCATATATTACTAACATTCTCCTCTCACGCCAGGGTTCGCCAGCTTGCTTAACTTCCCACATCAAGTTAACTACTGGATTAGCTATGAACTTCAACTGGACATCTTCATTACCTCGATTTTCAATTGTGAAAATCCAGCAAACAGCTCTATAAGAACTAGGCATGAAAAGCTTCTCCTTAATCACGAGTTGCCTAGGCAAACGATACGTTCGCTCAGCGTGTGAAACGTGGGCTTCAAATTTGGCACAATGGTCGTAAAGCCATAGAACTTCTTCGCCATCTAAGCTAATCGCGTAGTTTATGGAATCTGCCACCTTTATAGGAAGGTTCCAAACACCATTCCATCGTCCTTCAAACTTTCCGTTTTCAAGCTGTATTAAATATGTCCTTAAGCCTGAGAGAACATATTGTCCTCTAAAGTCCTTTTCCTTAACCCACACATACCTTTCGCGATATCCAGCATGTGGAACACTCTTCATTGCTTAAGTGGACCTCTTACTAAAGCCTTCAGCCTCTAGCACACTGAAATATAAGCTTAAGTGTCAAGGATGCTTAGCAGCAATTTCAAAAGCTAATCGAGTCTTCATCTATCTCTTAACATTTTCAAAACATAAACTTTTAAGTAGTGTACGAGTAAACATTATCCGGTTTAGTAAATTTAGTAAAGTTAATAATTATGCTTTAAAACACTATAACCAATGACCAGAAGAACAATATATGGGCCTGTTCCTTCATGGCGTTTTGGGCGTTCTCTTGGCATAGACGTTATCGTAGCACCAAAAACCTGTAGTTTTGACTGCATTTATTGTCAGCTTGGCAAAACAATCAATAAAATTGCTGAGCCAAGTCCTAACCTATGTATCGATGAAAACGACGTACTACGTGACCTAGAGGATTACTTGCTGCAAATCGATCTGAAAAGCATTGATGTTATAACATTTAGTGGATGCGGCGAACCTACTTTAAACCTCAATTTAAAAGCAATAGCCAAAGCCATAAGAAAAGAGCTACCTGATTTCCCATTTGTAATACTTACTAACTCCTCCACTTTAAACATCGATTCAGTTAGAGACGCTCTACAAGAATTTGACATAGTATGTGTTAAACTTGATGCTGCCTCTGATGAGCTCTTTAGAAGAATTAATCGTCCAGCTAACGACGTGCCTTCAATAAATGGAGTATTGGAAGGGATAAAGCGTTTCAAAGAGGAGTTTTCAGGTGAACTAATGGTTCAATCAATGTTCTTAAAAACCACCTATAACTTTAGCAATATGAATGAAGAGGAGTTGTCAAAGCTAATCGAAGCTGTAGCTGATATAGATCCAGACGTGGTACAGCTATGTACCCCATATAGGCCTGCTTCAGAAAACTTTGTTATGCAAGCTTCTCCAGGAGAGCTAATAGCTATATGCAAGAAGTTCAGGAACTACTTTGCTAGAAGCAGGATATGGGTCTTCGGCCTACATGATAAGCGCGACGTTATAGTAAAATGGCGTGACAAAAGCGCTCTTGAGCAAAAAGCCTTAAGCTTGCTTAGGAGAAGACCCTGTAGAATCGTAGATATTTCAAATGCGCTAGGCATAAACTATAGTAAAGCTAAGTTCATAGCTGACCTATTAGTAGAAAAAGGTTTTGCCGAGATGAAGTTCTCAAATGGAGAAATGTTTCTAAGAGTAAAATTGCCTATATGCTAGTTACGAGGGTGAAGCTTTAAAGCCCTTTTAAAAATTAATTCATTATTGCCCCACCACCTAAGCTCTTCAGAGAAACCCTCTTTAAAAGGAGGGTTTGATGAAGAGGAGTGTGGTCAGGTTGGGGCACATGGCGATGATGAGGGTTTTCGCGCTCTGAATAAAAAGGTGTAGAACGCGCCCTTATCTGAGCTAAATTAATACTTCTTAGCCTCTTTATCAAGTGATATGACCAAATTCGTCAAATACCTAACAGTGATATTCTCAAGCTTAGATCGTATAGCGCTAGCCTCCATTGAAAGCCTCTCATACCCCTCAGCTTTACCTAACAACTCCAGGTCCTTTACAGCCTTTAAACACCTCATTAACGTATCCCTAACTAGTAAACACCTAAAACACTCGTGCTTGCGCATTAAGTTTTCAACACTTTCAGCTAACTTAGCAATTCTCTCTAGATACCTTAGGTAATCTTCCTGAATAGCTCTTTTAACAGATGCGCAATCTACGCAAACGTGCCAAACACTATCAGTGCAATTTTCGCAGATAAGCCTATAACACCTAGGACAGACCCTTATGGCGTCATTCTCACCACATACTTCGCACTTAACCACTTCCCAGTGCACCTCATGAGATTAACATAAAGTAGTTTTTCTTAAAGTTTCGCAGAAGACCTACTTGCTTCTTAAAGCTAGCTAACTACTTCCTATTGGGCATTGAGTTTCTTCTAAAGCTTCTAAAACTTGAACATCAGCTTCGCTAACGTTGCCTAGCTCCTTAAACACTATAATAGCTGATGTTAGCTCAGCCAGCGCACAGACATAGAATAGAGCATTTAACCCAAAGTTCCATGCGATAGCGCCTGCTAAGAGAAACGTCGTTGTTGTAGCAATATCATATATTGACTCATAAAAACCAAAGTACTTACCTCTGGTCACATTATCAGTTATATCAGCTAAGGCAGCTTTCCAAGCAGGCTTTTGCATAGCTGTGGCAAAGCCTCCAATAACTTCAATTATGTATAGTAGGTGAAGTGCGTTAACAATGGTATACGAGAGCGTTACAGCAGCATTTAGTATTCCACCGTAGAAGACAAGCTCTCTCCTACCAATTCTATCAGAAAGCTTACCCATCGGTGTCTCTAAGATAGCTAATACATATCCAAAAACTGCTGAAAGCACTAAAGCATCCATGAACGTGCCATTTACAACTTCTTCCACATAAATGACGTAGATAGGGCCAAGTACCGCAGTCGCTATTGATCCTAATGCTCCTGCTATAGTTAGCATTGCAAATCTCCTCGCCACGAACATGGTTGATCACCACCGCCCACCACGATGAATCGTCCATCACCCTCTCCCTCCAGCTGAAATTATCTTCTCAACATACGGCATTCCATGTTCTTCAAGCAATTGTCTCGCTTTGGCTGTGAGCTTGTAGATCTTACGAGCTTTGCCGGTTGCCGTTACTTCAGTAAGCTTGATGTACTTCATTCGCTCAAGCTCATCTAAATGCCTGTATATGTTGCCCATGTCTTCAAAGTCCTTGAACATGTTGAAGCTCTTTCTTAATACCCTCCATATCGCATAGCCATAGGCATCCTTGCCTTCCTTTTCGCAACAGTATATAGCTGCCAATACCTTAAGCTTCGTATCGCTAAGCCTAGTCTCCGCTACTTCGCTCTCTCTAACTCCGATTTCGTCCATTGCGATGACCCTAATGCCCAATTTATCAGCCACCTCCCTAACCTTTTGCGTCACCGTAGGCAATAGCAACATACACGTCACGTCGCCTAGCTCTGCTTTTGCCGCTAGCAACACTTGCATGCCTTGCCTATACTCTTCAGCATCGCCTAGCACTTGAACTGCTAGTTTTTCACCATCCTTGACAGCGTATATGTCGATCTTTGACACCAGCAACTGTTTGCCAGCCTCTACGCGATAGCCTTTAGAGCGTAGCCACGCAATCGCCTTATCGCGTAAGGCAGCCTCGTCTACCTTAGATGCTTTCCGCAATACCTGTAGACACCTATCTGTAGATACATATATTTGGAAATATAAATGTTTCTACTAAATCTCTTGTGTGCTCAGAAAACAAAGAGTATTAATACTTCATCCTTTGTCGAAAGCCCGTGCTGATAACCATTCTCAATATCTTGTCGCAGCTTACCTCCCATAGGTTATAACCTTCTGCCCCTCAATAGCTATAAAAGACCCATTATACTGAGCGCATAAACTATCAAAATTTTCAACAAATCAAGCTATACCAACACCCAACATTAAGCGAAAACATCAGTCTCCATAACTCCAGCGTCAGTTATCAAAGCCTTTACTCTCAACTTGAGCGGGGGTTTAATAATCGAAATCTCTTTAAAACCATCACTTAAATTCCTAGTTTCAAGTACTACGTTAAAATGAGGTATTATTGATTTCCTACACACAGGCATATTATCTAAAGCTACGCCACTAATACCTACTAACTTTACGTCTAACATATTTAGAGCAGTCTTAAGGCGTGCCAGCCCTAAGTTTAGCAACCTGTTTTTGGCAACATTTTCCTGAAAAACTTGTGATGTTATTAGCTGATATAACCTTGAAACCGTATCGACTATAACTAACCTGGCTTCAATACTCTCTACAAGTAAATCTACTTCGTTTACAAATGTCATGAAGTCTTTAAAGCTGTTAAGTTTTAAGATAAAGAAGTTATTAACTAAGGCTTCTATACCTAGCAAATCCTGTGCTCGTTCTAAAGGCTCATCTTTATCAGTTACGTAGAGGACATTAGCATGGTTTTTAACTACATCTTTAGCTATTTGCAGTGCCAATGTAGTTTTTCCTGATCCTGCTTCTCCATAAATTAATAGGGATTTTGCAGGCTGCAAAAGCTTATCTAATGCTCTAATACCTGTCTTCACCTTTCATCCTCCTATACGCTATTACTGCTCCTATGTGACTACATCCTTCTCTAGCTCTTCTAAGAGAAAATGGCTTTGACGGATCTTGACAACTGCATACGTATCTTTTCAGTCCTTTGAGGTCAACTAGCTTTACAATGTAGTATCCGTCTCTATCGCCTAGCTCGCTTCTCCCCCTAACTTTCCACACCTTTCCGGGAACAATTTCCTCCACGTCATTTACTCGCGCTAAGCTACGCTTAGGCAAACTACGGCTTCTGCTCCGCATCTACAATACCCTCGTCTTTAACGGCAAAGTACGTAGATGCCCTTGGATGTTTAGGAGAGTCTATTATCGTAGCTTTAGTCAAGCCCTTTGACTTTTCGAGTAAAATCCTGTACGTACAGCCATGAGCTACTATGTTGCCTCCAGCCGGCTTGTAATTAGCTGTTCCTGGGACGTATTCGGGCACGTCAAGTATCTGATTAGTAACTACAACTACAATATCATATAGCATGAAGAGTCTTTGTAGCTGATGTATATGCCTGTTAAGCTTCTGTTGTCTAGCTACCAGTGCTTCCCTGCCAACATACTCACTTCTAAAGTGAGCAGTCAGCGAGTCCACAACAACTAGCTTGACGTTATTGTACTTCACGTAGTTAAATGCCTCCTCAACAAGGTCCATTTGGTGATCCGTGTTTAACGCTTTGGCATGGTATATGTTCTCTAAGACCTCTTCTCCCATACCAAATCTTCGAGCAATTTCGACAATTCTAGTACTACTGAAAGTGTCTTCAGTATCTATGAAGAAAGCCCCGCCTCCTAAACCGCCCTTCTCTTTAGGTAATTGCACCGTGACGCATAGCTGGAAACATAGCTGCGTTTTTCCAGTTCCGTAAGCCCCTACAAGCTCCGTAATTCCCTTTTCAAGACCGCCTTTTAAAATTGCGTCAAGCCCAGAACATCCTGTCGTCAGCTTAGCTGCATTGCCTCTTAAATACACCTTTGCTGGCACAATACCTACGCCGAGCTTTTCGCGCGCTGCTCGCGTTATAGCAAAAGCTCTTTCCTCTGATATTCCTTCAACTCTCTGTAGAAGCTCTCTTGTCGACAAAGCAGCTAAGTCTCTAAGACACGTAATGCCTCCTCTCCTAAGCTTTTCAGCGGTCACTGCACCTACACCATCTAAACTTTCAAGCTCATCCTTCACCACTTTTCTCACCTCCTTCCACCTCCTTACTCAGTGAGCTTGATTTCCTCACATTATCTTCAAATTCCGTCAGAACGTCTTCACCAAAACTAGTTATAGCATACCATCTCACTCCATCACGATCATAATAATCGGTTATTAGCTTATGCCTAAGAAAGACCTTAATGAGCTGTCTAAACTCCTGTTCAGTTAAGAAAGGTATAGCTCGATAGCTTCCGTGAGGAATCCTATTGCTCTTAATGAAGTCTAACAACTTGTAAGCTTTAGCGACATCTTTAAGATCTTTAAATAACCTTTCAAGCAGACTCCTCCTATAGGTTACAACCTTAAGCTTCTCTCTTGAAAAACCAAGCTTCTCCATATGTGCTACGATCTCTCCGTCACTTACTTCAGTAGGCGGTCGGCCTTCAAGCTCAATTAACATAGGCATGTGCTCAATAGGCTTGGATATCAAGTAGCGATGTGTGCCCAATGATATGTAAGTCTTAAGTTGCTCTGAGCTTAGAGAAAACATCCTAGCAATTAAGGAAACATCGTTTTCGCTTAACCCTCTGCAGAAAACCTTTGTCTTAGATCTAGACAACGCCTCTCTGCTAATTTCAGAAGGGCTTGAACAGCTAAGCACGACTCCTAAGTTTTTCGATGAGAAGGCATCAAATAAGTGCAAGATCACCGGTATGCGTTCATATACGAGTACGAGATCTTGTCTCATAGCCCTTTGAATGCTAGGCAATAAATATTGCGCATCCTCTAAGACAAGTAAGCTACCTAGGGGGTTTCCAAAAGCTAGCTTAACGGTTAAAACGGCCTGAGCCAGCGTTCTCAATCTAACGCTATAAACCCTCTTCAAATCCAATATGACAGGAGGCTTGATAATGTCGTTAAGGGAGATTGTTGATTCCGCATTAAACGCTAATCCAGCAAATCCCACTTGAAGACTTTCTAAAACCATTTTCAAACTCTCAAGCTTGAAAACCTCTCTCGCCGAAACCTCGGCTTCGACAGCTAGCAGAGAGTCTAAAAGATCTTCAGCTGTGGGCTTTTCAATACCTTCTTCATAAACTCTTTTCAAGGCTTTAAGCAAATATCGCGCCTGTACATCATCAAGGTTTAGCACAGACTTTAAAACTTCAACTAATATCAAGGCATAGTCTTCTTTAACGCCAATAGGCTGAAAGATATTTAATGAGAAGTCTTCACCGAGCTTAAATACCTTCAACTCAGGGATTTCCCTAATTAAACCCACATATGCACCGTAAGTGTCTAACACAATGAACTTCTCGTTAGCTTCATGAATAACCTTCAACAAGTTGTAAACAAAGAAGCTTCTAGCTTCATAATCTCCACATACACAAAGCAACTTCAAATCACTTTTTGAAAGACATACCTTAGCGATCCTCTCATCGCAAGCTGAAAGCGCATAGCCTATGAAAAAGTCCCCACTCTCAAGTTTAGGCATGTTAAAGTTAGCTTTAACAGCTTTCTGAGCTTCAACGCTAAGGGATGCTTTCAACAACGCTTTGATGATATCACTGCTTACGAAGTTGGCTTTCAACCTAAACCCACCTCCATAAACCTCAAAGCTTTCACAACGTCACGACCAAGCAAGACATCGACCCTAGCCTTATCAAAACATGTGGAGACAACGGTTTCAAACGTCTTAAGCTTACTAATAAACTCTTGAACAAGTTCCTGAGCTTTAGCACCATCAAGCTTAACTAAGCGTTTTTTACTTCTCAGTAAAATCAAGATTCCAACTTTCCAAAAAGGCTCAGCATCAGAACCCATAGAAGAACATACGAGAGAGCATGTGAAATCAACTTTCAACTTCATAGCCGTAGATAGCAACACATCTAAGTTACCGCTAAAACCATTAACCTCACTTATAGCAATAGCTCCCAAACATACAACAAATAAGCCGTCAATAGCGAGTAAGCAAGGAGAGTCCTCAAATGGAAGATAATATTTATCGCTTAAACTCACTTCGTAGAGCTCTTCAATCCTCTTAAGCTTCAAAAGCTTAAGTTCTCGTTTTTTAAGTAAGCGCTCTAGAAAACCTTTCTTCGAAACCTTATCTACAGGCCTACCAAAGTCACCTTCTTGAGCTTTTATATCAGGACCTTTACTCCTACCTGTAGTAACTGTCGCCAAGTTTCTAGTTGAAGTAAGGCTTTCTTCTCCATGAAGTTTACTTATAATCTTCTTCTCAATAATCGAAATGCTTGCTAAAACTAAAATTGTGAGAAGCAGGTTCTTTAAAGTTAAAAGCGTTGTTAAGCCTATTAACGCCCAGGGCATTAAATGGACAATTTTCTTAATAATTTTCATTTACTTTAAACCTCAAAAACAATGCACTAACTTGTCTTGCTTAAACATTGTTTAGATGTTAATCGAAACCATTTTTGCACAAAAGTGAAAAGAAGACCATTCGATGGAGCTCACAGCTCCTCAGAATTTTCGAAACTTAATTTACAACAAATAATTGGCTAAACTTTATTACATTTCCAAAACAGAGTATAGAAAACTTTAGTAAAGACATCTCAAGACCTTAGCTCAACTCGACTAGGGGTCTTAACTATGAATATATACTTCAAAGAGTTTACGTTATCCACTAAGAAGCGAAGAGAGCTGCTTGATGTCACACGCATTGTGGAGCAAGTGGTTTGCGAATCTAAGGTAGTTAATGGTATATGCACGGTATATACTCCGCATACTACCATGAGCATCGTAGTTAACGAACCTGAAGGTGGGCTTCTTGAAGATTTTTTAAACAAAGTTTCGAGTGACTTTCCAGATGACGGTAGATGGTTACATAACAAGATCGATAGTAACGCATCAGCACACTTAGCTTCAATGTATTTAGGCAACGCTAGGACATTTATAGTCCGCGACGGTAAGCTTCTATTGGGAACTTGGCAGAGCATATTAGCTGTAGAACTCGATGGTCCCCGCACTAGAAAACTATACGTCCAGGTGATGGGAGAGTAGCCTTGAAGTTAAACCCAGAATGCGTACCTTGTCTGGTTAGGACGAAGATAGCTGATCTGTTAAAGGCTAAGCCTCAAGCTACGTTACAGGATGTCAAAAGGGTAATGAGCGTAATTTATCAAAACATTCACGAGCTTCCACCTCCAGTAATAGCTACATACGCGTTTAGAGAAGTCAAACGCGTTACTGGCATCAACGATCCTTACTTTGACTTAAAGTCTTCCTCTATTGAAATGGCTATAAGACTAAGGTCTAAAGCGTTAGAACACCTATCTCTACTTGATGCTGATGAAGCGTTGACATATGCTGTCAAAATTGCTCTAATAGGTAACTCCCTCGACGTAGGAGTAGCTGGTTATCAAATACCTTCGATAGAAGCGCTATTAAGTCAGTTGGAGGGTACTTTTGTCTTAGACGATGTAGCCTATCTTAGGGATTTTTCGAGGAAAAGTAGGCTTGCGTTATACTTACTTGATAACGCTGGAGAAGCGGTCTTAGACTGCGTTTTAGCTCAAGTTCTAAAAAACATGGGCTTAAAAGTCATAGCCGTTGTGAAAAGCGGAAGCTTCCAAGATGACATTACAGTCGACTACGTGGAAAAAGCTGGTTTACAAAGCTTTTTCGACGAAGTTATTGATAATGGAAGCGATTCAGCATGCGTATTAATAGAGGTTTTAAACGATAGGTTAAGGGAGTTAGTTAGTGAAGCGGACTTTATAGTATCTAAGGGCATGGCAAACTACGAGTACATATCAGAGCCAGAGGTCTTGTCAAGGCTTGACAAGCCAATTTTCTTTTTGTTGCGAGCTAAGTGTCCTCCTGTAGCTAAATCTCTAGGTGTAAGCGAACAATCCTACGTCATTAAGCTCTTTAAATCGCAGCACAAAGCTTCTTAATATTAACTAAAAAAGCAAAAGTGTATTTAGGGGTTATCCATGGCTAGGGTGTTAATTGTAACAACTGAAAAAGTTCCTGGATATGAAATTTCAAAAGTTCTCGGAATAGTTTATGCACCAGTTGCTATGGCTAGGTGGTTTGGTGCTGATATAATGGCTGGGATTAAAGATATCTTCGGTGGAAGAGTTGGACAATATGAAAAGTTGATGAGCGAAGCTTTGAAAGAAGCTTTTGAAAGATTATCAAAACAAGCTGAGGAAATGGGTGCTGATGCTGTTATAGGCGTGAGGATATTCTCCCCGGAAATTGGAGGAACTCGAAACATAGGTGAAGTAGTGGTTTACGGTACAGCTGTTAAGCTTTCAACATAGCTTTCTCTAAACTTCTGAGGTGCTCTTCGTGGATGTTGAGAGGATTAGAGAAGACTTCCCAATACTAAGCAGGTCTATAAATGGGCATCAACTCATATACTTTGACAATGCGGCGTCTTCTCTTAAGCCAATACAAGTAGTTGACGCTATAGCAGATTTCTATAGGAGCCACTACTCTAATGTGCATCGAGGCTTACACACTTTAAGTCAAGAAGCGTCAAAGCTTTATGAAGATGCCCACGAAACATTAGCCAAGTTCATTGGTGCTACATTCGAGGAGATAATTTTCACAAAGAATACTACTGAAGGTCTAAACATGGTAGCTTACGGCTGGGGGTTAAAGCATCTTAGCGAAGGAGATGAAGTCATCATAGCGTTAATGGATCATCATAGCAATATGTTGCCGTGGAGAAAGCTTGCTGAGTATAAGAAGGTTAAAGTAAAGTATGTTAGCTTTACGAGCGACGGAGACTTAAACTACGAAGAGCTGCAAAGCTTAATCACTAAGAAGACGAGGATCATAGCTTTAGCTCATGTATCTAACGTCTTGGGAACAATTATTGATATTAAGAAAGTCGCTAAGCTAGCACACGAAGTTGGAGCGATATTTGTAGTTGATGGGGCTCAAAGTGTCCCCCATATCCCCATAAATGTCAAGGACATGGACATTGACTTCCTAGCCTTCAGTGGGCACAAAATGCTTGGCCCCACCGGCATAGGGGTACTCTACGGCAGACGAGATTTGCTAGAGAAAATGGATGTGATCATGATAGGTGGCGGCTGCATAGATGATGTCACGATAAGTGATGTTAAGCTTACAAGTTTACCTTGGAGGTTTGAAGCTGGTACGCCGCATATAGCAGGAGGAATTGGATTGGCAAAAGCAGCTGAATACTTAATGAACATAGGGATGAAAAACGTACGAGAACACGAAGCAAAATTAACAGAATATGTGTTAAAACGTCTGAACGAGCTTGAGAATGTAGAAGTATATGGGCCAAGGGAAGTCTCTAAGCGTAGCGGAGTTGTATCGTTTAATGTGAAAGGGCTTGATCCCGACTATGTCGGCATGATATTAGATAAACATGGTATTGCTGTAAGGACAGGAAAACACTGCGCTCATCCACTTCACTATAGCTTAGGCATTAATGGTTCGGTGAGAGCGAGCTTCTACGTGTATAACACTACATGGGAAATCGACAAATTTACAGATGCGTTACTTCCATTAATTAAAAATAAGATGAGAGCATAGAGTTTTTTATAGTGTTGCTAAAGGACTCCCGGCTTAAGTTCCACGTCAGGTATTTTCAATTCCTTGTCCGTCACAGAAATTAGCGGCGGTTTTTCTTCAAGCCTCATGCCTGCCTCGTATTTAAACACCTCTCTAATCTTGCTGTTTACAGTAAAGAGCAATGATGTGATTGGAATTTCCATCATACAGGCATCTTCGCATTGCCCGCAGTTAACGCACGAATCTGCAACGTGAGCTATGCGCATTATTGGAAAGAGCCTATCAGGAGGCAATTCTCCCGCCTTGACGTAGCCTCTCCACGCCTCAAGCATACATTCCATGCAATAGCAAAGTGGACAAGAATCGCGACACCCCATACACTTTATACATCTCCTAAACTGACTTGTCCAGTACTCAAGCCTTTCTTCAAGCTTCATTTTTTCTAAATGCTCAATGGTTTTTCTCTGCCAGTACCTTGCCTCTTCTAAAGCTCTCCTATACTTCTCCTCTCGCTCCTTAATGCTTTCTTCCGGAGCTTTCTCTACAAATATAACACCTTTCTCTATTGCCTTCTTGAGAAGCTCGGCACCCTTTGTTGAGCAGACTTCTATAAACGATTTCTTATCTCTCGCTCCCCACTTGCCTATTGCTAGGTCAGCCATCTTAGGGATAGGCGTTTCACACCGTCTACAGTTTTCCCTTCTCCCATAACCTCTCTCCTCAAGCTCTCTAAGGTCTTTCTCAAGCTGTTTTCCATCGGAGGTTTTTAATATGAGTTTACCGTCCTCTATCTCCTCACTAACCACTTTCTCTGGCTCTATCCCAAATACTTCTCTTGCCATCTTTTTAAAGTCATGAGGTCTAAATGTTCCGGTACAGTTTACCCCTATGACTATGACGTTATCTATGTTGACTTGTTTTCTCTTAGCAAGCTCTATCATCGCTTTGGCGTCGCATGGCTTGGCGACTAAGATTACTCTCTTATTTTCAGCGCCATCGAGATATTCTCTTAAAAACTTGGCGATGCCTGGTGTCACACAATGTAAAGAACCAACGGGTTTAATTTCGTCAGGGTTGTCTACAGCTTTTAACATAACATCAAATCTACTGCCCTCTTTCTTGTCTATGGAAATGGCTACGTCAGCCATCCTTTCACGAAGAGCAAACCTCATCAGCGATATTACCACGCCGCCATGGTCGCTTTTTTCAAAGATCTCCTTATCAGCTGCCCAACCAAGATATAGATCTCCAACATTGACCAACATCCTTCACCCCGCTTTTTCTACCCTAACAGCGCATACCTTAAATTCCGGCATGCCTGTTGGATCTCGTGCAGGATTTGTCAGCATATTAGCTGGACACTCTGAGAAGTGAAAAGGCATGAAGACCACCCCTTTTAATATGTTCTCAGTAACTTTTGCTTTCACCTTAAGCTCTCCTCGTCTACTTACCAGCTTAACGAGATCTCCATCTCTTATACCAAGTTTTTCAGCATCTTCAACATTTATCTCGACGAAACCTGTAGGTACTTCACTGCTTAGCCTACGGGTTTTCCTAGTCATAGTTCCAGTATGATAATGGAACAGAACCCTGCCTGTAGTCAATATGAATGGGTATTCGCTATCGGGAATTTCGGCAGGGGGCTTATACTGAACAACTTGGAAATGTCCAAAGCCATCTGGTGTAGCAAATTTTTCAACAAACATCGTCGGTGTTCCAGGATGTTCTTCTGAAGGACAAGGCCACTGAATACCTCCTGGTGTTTTTCTAAGTCTTTCATAGGTTATGCCTTTATACTGTGGAACAACCTTTCGTATCTCCTCAAAGATCTCTTCAGCGCTACCATAGCTGAACTTATCTTGATAACCCATCTTCTTAGCAATCTCACAGATGATGATCCAGTCAGGCTTAGCTTCTCCTGGAGGCTTCACTACTTTTTCAACAAGCTGCACATGTCTATCCACCCACGTGTATGTACCTGTCTTTTCAACCCAGCAAGTAGCAGGTAAAACCACGTGTGCTAACTCGGCTGTTTCTGTTAAGAAGATGTCCTGTACAACGATGAAGTCCTTATTCTCAAGCCATCTTCTCACTTCACTTAAGTTAGGTGCTGAAACCATTGGATTGGTTCCTACAATGTAAAGCACAGAGCAGCTAGCAAGGATGTCTAAATAGGTCTTACCAGGCTTATTCGGTAAGTCTTCAACACCCCACATCTGCTTAAAGAACTTTAAAGCTTCTTCATCGCCCACTTTCTTAAAGCCAGGATAGAATACGGGGAAGCACCCCATGTCTCCAGTACCCTCACCATTGATCTGCCCCCTCATAGGGTTAACGCCTGTGCCGGGTTTACCAATGTGACCTGTCATCAAGGCTAGGTTTGCTAACGCCTTGATATTATCAGAACCTGTTGTATGTTGTGTTATGCCTTCATCATATAGGATGCATCCTTTTTTCGCTTTAGCGTAGGCTATTGCCGCTTTCTTCACGTCTTCTAGAGGAACGCCAGTTATCTTCTCTACTTCTTGCAAGTTGAGGTTTGATAGATATGCCTTTAACTCTTCAAAACCTTTCGTTCTCTTTTCAATAAACTCTCTATTTTCAAGCCCCTCGTCCACTATTATTTTCATCATAGCGTTGAGTAAGGCCACGTCAGTGCCTGGAATGAGCTTTAAGTGAATATCAGCATAGTTTCTAACGGTTAGGGTTTCACGAGGGTCAATGACGATGATAGTTGCTCCATTTCGCTTAGCTCTGTAAATCCTCCTGGAAATTGAGGGGAAGTTTTCGTGTATATTTACTCCAGCAATGATTATGCAATCCGCTTGGTCTATGTCGGTCATGCTAGTTTCGAAAACTCCTGAACCTACCGTAGGCAGAAGCCCGCCGACTGTAGTAGCATGGCAGAATCTAGCGCAGTAGTCGATATTATTGGTTTTCATGACGATACGGGCAAACTTCTGAAGAACGTAAGATTCCTCATTAGTTGTCTTTCCAGAGGCTAATACTCCGAAGTTTTCGGGTGTTTTTACGCGCTTAAATTCTGAGGCTATTAAGTCTAATGCTTCGCCCCAAGTAGCTTCTACAAACTTACCTCCTTTCTTAATTAATGGCTTCTTCAGCCTATCACCAGAATATATGTATTCGTAGCAGTTCCTACCTTTAGGACAAAGCTTTCCCTCGCTTAGGGGATGCTCTTTCCACGGCTCAACGCCAACAATCGTCCCGTCTTTCACAACCAAGTAGAGACCACAGCCGCACCCGCAGTAGGGGCAAATGGTTGGCACGTATCTCGCCATGATCACATCCGCCTCCTCACGTTGTTAGGACCTAGTTCCTTAAGCGAGTTCACAAAATCCTTAATCGTATGTGCAAACTTTTCCCCTTCAGATGCTGAGATCCACTCTAGTCTAACCCTTCTAGGGTCAATGCCGAACACTTCGAGCAGCTTTTTAAGCTCGGTGTATCTTCTCCTTGCGAAGAGATTCCCACGTATATAGTGGCAGTCGCCAGGATGGCAGCCAGCTATCAAAACCCCATCTGCTCCATCTAAAAGTGCTTCTAAAACATGAACAGGGTTTATCCTGCCCGAGCACATGACCCTAACAATCTTAACATTTGCAGGATATTGTATTCTGCTA
>QMQV01000020.1 GCA_003649085.1 Thermoproteota archaeon
ATTCTATAGTTGTTATCAAGTAAATTGAGTTGCGATAATTTTCTCCTAAAAACCTCTCCAGTAGACTTTTCGACAAGTATACAGGGTTTCATGAACAAAGCCTCAAGGTGGCGGGCCCGGTGGGATTTGAACCCACGACCAACAGCTTAGGAGGCTGCCGCGCTATCCATGCTGCGCCACGGGCCCAGCTATAGACATTAATTGATGGGGGTTGTTTAAATTTTATCTTTTATCACTTTCAAAGCTTTATTATGGTTGGGTTAAGTTCTTTTGCTACTTCCCCTCCTAAGTCGTAGACATAGTTGGCTCTGGATACTATGGCGTAATCGCTACTTGCAACAATCTCCCCGCTTTTAAGGACTTCAGAGTCAACTTGTTTAACAGCTTTAGCTTCGCAAGCGACATTGTATTTTGTCAGTATCTCATACGTTAGTTTAGCTAGGTCACCGCTATGGCTTACTGGGCTATCATAAAAGAAGAAGACCTGTTTAGGATTCAGCTTTGATAAGTGGTTAGCTAACGCTGTCAAAGCACTGAGAGTTATGTCCGATAATGTATGACGGCCATGTACTGCTGATATGTCCCTTATAAAGCCATCATCACATAGTAGTAAAGGTTTATTGCTCAGAGCCGACTCGACAGTTATTAATACGTTAAAGCCGTCTATTGCTAAAGTTTTCCTTTGAATAAAGTCTCTTGAAACGCGCTTTCTCCTATGGATTAAAGCCGTTATTGGGTCGTATACGCCTCGATATATTACTAACCTCTCCTCTTTAGATAGCAGGTATCTGTCTCCTACAAAGCGAACCACTGCTTCCCTATTATATCCTCTTGAGAGAAGATACCTTGCGTCAACTGAGGCTTTAGCCAGCTTTTCGCTCAATATGCTATTCAATGTAAATCGCCGGCTTTAATGGTAGCGCATACTGAGCTTTGTTTCTTGGATCATATAAAGGCTTTTCCTCGCATTTGAGTATGTGTATTCTGCATTTAAAGAGCGAAGATATGAAGTCTGTATTTTCTACTAAGACCTTATGTTCATCAATTTCCTTTGCTAATGATAAAGCTTCGATAATCTCTGGAGACAAGGTCTGTACATGTTGTACTATTTTCTGAGCAGCTTTAGCAGCTTCGCCTCCTTTAGTTTTAATTTCAGGCTTTGATATTACCTGTCTAATGATAGCTTTAACATCTAGTTTACCTTCTTTGCTAAGCTTAAGCACTTCGTTGAGAATTTGCCAATGCCAAGTTGGAGCTATGTAGTAGTAAACGTGTTTCGGTTGAATTCCGGTCACTTTTAAAATTTCAGATGTGTCTTCAATAACCGTCTTCACTAAGTATTCAGAAAGCTCAGCCTTATAGTCTAATAGTGATTGGTCGATGGTTGGCCATCGAGCTAAAGATACGTATCCTCGCATGCCCATTTTTTCCCAAAGTTCTTCACATATGTGTGGAGCAAATGGAGCTAGAAGCTTTACGAGAACTTCACTTATCAGCCTTAATATCGATGTTTTATAGGCACTTGAAGATGCCCTTCGTAAGTACCAGTTTATATCTTCCTTGAAGGCATAGAGGATTAGGTGAAGAGCCTCTCTATAGCGCATATTATCCATAGCTATTGTGACTTTGTTTATCAGCTGTTGAAGTTTGTGCAATATCCACCTATCTGCTAATGTGAGCTTGTTTAACTCTACCTGCTGCTTATTACCTGATGAAAACTCGATGATCATTGAGTAAAAGGATTTTAGATGTTCCTTTATTGACTTCGCTAAAGCATCGCTGAAATCAGCGTCTTGTAGAAGCTCAGCTGTAGATAAGACAGCTAAGCGCACTGTATCAGCACCATACATTGCTATTGCTTTCCTCAGCGGTATGATATTGCCAAGCGATTTCGACATCTTCTTACCCTCCATTAACACACTGCCATTAACTACAATTTGCCTAGGCCAGAGTTGCTCTGGGAATATTGCTACGTGGTTAAAGATGAAGAATGTCAAGTGGTTAGGCACAAGGTCTCTACCTGAATGACGGCAATCTAGCGGATAGTAGTATGAAAACTCCTCTCTCATGCGCTCAATAACGTGGGCTGGTAAACCTGTGCTCTTAGATAATTGGTCAAGATCGCCGATTCCCAGAAAGACATAGTCAAAGAGCTCTTCAGTAAAGGCTTCTGGTGGCGGGTGAAGTTCGTTTATGATTCGAGCTATTGTGTAAAAAGCCATGTATATCGTTGAGTCGGAAAGGCTTTCAATAATCCACTCCTGATCCCATGGAAGCTTTGTGCCAAGCCCAGATTTCCTAGCGCAGGCTTTTTCTTTTAGCCAATCGATGACATTCTTAAACTCTTGTCTAAGCTCTTCAGGAACAATGCTCATCGTATTTAAGCACTTATACGTTAACTCCTTCCAATGAGGATCGTTATAGTTGATAAACCACTGGTCTTTAAGCACCTTTACTATTACTTCAGCACCGCAGCGACAGTACACGGGGCGGTTAACTATCTCATAGATTGTAACTGCTAACCCTGAAGATATGAGGTCTTTTTTAACAGCTCCTTTAGCTTCAGAAACTCTCATTCCAGAGTATTTGCCAGTATTATCGCGCATTACACCAAAGTGGTATTCCTTTGAGTAGACCTCACGTGTTGCATCTTCAGCTTTTGGGTCATGTTGTGTCTTTACGCCAAGCATCTCTATAACGGATTTAGCCGGTATTTCTCCAAGCTCATCTACCTTAATTATAGGCTTAGGCTTTATTGAAGTCATGAGATCGTAGGTTAAGTTGAACCTCGCCAACTCCTCTTTGTTAGAAAGCAAGTCCATTAAAGCTAAGTAGTCGTATGGAGCGTGTGCCGGAACCGACATTACAATGCCTGTTACATTAGCTGGATCTACAAAAGACGCCGGTAATACCGGTATGCGCTCTTTGGTTACGGGGTTTTCTACCTCCTTACCTACTAAGCTAGTGCCCTTAAATTTCTTCAGTATTTTGACTACATGATGTTGGTAAACAAGCTTTTTAGCACATACCTCACTTATAATCCACTTCTCTCCATCAACCTCAGCTTCTACGTAGTCAGCCTCTGGATTAATCCATATATTAGTTACACCGAAAATTGTTTCAGGCCTTAAAGTACCTGTTAGTATTGACGTATCTCCCAGCTTGAACTTTATGGCTGTAAACTCTTCAATTTCTGGCTCAACATCCCCCTTAGTATCATGCTGACCTACTGGATTTCCACATGAAGGGCACCAGCCAACCGGATGCGAACCCTTTGAGATTAAGCCTTTTTGATGTAGCTTCTTAAACTGCCATTCAATAAACTTGTTGTAGTGAGGATCTATTGTGGTAAATTCACGCCTCCAATCTATGGAGAAACCCATCTCTATCATACCCTGCTTTAAGTCTTGGTGAAAGTATCTAGCAATGTTTAACGGCTCGTTAAATGTCTTCACGTGCTCTTCGGGAACACCGTATAATCGCGTAAATAAGTTATAGAGCTCTTCGTCACCGGCGCTTAGTCTCTTGCTCATAGCTAAGATAGGCGTTCCTGTATAGTGAAAACCCATTGGGAAGAGCACGTTATAACCTTTCATCCTCATGTATCGCGCATGAACATCTGTTAATGTGTAGGTTCTTCCATGACCAACGTGTTGAGGCGAATTGGGGTATGGGTAAGCTACTGTTATGAAAAACTTCGGCTTACTTGGGTCCACTTCAGGTTCAAAAACCTTGTCTTTTTTCCAACGTTCTTGCCACTTACGCTCGATCTCTGTGAAGTTGATATCCAAGAAAACCCTCACCTCAGCTCTTCCTTGATAATAGCCAATGCCTCAGCTAGCTTCCCAGCATGCTTACCACTTCCTTGACCAAAGTCCCTCTTACCTCCACCTTTTCCCTCAATTAAAGACGCTAATTTTTTAGCAAGTACTCCTGCATCAACATGCTGTGTTGCTTTCGACCCTGCTAAGATCACGAAACGTACTAGCTCTTGATCTGAAGACGCGATTATTGCTAACGCGTCTTCACTTTTTGATACTATACTCGAAGCTATTAAGAGCAGATCATCTTGGGAGAGACCTTTCTCGAGCGAGAAGATGAGCTTTACGTTGCCTATGGTGATCGCTTTTGATAATAGTTGCTCAGCTCTATACTCGGATAATGTTTTCTTTAACTTCTCTATTTCCTTACGCGCTTGTCTAAGCTCTTCACTAAGCTTTTTAGCTGCTTCTTCTACTTGATCAATGGGCGAATTAAGTAGTTCAGCTACTTTCTTAAGCTTGGCCTCTTCCTGTTCTAGGTATTTTAAGGCTGCTTCACCAGCTACGAACTCTAACCTTTCAACGCCGTCTTGTATTCTATCTACGCCTATGACCTTTATTATGCCTATTTCGCCAGTAGACTTACAGTGTAGACCACCGCATGCCTCGGTATCCCATCCTGGTATCTCAACAACTCTTAGAAGCTTACCTGGTACCACGCCTCCTTGATATAGTCTAAAACCGTATTTCTTCTCAGCCTCACTTCTATCGCTAAAGAAGATATTTACTGGGCGGTTTTCCATAACTATTAAGTTGGCTAATTTCTCGATTTCTTTAATTTGTTCAGGCGTTATCCTCTTGTAGTGAGAAATATCTAATCGGCTTTTCTCTACATCTTTTTGCGCACCTTCCTGCCACACATGTTCCCCTAAGACTTTTCTGGCAGCTCCCAAGATGATGTGAGTTGACGTGTGGTGGCGCATTAGAGCTTTTCTCCTAGTCCCATCTACCAGCCCCCTCACCTTAACACATTCGCTAGGCAGCGGAGAATCTAGGTAATGCACGATAACGTCTTTAAACCTCTGTACATCCACCACATTCACTTTACGACCATCAAATATTAGTATTCCTCTATCGCTGAGTTGCCCTCCCCCTTCTGGGTAAAAAGCTGTTTGGTCTAATACCACTCGATTTCCATTTGAGAAGACGACATTAGCTTCAAACTCGAGCTGTTCAGGATCTTCGTAATATAGCGCCTTAGTCGGCGGCAAGTTTTCAACCCATGGTGGGATGGGTTCCTTACTAATAGCTGGTTGAGAACTTGCATGTCGTGAAGCCACTATGCTATCAAAGTTATCTGGTATCTCAACTTTAATTCCCATGGATTGCCCCACTTCTCTTACAAGTTCGGGCGGTATGCCGTGTGAATCGTAGAGTTCAGCAAGCTTATCAACTGGAAATTCTTCGATTTTCTTCCGCATTAAGTCTTTCACGACTTTTTGAGCTAAGGCTTTTCCTTCGCTAAGTAACTTATCATATTTTTGTTGCTCAAGATCCACAATCTCCAATATCCTATCTCTCTGTTCAACAAACTCTGGAAATTGATCTGCCCAATAATCTATTTGCATTGAGATAAGTTCAGATAGTGGAATCGACATACCCAAATTACGCATTAAGCGTAGGGTACGTCTAATCAAGAACCTGGCTAAATAACCTGCTCTCACATTTGAAGGAACTATTCCATCGCCTAGCATGAACATTAAAGCTTTCGTATGATCTAATATAGCGTATAGATCTTCAATTGGAGATAACATCTTATCAAGCTCTAGAGCATCAACACCTATTCTCTCAGCAACAAGCTTTCTTGCCTTAAGCTTAGATCCCATATCTGAAATGTTCATGGCACCCGCTTGCTTAACGACCTCTACCATTAACTTCTCATCAACTCGCTCAATAGCTGCTAGCTTCCTAAACTTGTCAACGAGAGAGCCAAATATTGTTTCAAAAGCTGTTGGGGTGCCTGTTGAAAGCCATGTGAAGCGTTCAAGCCCGTATCCGGTATCCACTATCTTTATGGGTAATTCCACATAGCTGTCATTAACCTTATGATATTGCATAAAAACCAGTGTAGAGATTTCAAGCCCTCTCACAACGCCCTCTACGTCAGGACCTGCGTCGCCTCCACCTTCCCACCAGTGCTCTATATAGGCAATTTCCTCAGGAGGTATTCCCAGTCTTTCAGTTAAAAACCTGTGATGGTATTCGACTGTTTTATCTTTCCAATAAATGAAGTTCTCTTTGCTGTTAAAAGCGTGGTGTGCCATCATCTCAAAAATCGTTAAATGCCTACCACCGGTCTTCCCTACGCTATCCACATCAGCTAGCCTAATCGATGGCTGAGACATTACTAGCGGGTTATGCGGCGGTGGTACTTCGCCGCTTGTCACGTGTGGTTGAAAACAAGCTATTGAAGCTATCGTTAAGAATATGTCTTCTCTCCATCTGGCTATGACAGGGTATCGCTTTATTCTAACATGTCCGTTTTCCTCAAAAAAGCGCAGAAACTCCTCTCTCATTTCAGCTATTGTATACCTTCTTCTGGTCGGCGGGTTGTTAATGAACATGTATTCAACACATGGGGAGTCGCCGCATACTTCTCTGTCTACGTCTTGTGTCCAGAAGAAACGCCCACATAACTTGCACTGCTTGCGTACAAAGCCGTTTTCTTTGAAGAATTGTAGCTCGTATTCTCTGGGATCTACAGTGATCAAGCCTAGAATCACCTACTGTTTTTCTCAGGGTGCTTAAAGGACGTAAGAAAGACTAGCTCTAACCTGTTATTATAAGATTTCTTCATTAAGGCTTAAGCTAGCCGAAGAGTGCGCTTAGGCCTTCAGCTACAGCTTCTTCAGATGCTTCTTCCTTCTTCTCTTCTTCCTTCTTTTCCTCAGTTGGTTTTTCAGCTGCTGGTGCTGTTCCAGGGGCTGTTGCAGGTGTTACGGCTGGTACAGCTGCAACCGGTAGAGCTGTGGTTTTAATAGCTTCGTCAATGTTAACTTCAGAAAGCGCTGCGACAAGGGCTTTAACTTTAACTTCATCGACTTCTATTCCAGCTGCTTGTAGAACTTTCTTGATATTTTCCTCAGTTATTGGCTGCTTCGCATTATGTAACAGTAGCCCAGCATATATGTACTCGATTTTAGACCACCTCTAGGATTAACGCGATATATCCCAATTCCCTCAAACTTAAATTCTTTACCCTCAAGTTAGCCAAATAGCGAAGCTAAACCTTCTCCTATCTCTTCTTCAGCTTTTTTCTCCTCCTCTTCCTTTACCTTAGGCGCTTCTTCCTTTTTCTCCTCTACCTTAGGCTGTGGTGTTGGTTGAAGTGCTTGTAATTCAGGTATTGTTAGCTCCGGTTTAATCGAGGATACCCTTTGTGCCAAGGCAAGTGCTTGTGTAAAAGCTTTAGCTAATAACTTGGGGACCAAGCTCGGTATTAAGATGTTAGCAGTTAATGCTAGGTTTTCAGCTTGTGTTACAGCTTTCTGTATTATGAATGGTAAAGCCTCCTTAACTGGAAACGCCGCATTTACTGCCAGGTTTAGGCTAGCGGCATAAGCTTCGGCTATCTTAGCTTTATATTCATCAACGTTTATGGCTAGCTGGTCCTGCGGTATAACTAATCCATTATCGTAAGCTACCTTTACCTTTAAGCCAACTAATATAGGCTTAATATTGAGCCTCATTAATAAATCAGCTAGATCTGCGGATATGACATCACCGGCTTTTGCCACAACCGTATCTCTCACAATCCATACAGAACCTTCTTGAATCTTCGTCGGTATTTTAAGCTGTGAAAACTTACTTAAAATAGGTCCAGGGGTTATGCCAGTATTACCCGCTGGAACAACTATATCGTTTGGAGCGATATCCCCGGGCGCAGCGAACGACGGAATTTTGTTTTTCTCCAGGAGAGAGTATAGTGAGAAGGCGCTCACATTAGTGAAGATGAAGGCATTTGAACCTGTTAGATACGGAAATACCTTATCGACATTAGGTAGCTTATCTGAAAGTTCTGAAAGAGCTATTCTCATCAATGTGTTTTTGGCTACTTTTATCTTAAACTTGTCTTTAAACTTCTTTCTCATTTCTTGAAGCTGCTTAGCTCGTATCCCCGTTAACTCAGCTATCGCAAATACCGCGTGGTTTTGTAAGAGCTCTTTAAGCTCATTTATTATCTGAGCTTTAAGGTCTCTTGCTTTAAGTTTAACAATAGCCAACTCAATCCACCTCTACTTCAACCGGTGGACCCATGGTTGTTTTGACGTATATTGAGTCAAGATGTTGTTTGAGGCTGAACTTCTTCTCTATAGCTGATAAGACTGCCATGGCGTTTTCAGCTAAAGCTGAGTCACTCATTGTCTCAACGCCTATTCTACACTTAACCACCGGCTGATCGCGCGTTCTAATTCTAACGGATTTTCTTAGTCTATCAATGATAGGCTTCACATCAGCTGTTGGCGGTATAGGTTCAGGCATTTTACCCCTCGGTCCTAGAATTGGCCCTAGGATTCTGCCTATTAATGGCATCAAATCAGCTCTTGCCACAAAGAAGTCATGTGAGTTTGCTAGTTTCTTAGCTGACTTCTTGTCACCAGCTAATTTTTCGAGATCAGCTTTTGTGAGAACGGTATCTGCGCCAGCTTCTTTAGCTTTGAAGATTAAATCTCCATCAGCTATAACGCATATCTTAACTGGTTTACCAGACGTATTAGGTAGCGGTACTGCTTCGTTTATTCTAGATTCGGGAGACTTCATGTTTATGCCTTTTAAGTTTACTATCAATTCCATCGACTGCGTAAAGTTTCTTGGCTTTGAGTTAGCTTTTGCTTCTGCAAATGCTTTTTCCAAAGCTTTGGGATCAACGACGGACATTATCTACGCCTCCTCATATGACTTTATGAGGTCATCGTAAACTCCCCTATCAACCTCTTTTTGAACCTCTCTTGGATCTTTGCCTTCAACTGTTACCCCTACACTAACGCAGGTTCCAAGCACTTCCTTAACTGTTCCCTTCAAGGTTTTTGCTGTGGACTGCGGGAATTTTATTTTAGCGATTTTAACGATTTGCTCTATTGATAGGTTACCGACCTTCTGCGTTCTTGGATTACTAGACAATTTTTCTGTTTTAAGCTCTCTAGCTATCAATGCTAATGTCGTAGGTATGCCGACTTCAACTTCAAAACTTTTCGTATCAACATCTACTGTTACCTTGACAGGAACCTTCATTCCTTCGAACTCTTTAGTAAGCTCATTAATCTTATTGACAACAGCCATGACGTTTAGTCCTAAAGGGCCCAGGGCTGGCCCTATTGGAGGGCCTCCCGTAGCTCTTCCCCCTTCAACTAAGAAGTTGAATGAACGTTGAGTACCCATTGTCTATTCACCTTTAAGCCTTCTAAAAGCTGATAGAATACCAGATTCTTCCCCGGTTTCCTCAGGTTTTTGTTTAGATTTCTCTTCTTTAGCTGCTTTTGAAACTATCCTTAGATAAGCAGCATGTATTGTAATTGGCAAGGTATAGGTCACTTCAAGGGGTTCTAACGTAACTTCAGATCTATGTCTCTCAATTCTAGTTACCTTTGCCTTAAGCCCTCTGAAAGGCCCACTAACTATCTCAACTATGTCTCCTAAACTCAGCTCTTCAATTACAGATTTAGGCTGAATGAGTTTTCTAACATCTTCAAACTCCACTTTTCCCGATACATAGCCCTTAACATGTTTTAAGCCTGAAACAGCTAAATCAACTACATGTGGCCCAGCTGCTTCAACAAAGACGTAGCCTTTAACGTCATCGGGTGCCACTATGCTCTTTACGGGGATATTATGTGTAGAACTGCGCCTCTCAATTAGTAAAGCTACGTTTAACTCTTGACCAGCTGTCGTACGGACAGCATATAGCCTTGTTTCAACACTTGCTGACATTATTACCCACCTGCAGGAGCTAGTAATGTAGCAATTAACTGTATTACAAAGCCAAAGAAACCGACTACTCCAAAGCCGACTAAGCAAATCCTTATGGATAGTATTAACTCTTGGCGCCTGGGCTTTCTTGAAAGCTTAAATACCCTCGCTATGGAATCTAGCGTTTCTTTGAAGCCCATTCTCAACTACACCATAGCTGTTGAGCTTCTTAACTACGGAGCGCATAAGCTGATTTAAATTTTTCCCATAAAACTCTTCATTGAAGATTAAATTTCGACTACCGACAAGTTACGTAATTTGGCTACTTCTATTAGCTTTTGTCTAACTCCTCCTGGAACCCCTTTCCAGTCTATTATAAATGATGTGCAACCTCCAAAAGTTCTTAGCATGGCTTTTTCAATGATAGACATATCGACTTCGCTAGATAAGACATATTTGGGAAAAATGTGACCAACTACGCCATTTTTCAATACATATTGAGATATTTTAGGAGGGTAGTGCCCACCACCGAAGCCTACAGCTCCTCCTGCCGTTGGGATGTGTTCTTTAATTGTATCGACAACTGCATGAGCTACTGCTTTAGCAGCTTTGATGTTTTTCCAATCTTCAAGCTTACTTCCTATTTCAACGAACAGTAGAGGAATATTTACCTCCGTTGGTCCATGGTGTGTCGCTTCAAGAGAGACGAGGAAGTCCAGATTATACTCCATGTTTTGTTGATGTAATTTCCTAAGAAGACTTGACATGTAATGTGGATGAGCAATAGCTAAAGACTTCGGTTTACCACCGTAAAAAGCCTCATTAGTTAAGTTTCCTGAGGCGTGTGTCGTAAGGCAAGGGGTTCCTGATACACTGCTATGACGTGATAGGAGAAAAGCTACTTCCACATCTCTGATTGGTAAGTCTTGGTCAAAGCCATCCAAATATATTAAGTCTTGGTCGACTTCAATTAAGTAGACGTCGTCGTATGATAAGATTTCTTTCCCGCGATAAGTGAGCCCCGTACTTCTGAAATTGAGAAGTTTCGACACTTCATTAGCTATGTTGCAACTAGCTACATCAACTTTTGAGAATACGATAAGCTTACTCGTTCCTATAGACCTCCTAACTTAAAATCATCGCCAACAAGCTTTTTTGTACATGCAGCCTATTTTCAGCTTGTTCCCAGACAATCGCTCTAGGGCTGTCAAGAACTTCGTTCGTTATCTCTAAGCCTCTTAAAGCAGGTAAGCAATGCATGACCATGGAGTGTTGTGGAGCATGTTTAAGCAATTCTAAGTTCACTTGGTATGGTTTAAAGTCTCGGAGCCTTTCTTCAGCTTCCTTCTCCTTGCCCATGCTTACCCAGACATCTGTGTATATGAAATCAGCTTCTTTAACAGCTTCTTTGGGGTCTTCAGTTAAGCTTATTTTAGCGCCATGTTTAGCAGCTTCTTCTCTAGCTTTTTCAATTAAATCCTCGCTTGGCATATACTTCTTGGGCGAGCAAATTGTTATGTTGACACCTAGTCTTGAAGCGCCTTGTATTAAAGAGGTACACACGTTATTTCCACCATCTCCTATGAAAGTTAGGTTTACTCCTCGTAACTTCCCCATTTTCTCCATTATCGTCAAGTAATCTGCTAGCGCTTGACATGGATGATGTGAATCGCTTAAAGCATTAATTATAGGTATTGAAGCCTTCTCAGCCATAACTTCTAGGTCACGGTGGTTATACACGCGTGCTATTATACAGTCGACGTATCTCTCCAATACTTTAACAGTATCGGAGATCGTTTCTCCTCTGCTTAGCTGAAGTTCACTCCAGTTTAAGTATATTGGCTGTCCACCTAACTGTCTTATACCCACTTCAAAAGATACTCGTGTTCGAGTAGACGGCTTTTGGAACAATAAAGCTATCGACTTACCGCTTAATAGGCTTTCTGTAAAGGAAGTTTTACGTTGTTTTACTTCGATAGCTCTATTCAGTACTTCGAGGAGTTCACTAGCAGACAGATCCCAAATGGTTAAGAAATCTCTTCCCCTAATTGATGACAACGATTTCCCTCCTAAAGCGTTAATCAGGAACTACTTTATCAATAATCCACTTAGGTGTAAATGGGATTAAGTCTTCATATCGTTGTCCTACGCCGAGAAATATTATAGGTTTTCTAGTAACTGACGCTATGGATATGGCTGCTCCTCCTCGAACATCAGCATCCACCTTTGTTAAGATAACAGCATCAAAGCCCACATCATTCATGAACTTTTGAGCTTGATCAACGGCATCATTTCCTGTCAGCGCGTCACCAACAAATACTGATAGGTCTGGTCTGATGACCTTCACGATTTTCTTAAGCTCATCCATTAAATCTCGATCAGTTTGCATTCTACCTGCTGTATCGATTAATACAACGTTAATTCCTTTGGATCGCGCGTAAGCAACTGCGTCATAGGCTACAGCTGCTGGGTCAGCGCCATACCTGTGTTTTATCATTTTAGCGCCTATTCGCTTAGCATGAAACTCAAGCTGTTCTTCTGCACCAGCTCTAAACGTATCACTACACGCCAATACAACAGAGAGTCCTTTGTCCATGAAATATTTAGCTAACTTAGCTATGGTGGTGGTCTTTCCTACTCCGTTAACCCCGAAGAAAACTATTACGTACGGTTCTCCTTTAGCGCGTTTTTCTTTAACCTTCTCTACCAGGTCAAGAGGATTACTTACTGAAAAAAGCTCGATAAGCGATTCTCTTAGCGTTTTCTTAATTAATGGGGTTACATCTTCGAAGCGCTTGATTTTTTGTCCTGAAAGCTTTTCCTTAACCTTATTTGATATCTCTTCAGCAACTGGTACGGCAACGTCTCCTTCTATTAAAGCTAATTGAAAGTCCCACAACTTATCGGAAAGATCTTTTTCACTTAACTCCTTTGTCGTTATGCCTTCTATTAGCTGGTTAAAGGCTTTACGTAGTTTTTCAAACAACTTACTTTTGCCCACCTAGCTTAGCATATAGGCTCGATATTTGTCCTTGAACTGCTTCTAGCCTTGCTAATGCTTGGCTTAGTTGCATTTGGGATTGTGATAACTGTTGTTGTAGTTTTCCACTTCTTTCTTCAAGCTTTTTAAGTGCTTCATCTAGGCTTTTATCGACTGAATACCCTGCTCCTATTCCGAAGATGACTTTTGATGTATCTTTAATTTTAGCTCCAATGTATGTCCCACTTCCTATATGGAGGAGTATGTCTTTTTCACCTTCACATTTTTTGAGTTCTTCAAGAGTAGCTTTCGTCAGAGATATTTCAGCTAAGGCATTTGATAGCAACTCTATTTGACGTTGTATACTATCGACGAGGCTCCTTAGCAAGGTATATTCAGCTGTAAGGTTTCTTAAAGTCTCCTCATCCTTATTTTGCTTCGCCGACAACGGCTTCTTCCTCCAACTCCACAATTCTCTTGATGGTTATTTGATCACGCTTTAACTTATGGTTACTACCAAGTAAGCTATAGAGCTTCTCAACCGCGTGTTCTGGTTTTAACGCTTTAATAGTCTTTGAAAACCTCTGTTTAAACAACCCCATTCTCATTTCCCCTTCAATTAAGAAAACCTTAACCTCGGGCATCGTTCCTCACCTCGTAATTCCAAGCGAAGCTTCTATGTGAGCAAGCTCATGGCCCGTCGTCATAATTCCTAAGGCAGCCCCCTTAGAGTTAGCTACCATGCCTATTCTTAGTAGAGGTGATCCTCGGTTAACAGTGGATGTGTCTACTGGAACTTTAAATATTTCCCTCAACTGCTTAAGCTCGTCTTCCGTAGCTTTCGGATGCACCAACATTCCCTTATTGGTTACGACAGCTATTGCCCCTATCGAAGTAAAGCCTGCTAATGACCCCTTGACCACTTCAACTCCGAGAGCGTCAGATATGAGCTTAGCTTCGGATTTTGTAAGCTCTGTTGAGATCATAGCTGCCTTATCATTGGCTAGGACTAAGTTCCCTAAGGCAGTCTTTTTACTAGTGATTTTCACGATATTTAGCGATAGCTCTTTCTTAAGGAAGTCTAGCTCTTCATCGTATATCGTGCTTGGAACTACTATTCCGTTCGAGTTACCTGCTATGAAGATCCCAATCAGCACGCTGCCACTAATTGTAGTTTCTATAACCTTAACTTGAAGTGCCTCTTCTAAAGAGGATAGGGTTTTAGGTGGCAAGTCTCGAGGAACTATTAGGTAGTTATCATTCGCAAAACAGAAAGCTCCAACGTTTGCTGTGCCAAAGAGATCTAGTCTCACCGCTGGCAATTATTTTGAGGCCTCCGCAGGATACACCTTAATCACACCTTCCGATGTCTTCACCACCCTTAACCTAACTTTCTTAAGAGTTTTCTTCTTACCGAGAGACCATAGTAGCTCATTAAGCTCTGGTGTTATTAACACGTCGTCCGCATGCATGTGTCTTTTAATGGTATTTCTCACTAATCTAACAGCTTTTGGAGCTATTTTATCGCCATGTGATAAGACAGCTCTCCTTAAGTTTAATGTCAACTGTACCTCTTTTTCAATCCCCTCCTCTTCTACCTCGGGCTTTGACATAGCCTCTCACCGCGTGAACCTATTCATCGAGTTTTGATCTACGCCAATGCCTTAACTTTGGATGCCTCCTAACATACCCCTTTGTCTTCGCAACAACCCATAGGGGAACTGGGCTATTCTGTTTAGTGGCTTTGGCTAAACGCCTTTTCTTAGCAGCTGGCTTACGGCTTGTCAAGGTCAAACCCTCCTTATCGTAAAATCTCGCTTCCTACTTTGCAACTCCATTAAAATGCTTTTAAGCTGCTCATCTGTGATCGGCACCTTAATCTTACCCGACTGTGCTAATTGAATAAGCTGGAGTTCGAGCTGTTCAGCAAATTCCGGCTTAACCATTTTTATGTTCGAGAGCCTGGCTCTTGCTTCGGGAGTAAGTATTACCCTTAAGGCAGCTGCTTTTTTAGCTTCAAACTCTCTTCTCGCCTGCTCAGCCCTTTCGGCTTCCAGTAAGCGCCTTCGAAGCTCAGCTAATTGCCTTTGTTTTATTAGCTCAAGCTCCTCATCACTAGACAAACTCCTTCACCTCTAAGCGGGGACGAAATACTTCTTGAGCTCTGGCATTTCCCTTTGTAGCTCCTTAGCAATTTTGTGAGCTATCCTATCAACGAGAGAACGCCCTTCAGGTGTTAAGTAGCGCCCTCTTTTGTCATGAGTAACAAGCTTTGCTTGTTCAAGTTGCTGTAAGGCTTTTCTAATTATTGCACCTCCAGCTTTTGCTGAATGTTCTCTTACTACCCCTCTTCTATGTCTGCCTCCATATACGGTTCTAAGCTTAGACAGTCCAACGGGACCATCTATGTAAAGACGACGGAGCAGGGAAGCACATCTAACATACCACCAGTCAGGGTCATCTGGAGGACGCTGCTTAAACTTGCCTGTCTTAACGAAAGCTGCCCAAATGGGAGGCTTGACTTCTCTCACGTTCTCTTTCAAGTACTTTGCTAGAGCTTTAATCAGCCTGTCTGCTGGTACGCATAAGGCTGCTGACAACCAATATCCCTCTTAGGGGGCTCGGTGTTAAGGCAAATAGTAACAAGTTATATAAGGTTTTATTTCTTGCTTAAGGGTTTTTTCAAGATAACCGTCTTTCCGCGGAAATCTTCAACCACTACATCACCCAAGCTATTGAGAAGCGCCTTAAAGGCTTCCTTTCTATCCCCATCAAATTGGCTTACAAAGCTTTTAAGCATTTTAATCTTCACAATCCCCTTTTGTTCTAGCTGCCTTTTCACTTCGTTTAGAAAACCAGGAGATAGCCCGCTCTTGCCGAGTTGTAGAGTAGACATTTCCGCTACTTTCTTAGCTTTCTTCTGCATGAACGATCTTCCTCCTAATATAATAACGGGTGGTATTGCCACATTTTAGGCATGTGACTGATACATGTGGACTTCTATTCTGTCTAATACGAATTCTACACGTTACTCCAGGTTTTAGTAAACTTTTACACTTTCTGCAAATCCTTCTCTTAAGAAATTTCGGTATTCTCACATTGCATCTTTTACTAATTCTCAAAGCTAAATCCACGTAGCGCTGCGCTAGCTGCTCATCCCTATGATATGTCACATCAGCTAGTTCAAGCAACTTGACAATCCTTTGCTTAGCTATGTCCCTTATAACAGACCTTTTCAAATAGTTGACACCGCATTTTTAAATTGGTTTGTTTCGTAAATAGCGGGAGGAGGTATATCAGCGTTGCTCAATGTTATCTTGGCTGAATCGGCACTAGAGCTTGTACCTAAGAGCATACTGGATCACCCAGCTGTAACTAAAAATGCGGAAAGACGTGGTAAGAAACCAGGAGATACGCTGCTTGACATTTCCTTACACTATGAAGCTATGAAGAAGCTTCCTAATTTTGAGAAGAGAGGTAGGCCAGATATCATACATACTACTTTGCTGACAATCTTGGGATCACCTGCGAACCTTGAAGGCTTAGTTAGAACTTATATTCATACGATAAATGATCAAGTAGTCTACATAGACCCCTCAGTTAAAATTCCTAGGAATTATAATAGGTTTGTCGGGTTAATGGAGCAGCTATTAAAGGAGGGTAGAGTCCCCCCTAAGGGAGATCTCGTGTTAATGTATGTTAAGAAACAAAGCTTGGAGGGGCTTTTAAAAGAGATTAAACCTACGAGGACTTTTATGTTAAGTGAAAATGGAGAGAAAATTAACATATCTACGCTTGCTAAAGAGCTTTGCCAAGAGAATAGGCCGACAGTAATTATTGGAGGTTTTCAAAAAGGCAGCTTCCTCAAAAAACACGTTGAGTTAGCTGACAAAGTATATGCAGTATATGGCTCACCACTCGACACCTGGGTCATCGCTTCAATGCTGCTTCACGGATATGAAATTGAAAAGGGCATCATATGATGCCATTTTAATAATGGGTGGTGCGGCCGCCGGGATTTGAACCCGGGACCATAGGCTTGGGAGGCCTACGTCCTAAACCAGGCTAGACGACGGCCGCTTCTTCTCTAGTTTCTTCAACTCATTTGAATAAAAAGCTTTATCTTACGTAACCTCACATGGGCATGAAGTCTTCAGGCTTTGGTGGTTCTGGCGGTAAGCCCTTCCTTTCACGTATCTTTCTTATCACGTCTTTAGCCATGCTATCAGGCACTGGAGCCCACCTTGAAAACTCTGTACCCCAAAAGGCTCTGCCAGCGGTTGCGCTTCTAAGCTGATCTGATAAGTCAAACGTTTCAGCTACTGGTATTTCGGCAACTACGTGCATCACCTGTCCTGACTGCTCAATTGTTATTATTTTGCCGCGCTTTGAAGATATGATTCTGGTTACGCCTCCTAGATATTCCTGTGGTACTTTAACGTCAAGTTTTAACATTGGCTCCAATAGGACTGGCTTAGCTGAGAGAAAGGCTGCAAAAGTTGCATCCCTAATAGCTGGTATGACTTGCGCAGGACCTCGGTGTGCAGGGTCTTCGTGTATTACGGCATCAACTAGCTTAACTTTTACTCCTCTGATGGGTTCTCTGGCTAACGGCCCTTCAGCCATAGCCAATCGAAAGGCTTGTATGGCGGTGTCCTTGACCTCTCTTAAGTATTGTAAGCCTTTAGTTACGTCTACAAACACGTTGACGTGCTCTTCAATAGCCCATATGCCTCTGGCTTCTTCGGTATCCCATTTAGCACGCTCTCTGAGAATTTTAGCTCTTTCCTTTGAATCTTGATCTTCGTTAATTATGCCCTGCTGAATTAAGTTAATTGTTTCTTCGTTTAATGGCTCTATCATGATGTAGAACTTATTATGCTTGTTTGGAGACTTACCTTCAAAGGGCCCTGCAGAACCTTTTATGCTTTCCCTGTAAACGACAATTGGTGGTGACGTGACGATCTCGATGCCACCTGTCCTTTGCTGTAGATCCCATAAAGCCACTTCTAGGTGTAAGCTGCCCATACCTGATATTAGGTATTCACCTGTTTCTTGATTGATTTTTATTGAAAGCGTTGGATCTTCTATAGCCATTTTATGTAAGGCGTCTATGAGCTTAGGTAAGTCTTTGCTATGTTTAGGTTCAATAGCTATCGTCACTACAGGCTCGCTTATGTATTTCATCTTCTCAAATGGCACCATTACATCCTTGTAACTTGGGTGAACTATCGTCTCTCCCGCTAATGCTTTTTCTAAGCCAAGAAGTGCTACGATGTTGCCTGCTGATATCTCTGGAGCCACCTCACGGTATGGCCCCATGTATAGTGCTACTTGCTGTATCCTCCCTTCAGATCTAGCCATTAACAAGTATACGGGGTCTCCTTCTTTAACTACTCCTGAAAACACTCTTCCTGTAACTACAGGACCTGCGTGTGGGTCTACAACCACTTTATTAACGCATATCACCAATGGGCCGTTTTCATCACACTCTAACATAGCCTTACCTATTTCTGAGGAGGTATCTCCTCTCCAAATCTTCGGTATTCTATACTTTTGAGCTTCAACAGGGTTTGGTATGTGATCGACTACCATGTCCAGAATGGCTACATGTAGTGGAAGCTCTTTTTGAAGTGTTTCAATATCTCCCCGCTGATATATGTTGACAATGTCTGAGAATTTCCAACCCTTGGAGGTTATTATTGGTAGTGTAAAGCCCCATTTGTGTAATGCTGAGCCAAAGGCTACTTGACCCCTATTCGGGTTAACTTTCCAAGCGTCTTTAAATCCGGGCTCGCCATATATCTCTATGAGGTTATTGAAGTCTCTAATTATCTTAACGAGCCTATCCATTACTTCTTGAGGTGAAAGCCTCAATTCCTTTATTAGCCTGTCAATTTTGTTGATGTATAATAATGGGCGAACTCTCTCCTCCATAGCCTGTCTTACAACCGTTTCTGTTTGAGTCATGACCCCTTCTACGCTATCAACAACAACTATCGCTCCATCCATCACCCTCAAGCTTCTAGTCACATGACCTGTAAAGTCCACGTGACCTGGAGTATCTACCAGATTTATGACATAGGACTTTCCATTTCTTTCATGTAGTAAGCTGACGTTAGCTGCTTTCACAGTCATTTGGCGCATTTGCTCTATCTCGACGTAGTCTAAGGCTAAGGCTTGAGCAGCTATTTTAGGTGAAATTAGGCCAGCTCCAGCTAGTAAGTTGTCTGAAAGAGTTGTTTTTCCGTGGTCTACGTGAGCGAGCGTACCAACATTTCGTACGCACTCCTTATTTCTCATTATTTTGAGTATTTCCTCGGTCTGCTTGTACTTTGGCATTCCTTGAACTCCCCTTCTCTATTTTCATTTCAAGCCAAAACAGTATTTGCTACCTTTAAAGTTTTTCACCATACAGCTATTCTATGACGGCATGTCTTGATAACATATCTTTTTCAGTCCTACCTAACCTATACATAAGCTCAGTTATCACGCCATCTAAGAAGATCATAGTCGTTACTTCAAATAGCGTACCTAGAGGGGCTAAAGGCTCGTGCTCTCCAAGCATTTGTCTAGCGTTGTAGTCTTCTTCCTTAGCAACTTTAGACCTTCCAGGAATTATCATCAAGTAGTCTGCTAACCTCCCAAGAGGGGATTCTGCATGAGAAGTTATTGCCACGATAGAAGCGCCGACTTCTTTCGCTATCTGAGCAGCCGTAACAACGAGTCTTGTGGTCCCTGAACCGGATATGGCTATTAAGAGATCGTTCTTCTCAAGTGCAGGAGTTATGGTTTCACCGACCACGTAAACATTGAAACCTAAGTGCA
>QMQV01000021.1 GCA_003649085.1 Thermoproteota archaeon
TACCAAGACACAATAGCTGCCATAACACAAGCTAAGCTGAGGCTTGAAGAGCTCTTGTCTACAGGTGAGAAGAAGGTCGTTACGACGTGCCCAGCGTGCCTCATGCTGCTTAGAGTAGCTGAACACTTCTTCAACTACGGGGCTAAGATCTACGACATCGTAGACGTGCTTACAGGTGGTGTCGAAGGATGAGCTTGAGGGAGATGTCTAAGGAAAAGATCTACAGAGATTCTAGAAAGTGCATTAGATGCGGCTACTGCGTCTATGTATGTCCAAGCTGGATAGCTCACGGTAGAAGAGAGCCCTATAGCCCAAGAGCTAGAAGCATTTTAGCAGCGTTAGCTCTTGAAAATCCAGGGGACACCGAGCTCCTCCTCATGTCCCTCGACACCATATACTCATGTAACACCTGTAAGAGATGCTACCTTGAGTGTCCAACAGGCGTAAACGTAGCCGATATGGTAATATACGTGAGGCACTTCCTAGTAAATGCCTTAGCTGAAAAGGGGAAGCTATAACCCCTAACTTTTCCTTTTTTACAAATTTACAAAAAGAGAATGGAAGAATGCTACTTCTTCAGCTTCTCTCTTTCAATTTCCTGCTTTTCAGCTTCAACAGCAGCTGACCCTGTAAGCAACTTCTGCTTTTCTTCTTCAAGCTTATTTGGCTGTATTATCACAAGCCAGCCCTCGCCGTAGGGATCGGAGTTTATTAATGAAGGTTTCTTCCTAGCAGCATCGTTAATTTCAGCGATGGTCCCTGATACGGGGCTTTCGAGAGGGCCAACCCACTTAGCGGTTTCTATCGTGCCAAAGGGCTTGCCTTGCTCAACAGCTGTGCCTTTAGGCTTAGGCCTGAAGAATATCAGCTTACCAGCCATAGCCTGCCCTACATCATCAAGACCGACCTTAACCCTTCCATCAGGGAGTATTTGAGCCCACGTATGCCCCTTTCTAGGTCCAGGAAGCCAGTAAAACAGTTCTTCAGGTATGTTAAATCCCTCTATGACAGCCATTTTAGAAAATCCTCCAGTGCTAAACGGTGAAGCTAACGCTTCCTATATTTCCCTTTTGTTTAAGACTTAAGCCTACTCAATGCCCTATGCCAAACTTCAGCTACATCTAGCACTTCGAGTTCAATACCTACGTTTGCGACAGCAATGCTCAGGTTGACTTCACAGCTTGGACAAGCAGTCACAAGCGCGTTAACGTCTCTCGGCAGATCTTTAAGCCTCCTCTCAGCTATTGCTACTGCTTTAGCGCTATCCAATGCGATGTAAAGCCCTCCTCCACCGCAGCAATTGCTAAAAAGCCTGTTACCGTTCATCTCGAGAAGCTCAATACCTTTGACAGCTTTAATAACAGCTCTAGGCTCGTCAAAGATATTCATGTGCCTGCCAGCTTCACATGGATCGTGATATGCTACCTTAAGCCCGTTTAAGCTAAGTTCTGGGACCTTGCCTTCATTTAAAAGCTTGTAAAGGAAAACTGGCAGATACTCCACGTCAAAGCCCCTATCTAATCCCAGCTTCTCAGCATACTCTGTAAAAGCCCTGGCACAGCTTGGACAAGGCGTTATCAAAAGTTCATAACCCAACCTTTCAACAACTTTAATAGCTTTCAATAGCTGCTCCTCAAGCCCATTAAGGTCGCCAGCTAAGTAAAACGGCGCTCCGCAACAAGTCTCTTCCTTAACCAAAGCTACGTTCATAAGCTTCCTCAATAACGAGTATACGTTAGCAGCAGTTTCAGGCCTTCTATATGATAGGGTGCAGCCAACCCATAAACCAGCCTTACCTTCGAAGACTGGCTTTTCATCGCCATAGTCGAGCCACATAAACCTTTCCTCAGCTGGCATATCATACGGGTTGCCGGATTCCTTTATTCTTCGAGAGACTTCCTCTAAATGTGGAAGCTTAATACCCATTGAGTGTAAAGCTCTTCTAGCATCTATGAATATCTCATCTAGCTTAAGACCTGAAGGGCATTTAACAGCACAATACCCACATAGTGTACAGGTATGTAATCTCTCAGCTAAAGTCTTGGTTGGCTTCAGCTCGCTGTTAACAAGCCCATACAGTAACAGCATCCTACCCCTAGGCGTTTTGCTCTGATACCAGTCATTAGCTATGCCAGTTGGGCATATAGGCATGCAAAGCCCGCATCGCTTACAAAACTCTAAATCTTTTCTCCAGGCTTGCAGAATCTCGCTCATCAAAAACCCTCCTTATAAGCCGAATTTGCCGGGGTTCATAATCCCCTTGGGGTCAAAGATCCTCTTAATAGCCTTCATGTACTCCATAGCTTCAAGGCTTTTCCTGTGCTCTAGCTCCATTTTTAAGAGTTCAACTTTCTGAAGGCCAATACCATGCTCAGCTGAAACAGCGCCACCAAGCTTTAACGCTATTTTAGCTATCTCATAGAAGGCTTTCTCGGCTTTGTCAACTTCTTCCTTATTAGATGGGTCTATGCATATATTGGGATGTAAGTTTCCATCTCCTGCATGGCCAAAGGTTATTATTGTCAAACCATACTTTTTCTTAACCTCCTCAAGCATTCTAACAGCGTCAGCCAGCTTAGATAGCGGCACAACGATGTCCTCTATGATCACTACAGGGTATTTGCGGGTAACTGAAGAATAGGCTTCTCTACGAGCTGTGTAAAGCTTGTCCATAGCCTCTTGGTCAGTAGCTAAGTCTACTTTAAAAGCGCCAGCTTCTTTCATTAGCTCAACAACTTGCCTCGCTAAGCGGTCAATAGCTTCAGATGGACCATCCACATCGACTAGCACAGCAGCCTCAGCTTTAGGTAAGCCTAACTTGTAGGTTTCATCGACCATGAGTATAGAGTCTCTATCTAGAAACTCCAAGATAAGCGGGTTAAGACCCCTCCTACGCACCTCGTAAATCGCTTTTGCAGCGGCTTCAACGTCGTTGAAGAGCGCCAAGATCCTAGCTATTCGTTCAGGTAAAGGAGCTATCTTCAATACAGCTCTCGTAATAACACCTAACGTGCCCTCACTTCCAACAAATAGCCCCATTAAGTCATATGTGCCTCTCCACTTATACGTGGGAGAGCCAAGCCAAAGCGCTTTACCACCAGGTAAAACAACCTCGATGGCTAAAACCCAGTTTCTCATAGTGCCATACCTAGCTCCCCTCATGCCGCCAGAGTTTCCAGCTAGCGCACCACCTAAGGTAGCAACTTCAGAGCTTGCTGGATCTGGTGGAAAGAAAAAGCCATATTTACGACATTCCTTATCAATTTGATCTATCGTAGCCCCAGCTTCAGCTTCAACAACCCCGTTCTCCACATCAACCCTTATACTCCTCATAGCGGTCATGTCTAATACGATGCCCCCTCTTATCGGCACGACGGCTCCCGTTAAACTACTACCTCCTCCCCTAGGCACGACAGGTATAACGTGTTGATCTGCGAAGGCGAGCACCTTGACGACATCTTCCGTGCAAGTTGGCCTTATGACAGCCCACGGCTTACCCCTAAAAGTCTGGGTAGCGTCAAAGCCGTAGACGTAGAGGTCCTCCTCTTGAGCCAGCACCTTATCCTCTCCGAGGAGCTCAACAAGCTTTGAAGCCAGTTCGTGCTGATCCAAGTTAAGCCCCGGCTTAAAAGCTGAAAAACAATGTATTTTGCCTTTTCGGAAGAGTATAAAAGCCGAAAACCTCCTCCACAAGCTGTTGTTTCAAAAGCTAACGTTAAATAGTTCATCAAACCACGTTTAAAAACCGAGGGTTAAGTAGTGTCGTCGAAAATAGGGTATTGGAGAGGCTGTGTCACTAGAGAGCGTAAACCGGAGCTTGCTCAAGCGATAACTTCGCTTCTTTCAAAAGCAGGTGTTAACTACGTAGTACTAGATGAACGAGCATGTTGTGGAGCACCAGCTATAGTAGTTAGCGGCAGCGTAGAGCTCTTTAAAAACTTCAAGCACAAGGTCGTAGACCTGATAAACAGAGCTGGCGTAGACTTAGTAATCTCCGGATGCCCAACCTGTACAAGAGTTTTCAAAGAATGGTATTCCAACGATCTACCTAACGTAAAGTTCATGCACGCTACGGAGCTATTCCACGACTTCTTAAGCAGCGGCAAGTTGAAGATAAAGAGGAAGCTTGAAGGCTTTGTGACATACCATGATCCATGCGATTTAGGCAGAGGCTTAGGGGTCTACGAAACCCCTAGAAAAATAGTAGAAGCTACAGGTCTCAAGATCGTCGAATTAAAGAACTCAAGAAACCTTTGTAGATGCTGCGGCGGCGGTGGAGGCGTTTGGTTTGCCTACCCGCCTCTATCAACCGAGATATCTCGTCTAAAGCTTGAGGAAGCTATGGAGACAGGAGCTGATACCTTGCTGTCTGCTTGCGCGACATGCGAGTATAGGATTTCGTCGACAGCCTTAGCCGAAGACCTGCCCATTAAGTGCCGTGACGTGCTTGAAGTGCTAGATGAGGTGACGTAAAGATGGCTGAATCGCAATACTACTGGTATGACGTATCGTTTGAACGCGTAATAGCTAACTTACAAGATGAGGAGCTTAAAGCAGCTTTAAGAAAAGCATCGCAGGTTTTCGCTGAAAATAGAGATCACGTGCTTAAGAAGCTGCCATACTTAGCTTCATACCGTAAAAAAGCTCAAGAAGCTAAAGCCTGGGCTAGAGAGCATAGAGAAGAGCTGCTTAAGCAGTTAAAGGAGTCCATTGAGAGCTTAGGAGGATACTTTTACTTCGCGAAGACAAAGCAAGAAGCCTTGAAGATAATAGGGGATATCGTAGGCTCAAACAAGAAGGTTATAAAGTCCAAGTCGATGACAACGGAGGAGCTGGACTTAAACGAATACCTCGAACGCCTCAACAACATCGTCATAGAGACAGACCTAGGCGAGAGGATAATACAGCTTAGAAAGGAAAGACCATCCCACAACGTCGTACCAGCAGTACACCTATCAAAGGAGAGGATCGCCGAACTCTTCTCAAGCCACATGGGAGAACACTTGCCAGCAGACGCCACAGCGCTTACGAGAGCTGCTAGGAAAATGTTGAGGAAAGACTTCATGGAGGCAGATGTGGGCATAAGCGGAGCAAACGCGATAGCAGCTGAAACAGGCACAATATTCATAGTGACCAACGAAGGCAACGCGAGGTTCGTGACAAACGCCCCACCAGTGCACATCGTCGTAGCTGGGATAGAGAAGATAGTTAGGACGGTTGAGGACGGCTTCGCCATATCCATGGTATTGCCACCGTACGGCACAGGGCAAATGGTAACCTCCTACATATCACTAATAACAGGTCCCAGCAGGACAGCTGACATAGAGCTCACAACAGTGCTGGGAGTTCACGGTCCATTAGAGCTTCACGTGGTCATAGTTGACAACGGCAGGTCAGCTATGGCAAACGACCCAGTACTATACGAAGCCTTCTACTGCATAAGGTGTGGCAGCTGCTATAACTCATGTCCGGTATATCAAAACGTTGGAGCAGCCTTCGGACACAGATATTTCGCAGCTATAGGAGCTATATGGACATATTACACAGCTGGTCCAGAAGAAGCAGCTAAAATAGCTTATCAATGTCTGCAGTGTGGGCTATGCACGCAAGTGTGCCCAATGGAGCTGCATCAATCGGAGATGGTTAAAAACCTTAGAGGCAAGCTTGTTCAACAAGGCTACATACCGCCGCCAATAAAGCAGCTTGTCGAAACAGCTGAAGAAACAGGGTCTATTTTCGGCAAGAGAGAATCTTAAAACCTCTCCTTTTCTCTCAAAGCGTCAAGCAAGGTATTCCTCTTAATAACGTGTTTCCACTCGACATCCCTAATCCTAACAGCAAAGTAGTTTCCCTTATCTGTTGAAGCTATGAAAAGGTTAAGTCCGCCTCTCCTCTCCTCAAGCTTGTGATAGTCTTCAGCTGAGAAGTATATCGAGTAGACCAAAGCGAGCCGTCTACCATCATCTGTGCTATAAGCTAATAGATACGCGTAGTTATCCTTCAATAACCCTTCAACCCTACCTCTCTGGTAGTCGCCGCTGTCAACGAAGTTTAACACGTTTGTGTAAACAGCGTCCGAGACCGGCACGACAAGACCCTCGATCTTATTTAAGAGCCCCTTCTTCACCTCGCCGTAGAAAGCTCTAGTAGGTCCGAGGACGGCTACCTTATAGCCCCTGCTCTTAAGCCCTTCAACTACATCTCTAGTCCTCTTTGAAATTAATGGGAGTCCGCTTAGCTCTCGACGCTCGCTTATAAAGTTATCGGCAGACACAGAGAAGGCTATTTATAACCTGTATATTAAACTCTCTATTAGTCTTGGTGGTTTTTAAATGGGAGAAGCTGCTAAGGAGATCAAGCCTTATTATGGAGCGCTTCCACCGCTAAAACCTGCTAAGGAAGTTCCATCACCCAAGGGCGTCATGGAGATAATGGGCCCTGGCTGGATCTTAGTCGGCCTATCAATTGGCAGCGGCGAGCTATTGATGTGGCCTACGATGACCATGCAGTTCGGCTACATCCTCCTATGGGCAATGTTACTAGGTGTGACGCTGCAGTTCTTCTGGAACACTGAGCTAGTAAGGTGGACTGTGATCACAGGTGAAAGCTACATCCAAGGTATGGCTAGGATGCCGCCAGGCCCCAAGTTCTGGGTGCCTTGGTTCCTGTTAATAGGCACTTGGGGCTTCATATGGCCTGGCTGGGGTATGGGCGCTGGTGACGCGATGTGGCTGATGTTCGGCGGCTGGGGTGACCCCGTCGCCTGGAGGACTTTGGGCTTCATCTTCTGCCTGATCGTAATACTAGCTGGTAAGATTGTCCGAGAGCCATTTGAGAAGATAATGATGATAGTGTCCATATGGTTCACGGTAACGTTAATCGTATCAGCCATCTACCTAATAGCTGCAATGCCGCCTATTGAGATAGAGCTATTGGTTCATCCAAGCAAAGCACACCTAGTTGATAAGATTATTGAGCTACATCCAGATTGGTATGCTGAATTAGCTGCCGGTGGCTATTACTTCATCCACACAGGCCAGTATGTGACCGTTGACACGCGTGCTTTAGTTGGCACGTACATCTGGGGCTTGTTTGGCGGCGGTGCTGGGCTAATACCGTGGGAGAAGGTTGACTACGTGTTGCTAGGAGCTGGCATCGCCTATGCGGGTGCTGGCGGTATCTACAATGTCTACTACTCATACTGGGCTAGGGACAAGGGCTGGGGTATGGGACAGTACATTGGCAGAATCGCTGGTATAAGAGGCAAGTTAGAGACGGTATCAGACGTAGGCTTCTGGCCAGAGCCCACCCCAGAGAACATTAGTAGGCTCAAGAAGTGGATTTTCAACTACGAGTGGAAGGAGAACTTCTTGATATGGTATGTCCTTGATGCTGCTACGCTAATACTGTTCACCTTCATCGCAGGCGCGATCTTCTACTACCCATACATGACCGATCAAGTTAGGGCGTTGTATCAGCAAGTATATGCTGAACTTGGAGACTTCTGGAACCCACTTAACAAAGACTTTGTAACTGGAACGCTACCGACGTTCAACCCAATAGGCATGCCCACTAAGCACATCACCGGTCCACTTGGCGAGGCAAGGATGTTCCAGCTCTGGATGGGTCCAGCTGGCTGGTGGATGTTCATGATCATGGCTGCCATGGTGCTATGGAGCACGCACATCTCAATTCTAGAAGGCGGCGCTAGAATGTGGGCTGACAGCATTTGGTGCTTCACGCCAGGTCTAAGGGAGAAGAAGCCCAGCATTAGGTTCTGGTACTACTTAGTGTTCTTCATATTCTTCATCTGGGGCTTAATCATCATCTGGACGAGGATGCCCACGTTAAGGGTATTAGCCATTGGAGCTAGCATACAGCTAGCTGTGCAGTGGTCATCAGTCATTACGGTTCCGTGGATGTACAAGAAGTTGATACCCAAGGAGCTCTACAAGGATCTCGGTCCCGCTTACTGGCGTTGGCCATTGTTCATAATTGCGTTCGGGTTCTGGTTCTGGGCATTTGCGATGTTCGTCGGCAGATTAGCTGGCGTCGTCTAGAAGACAAGTTTTCACCTTTCTCCTCTTTTTATGGTTCAATTTCGTGAAAAGAAGCTTAGTTTATTAAAGGGCATGTGTATTTAAATGCTCGTGTACAAAAAGCCTCCAAGATGTCTACTTACGCTGCTCTTAGCCTTCTTACTATTGCTTCCTACAGTAGCATACGCGTCTACAGCTGATGAAAATCAGCCACCTGTTGCTAATGCCTGGGTTATTGGAAGTGAAGGGCTCGCTAAAACTGGGTGGGCTTACACAGATCTTGCGGTTAAGTTTACAGCTGTTGGAAGCTACGACCCAGATGGAGAAATTGTGAAGTACGTGTGGGATTTTGGAGATAACACTTCTAAAGTTGAGGGCATCAACGTATCCCACATATACAAAGTCCCCGGGACATATATGGTGTTGTTAAGCGTCACCGATGACAGAGGAGCTTCTTCCACTGATGCATGCTTAGTCTTTGTCAGAGAGTCTCCATATGCTGTGATGTCAAGGGCTTTCTCAATAGGCATGGGTGTTGGAGCGCTAGTAGTATTTATAGGGTGGATTTTCTTCAAGATCAAGTCTAAGCTGAAGAAGCCTCCTGTTTTTAAGCCTGGTTTCCCAACAAAATAGACCTGTTTTTTAGGAGGGCGGTATTTCGCAATGGAGGAGTGGCGTTTAGTTAACTTAGGCGCCTTAAGCCCATATTCAATACATGCAGTTTACGAAGCCATAGCGTTAGCTGTCAGTTCAAAAGCTGCTCCAAACACGATTGAGCTATGCTACCCAAGCGAACCTTACGTATGCATAGGAGTTCATCAATGTGCCGAGTTTGAGCTTGATCTCCAGGCATGTGAACAGCTTAACCTTAAGGTTGTTAGGAGACAAGTTGGCGGTGGAACTACATATCTTGATCCTGGGCAGCAGTTTTACCATATCGTAGTGCATAGAGACCACGGGTTAGCCAAGCAGCCTATAGAAAAGTTCTATGAAGTTTTCTTGAGGGCAGTTGCAAAATTTTACCGCAGCTATGGTTTGCCAGCTGACTATAAGCCTATCAACGATGTGGTAATAAGTGGAAGGAAGGCGTCTGGTAATGGAGCGGCTCTCCTACACGACGCGATGGTGCTCGTCGGCAACGTGATCTTAGACTTTGACCCAGAGCCTATGGCTAAGGTGCTTAAAGTGCCATCTGAGAAGTTTAGAGATAAGGTTGTTAAAGACATGAAGGAGTGGGTCACTTCGCTTAAAAGAGAGCTCGGCTATGTCCCTGATAGAGGCGAAGTCATCGAAAAGCTCATCACGTGTTTCGAAGAAGTTTTAGGCATTAAGCTTGTGCAAGGCTCTTTAACCGATCTTGAGAGGCAAAAGCTTGTTGAGCTTGAAAAGCTGTTTCAATCTAAAGACTGGCTTTACTCCATAAACTTAGAACATAAGGAGCTTATGGAGAGCTTTAAAGCGCGTAAAGTGAAGATAAGAGAGGGGCACTATATTATTCAAGCTGACTACAAAGCATTGAAGATGATAAGGGTGTTAGCCGAGGTCGTTGATGGGACCTTGTCGAACGTCATGATAACAGGCGACTTTTTCGCACAGCCAGTTGAGAGCGTTAAGGAGCTTGAAGAGTATTTAAAGGGCTGTAGGCTCGTGCAAGAAGACATTGAAAAGCGTGTCAATGAGTTCTTTAAGAGCAGCAAAGCTGCTTTTGCAGGAGTCAAGCTAGAAGACTTGGTCGCTGCCTTATTGAAAGTTAAGGAGAGGCTTGAAGTTCTCTAAGCTTTTTCTACGGCATCTCCTAACACTTCAGCTAAGTCAATGATCTCCACGTCAACTCCGAGAGCTTCCACCGCGCTCATCAACGTGTTCTTACAGCTTGGGCAAGATGAGAAAACTTTCCTAGCTCCCGTCTCGATTAACTGCTTAAGCCTAAATACGCTTAGGTTGCTCCAAGCCTCTTTATCTACCAAGTTTAGCAAGCCTCCACCACCACAACATAAGCCCTCACTCTTAGACTCCTTAGGCTCCCTTAAGCCCTTCGTCACGAACTTCAAGATCTCCCTAGGCTCTTCTATTATCCCGCTAAGCCTACCTAGCTCACATGGGTCATGATATGTAACAACCTCGTTCACCACTTGCTTTAACCTAAGACTCCCTGACTTAACGTGGTTTAACACGAGTTCCGTGAGGTGTATTATCTTAAACGGCAGTTTTCTCTTGAGGAGCTTTGGGAACTCCCACATCCACGTCCTAAAACAGCCTGGGCAAGTCATGACGACTACTTCAACTCCAAGCTGTTCAGCTAACCTAACGTTTTCCTCAGCAAGCTCCCTAGCAACTTCTTCACCGCCAGCTGCTAACGCTGGATTACCGCAGCAAACCTCTTCTTCTCCTAACACCGTCCAAGGCTCTCCTATGGTATTCAACACCTTTGCAGCTCCTATCGGTATCATGCTTAAAGCTCCTTTCAAAGCTGATGTGCAGCCTACAAAGTATAAGATCTTAGCCTTTTGCTTAACAGGCACTTGTACTTCGTAGCTTTCGGCATCGCTTATCCACATAACCCTTAAATCCTTCTCCAAGCTAAACGGGTTCTTAAACTCCCTTATGCTGTCAAGTGTCTGCTTAATACCTCCCTTCGTTAACCCAAGCTTTTCATAAAGTGCTCTAAGCTTATCAAATAAAGTCTCTCTCATCTGTATCTGAAAGGTACACCCTATTGTGCATATGCCACATAGAGTACACTTAAAGACCTCTTCAAAGTCCTCTGCTAGCTCCTCCACCCTAGGCTTATCGCGCTTGTATGGAAAGCCGTGCTGGCTTTGATACACTTTTCGCAACACCTTAGACCTATACGGTGGCGTGCACTTTGGATCGTGTGTAATCCTATAAACTGGACAGGACTTTACGCAAGCGGCACACTTTACACAGGCCTCTAGCATCAGAGCTTCTTTAGCTGTGAACTCCACGTTAGGTACGCTCACCTAATCTCACCTCTTAAACCGCGTTGGTAGCCTGTGTAAAGCCTCAAGGCGAAGAACATGATTGGGTGTATGAACTTGCTAAAAGGCGTGTAAATCAACATCACCTGCAAAATCAACGCGTTTATCGCGAAGTTAAGCGTTGAAAACGCTAGAGACATGTTAAGCCATGAAGCTGACAAGAATAAAACCAATACGAGGTCGAATACGTCTTGTTTATCTGTTAACACCCCAACAGCGTTTTTTACAACTAAGCCGTGAACTCTCCTAATCAATAAAATCGTAGAGGTCACTAGCGCTAAAGCTGATAAGTAGATGGAAGCCTGTAGCGCAAGCTGTTCTAAACCCAATAAAGCCGCCAGCGGGGTATAGTAGATGATCAAGAGAGCTATTATCGATATGTGCATTAAAAGCCCAATTGAATAATGTATGGGGCCTCGTTTAGCTGGCAGCTCAATCCACGGCAGTAGCTCTAAGGTGATCGCTGAAAAAGCTCCCTTAAGAGGGCTGCCGCGAACTTCTTGCTCCTCTACTTCCCACTTAAGCTTCTTAATTCGCCAAAACCTAGCAATCAAGCCTAATACTAAGATTATTGCGGTAAACCATGGCAACACATTAAGTGCTAAGTGCTCAAACCACAACTCAGTTCACCAACTTAAACACCGTAAGGAGAGGCTATGAGGTATTTAAAAGCCTTCCTAAACACCTTCAAGACTTTAGCGAATCCTTCCATACGTGTAGGTTAACGTTTTAAAGCTAGCTCGCCAACTTTTCACTTAGCCGATGAGGAGAGTTATGCCATCAGATTGGTGATGACCCCTAGGGTATCTGAGGCTCATAATCTATGCTTCTTCTAGCAGCATTAATGAGATTACCTAAGCCTAACTCGGTCGCAACCAACAGCCCAGGTATAGACACCTTAATGAACTTTCTCTCTTAGACCTATCCTGCCAGCTAAGCCAGCTTTACTTACGGCATCAGCGTCGTTCATTTGCCTCAAAATTCTCAGTTAAGTTTTTCTGCTAAATACCTACACTTAACACTACTATTGAGTTAATCTATAATCTAAGTGTTTGCTCAAACACTATTACGATTGCTGAGGCAGCGTAGCAATGCGATACCTAGTAACTGGGGGAGCAGGCTTCATAGGCAGCCATTTAGTTGACGCATTAATGGAAAGAGGCGATTCTGTAGTCGTCGTGGATGACTTAAGTAGCGGGTCCTTAAATAACATTAGCAAGTGGCTTAACGCTAAGGAGTTTAAGTTCATCAAGCAAGACTTATCGAAAAACGAAATAGACCCCAAAATTATGAACGAATGCGACATAGTCTTACACTTAGCAGCAAACCCCGAAGTGCGGATTAGCAGCGTATCTCCTGATGTGCATTTTAAGCAAAATGTGCTTGCTACGTTTAATGTCCTTGAAAGCCTGAGAAAACATGGAGGCATCAAAAAACTGCTCTTCACTTCATCATCTACAGTCTACGGCGAAGCCGAGAAAATACCGACACCTGAAGACTACTCGCCTATGACCCCCATATCAGTATATGGTGCGTCGAAGCTGGCTTGTGAAGCCTTAATAACAGCTTATGCAAACATTTACGGCTTTCAAGCCATAATAGCTAGGCTAGCAAACGTCATAGGATCGAGGTCTAGACATGGAGTGATATACGATTTCATAAAGAAGCTTCGAAGAGACCCGAAGAAGCTTGAGATACTAGGTGATGGGACGCAGTCCAAGTCATACTTTTACATAACTGATTGCGTAGAAGCTCTCTTACTGTTGTTAGAGAAGGCTAGCGATAGGGTTTCAATTTACAACGTCGGCTCCGAAGACAGGGTTGATGCTAAGACTATAGCGGAGGTAGTGGTTAGGGAAATGGGCTTAAGTGACGTGAAGCTTCACTTTACAGGAGGAGTTCATGGTGGAAGAGGGTGGGCTGGAGACGTTAAGGTGATGCAATTAGATATATCAAGGATAAAGCGGCTAGGCTGGAGACCTAAGTATACGAGTTATCAAGCTGTAGAGTTGGCTACGAGAGATTTGATAAACGAGATTTAAAGCCCAAGCTTGTCAGCTATCCTCAACATAGCTTGCAAACCTATCTCAAAAGCCTCTCGCTCACTCAAGCCTATCTCTTTACACAGCGAAATTCTCTCACGGCTAACCCCTCTAGCGAAGTCTTTTGCCTTAAACTTCTTCTCGATAGTCTCAACCTTAACTTCAGATAGCTTTTTATGAGGCATAACGAGCGCACAAGCTACTATAAGCCCAGATAGCGCATCAGCTACTATAAGCGCTTTCTCCATAACGCTTTCAGGCTTTACACCCGTATTTTCGAAGTTATGCGAGATTATCGCCCTTAAAGCCTCTTCAGGTAACAAGCCCTTAAGATACTCAGCAGCTAAAACGCCGTGGCGCTTAGGGTCATTAAAAGTCTCGTCAAAGTCTATGTCGTGTAAAAGCCCAGTTAGCCCCCAAAGCTCTCGATCGCCATTAAACCTTGACGCGAACTCCCTCATTATCGCTTCAACAGCTAAACAGTGCTTAACCATGTTCTCACGCTTAAGCTTAGAAGTTAAGAGTTTATACGCGTCATCTCTAGCCAGCATATCTGTTTCACAGCTAAGCGGTAGTATTTCTGCGAAGCTTAAGCTTTTATTCTCCCAAGTAGCTTAAGATTAGAGCTAAGAAAAGCTTTGAGGTGCAATCTATGAGCGTGCAAGCTGAAATATTCTTTGAAGATAAGGAAACAGGCATTAAGCTAGCTAAGGAAGGTTGGAACCTGGTTGTCTACAAGGAGGGAGTTTCGGAGCCAACGGATGTCATTAAGTGTTTTTTCGAAGGCAATGAGAAGATTAAGCCAATAGCTCCAGGGGGCGTGTCCAAGGGCAAATACTTGCTCTATCCTGGAGGACCTGTTGTAGACGTTTTGTCGGTGGAAGGGAGGACTGATGCTTTAAGGGGCTTTAGAGTCGTGGTAAGCGTTGCAGATGGAAAGATATTGAAGATGGGCAGGTTCTATTAAGCTTCATCCTCTTTCTTTAACTTCAACGCCAACATCCCTGATATTGAACTCCCTTGTATACCTGTCGATTATTTCGTAGAATACATCCCTAACCCTCTTAATCTCATCCCATGATAAGCCATAAACCGAGATCTTAATATGCTTTGTGAGCCCCCTCTGAACCCCTATAATACCTCTTTTCTCAAGCTCTTCAGCTAAGAAAAAGCCCTTCCTCTTATGTCTCTTCGAGATCTCCCATAAAATCGGGGTCTCAAAATGCGTTAAGTGATGGTTATGAGGTTTTTCACCAAGCTGTTTAATGCCATCAATCTTCTCCATTTCCTCAATAAACCACCTAACCTTCTCGAGCTCCTCATGCCATTTCTTCACCCTCTCAACAACATAGGGGAAAGCGTGCATAGCTGAAATCAGCGGAAGCCCCCCTATGCTACAGCCAAAGAGGTTAACCATTTTGTTTGGGAAACTCCTCTTGCTCCACTCAAGAGCTGTTGAGACGCTTTTAAGCACATCACCTGAGTATCCTCTTATAACGAGGAAGCCTAATGGAGCTAAGGAGGCCATGGACTTGTGAGCTGATATCGTCAAGAAGTTGGCTTTCATAGCCTTCATGTTAACTGGCATAACGCCAGCCGTGTAAGCTGCGTTTACCATAAACGGTATGCCGTAGCTTTCAGCTATTCTTCCTACTTCCTCGGCATTAGCTAAGTTACCGTAGTATGGGTCGACGTGCGTTAAAACCACTAAAGCTGGAGGCTTGCCGAATTTGCTCTTAACCTCCTCAATTTTCTCAGCATATTTCTCGACTTGAACTTTAAACTCAGGATAGCCAGTATTAGGTACTTCAACTAAGCTCACGCCGCAAAGCTCAGCTGCTACAACCGTAGTATAGTGGCATAAAGAGTCTACGACAGCTACCTTCGCGAAGCCCCCTTCCTCAGCTTTCATCGAGATGGCTTTGAAGACAGCAAACTGCGCAGCTCTACAGCCAAACGTGTGCTCAGCCGTTTCTCCGCCGAAAAACTCAGCAACATCATGTAAAAAGCTCTTAACAGGAGGAAAACCGAGCGTATCTGATCTACCTTCAATGCAATCATAGCATAGCGAGTAGCCGACTTCAAGCCACCCTTCTTCAAGAAGCTTTTCAGCCACGTTATCTGGGAGCTTCCCACCTGTCATGAGCGGGTTGACGATGATTAACCCCTTATACTTGTTTAAAAGCTGATGGTATCGGCTAACCCTCTTATCTAAGCTCATCCCCTTACCTCTCCGCGAGCATTGGAAGAGAGCTTAGCTAATCTAAATCTTCTTCGCCCGCTTACTAGGTATCAAGTAGTTTTTTAAAACTAACATGATGAGAGGTAGCCTGCCCTTCCTAATTTGCTTGTAGATAAAGCCAAGCCTTAGATAGAAGCTCCTATACGCTTCAGCTACAAGCCTTTCAAGCTCTTCGGCGCTAAGCTCCTTAGTCCTCATAACAGGCTTGACCGTAGTGTACTTGCTCCAATCATTGGTAAGCAACAACCCCTCTCTCTTAGCGTATTCGTAAATGTATGTCCCAGGATACGGCGTTATTACGGTAAACTGGGCGAAGTCTAAGTCAAGCTTTTTAGCGAACTTAATGGTCTGCTTAACGTCCTCCCTAGTTTCTCCAGGAGCTCCTATGACAAAGGAGCCCGTAACCTCGATGCCGACCTCCTTAATCATCTTAACAGCTTTAACTATTTGCTCGATCTTAATGCCCTTTCTAAGAGCGTTTAAGACGCGCTGCACGCCAGATTCTATGCCTACGTAAATCATGTTGCAGCCAGCTTTTTTAAGCCAATAGAGAAGCTCACGTGACAAGTTATCTACTCTTGCGCCGCAAGCAAAGGCTATGTTTAGGCCTCTCCTCAAGATTTCCTTAGCGATGTTAATAGCCCTCTTCTGGTCAAACGTGAAGTTGTCGTCAGCAAATTCTATATGCTTAACCTTGTACTTATCAACTAACTCTTCAATCTCATCCACAACGTTTCCAGGACTTCTCCCTCTAAACTTCTTACCAAACATCAATGAGCTTGAGCAGAAAATGCAGTTATATGGACATCCTCTACTAGACATTATGTTTGCCAGTAGCGTTTGCTTACCAAACACCATATACCTTTCCATTGGCAATAGATGTCTAGCTGGAAAAGGCAGCGAATCAAGGTCTTCAATAAAAGGTCTTTTAGGCGTAAAGCGTATTTCATCGCCTTTTCTAAAAGCTAAGCCTTTAACATCTTCAATAGGTTGGTTGTTCTCAAGCGATTTTACGAGCTCGAGCAGCGTCATTTCCCCTTCTCCAATAGCTACAGCGTCAAGCTTAGGAGACATGGAAAGAGTCTCTTCAGGCATAAAAGTTGGATGCGGCCCACCTATTATCGTGAAAACTTCAGGTTTAGCCTCCTTAGCTGCGTTTACGGTCCTAATCGCATCGTATATTGTGGGCGTTGTAGAAGTTACGCCTACGACATCTGGATCGTAACTTCTAACCTCTCTCTTCACGTCTTCAAAGGTATAGTCTAAGACGGGGGCATCTAAGATCTTCACGTCATAGCCATTTTTCTCCAATACAGCTGCTAAATAAGCTAAGCCCAGCGGGGGCGCTTTAAGGCCGATAACCCTAGCTGTCTCGATATCCGCCGTAGTAGGGGGATTAACCAGTAAGACTTTCACAAGCCTCCCGCCTTAGACTAAGCTGTTGGCTCAGAGGGGTGAACGCTTCGTCATATGCTCTCTGAGATCGAGGACCTCCTCATCGCCAATAGTAATATACTCCTTTAAGCTATTTTTAGCTTACCCCCCATAGCTTGGTCAAATAGCTTTAGCCAAAAACATTTTAGCGCTTAGAATCTGTGTATGGTAGCGTAGACGAGGTAGCGAAGTCTTGGCTTACGAGCTGCCTCCAACAGCTAAAATGAAGCTAAGCGAGATAAAGGAACTTCAAAGCAAGCTCTTAAGAGCTTTGATAAGAAGAGTTTATGAAAAAGTCCCGTTTTACCATAAGAAGCTCAAAGAAGTTGGCTTAACGCCAGACGATGTTAAAAGTGTTGAAGACCTTCAGAAAAAGAAGTTTTTCACTGTAAAAGACGATTTAAGAGCAAACTACCCACTAGGCTTGTTAGCTGTATCACAACGAGAAGTCGTTAGAATACACGCTTCTTCAGGCACGACGGGCTTGCCTACAATAATGGCTTATACCCAAGGAGATATTGAGAGGTGGGCTGAGCTAAACGCGAGATGCTTAGCTGTAGCAGGAGCTTCGCAAGAAGATGTTGTCCAAGTGGCGTACGGCTATGGGCTTTTCACGGGAGGGCTTGGACTACACTACGGTGCTGAAAAACTAGGAGCTAAAGTCATACCAGCAAGCGTAGGCAATACTAAGAGGCAGATTAAGCTTATGAAAGACCTAAAGGCAACTGTGCTATGTTGTACACCATCCTATGCCCTCTACATAGCTGAAGTAGCTAGAGAAGAAGGCGTTGACCCGGGAAGAGACCTTAACCTAAACTTAGGGATTTTCGGGGCAGAACCTTGGTCTGAAGGAACTAGGAAGAGAATCGAAGAGGAGCTTGACCTCAGAGCTCACGATATATACGGGATGTCAGAGCTATATGGTCCTGGAGTTGCCATAGAGTGTGTTGAGCGCAATGGTTTACACGTCTGGTGTGATCACTTCATAGTTGAGGTAATAGACCCTAAGACAGGAGAAGCCCTTGAACCAGGAGAGGAAGGAGAACTTGTTTTCACGACGTTAACGAAAGAAGCCTTGCCCCTAATACGCTATAGAAGCAGGGATATATCGATCTTAGAAGAAGAGCCTTGTAGCTGCGGTCTAGAACATCCTAGAATTATGAGGATTAGAGGCAGGACCGACGACATGATAAAAGTGAGAGGCGTAGCTGTTTTCCCAAGCCAAGTTGAAGAGGTTTTGTCTCGAATAGACGGCTTAGCTGGGCATTATCAGATAATTGTCGATAGGGACGGACCTCTCGACAAGCTCAAGGTTAGAGTTGAAGTAGCTTCAAGCTATGTAAGCGACAAGCTATCAGACCTAATGAAGCTGCAGCAGAAAGTTGAAGAAGAGCTTCGCGAAGCCTTAGCTGTTAGAGCTGAAGTTGAGCTCGTTGAGCCAAAAGGCTTGCCTAGAAGCGAGGGCAAAGCTCAGAGAGTAATAGACTTGAGGAAGGTGTGAGAGGTTTGGTGAAGCAGATAAGCGTCTTCCTGGAAAACAAGCCTGGTAGACTAGCTGAGCTAATGAAGGTCTTAGAAGGGTCAAAGATTAAGGTTAAGGCTATGGGCATAGCTGAGACAGGTAGCTACGGTGTTATCAGGATGGTCGTCGACAGGCATGAAGAAGCTTTAAAGACCCTTAGAGAAGCCAACATGGCTGCAAACGAAGCTTCCGTGTTAGCCATAAGCTTAGAAGACGGCTTATACAAGGCTAGCAAGGCGCTTGGAGAAGCTGGCGTCAACATAGAGTATGCTTACACAGCTTTAAACGCAGTCATAGTGAAGGTGGACGATGAGGCTAGAGCGAGAAAAGCCCTCGAGCAAGCTGGTGTAAAGGTTTTAGAACACATATAATTAGGAAAAAGCTTTATTTCCTTAACCTTAGCTAACTAGCAAATTAAGTTAGGCTAACAACCTCGGGGGGCAGTTATTGGCACTTAGAGCAGCTTTAATGATCTTATCCTTCGTCTTAGCTCTCGGACCTATAGTCTACGGCTTATATCTCTACAACTGGAACGTTTACGAATACGTAACACCAACTTTTCCAGAAGGCATTGGCTTAGGAGGATTACCCTCAATTTCAATTGGAGGGGTAGAAGCAGAGCATTTTGGAGCAGGCGCTTTTGAGCTGACGCTGTACCTCGTTGTCGACAACCAGATGGACACTCAGCTCACCGTATCCAACGTGACCTTTGACCTATACTGCAGTGAACACAACGTTAAGCTCGGCAGCGCTTACATGGAGTCAAGCGTGGAAGTGCCTGCAGGACAAACAGCTAACGTGCCAGTAAAAATGGTCGGGACATTCGATGGCTTTACTCACGTAGTAAGCTACCATAGCTACACGTACACAGACCCCGTCACAAACCAAACAGTATACGTTGTCAGCTTTCCAGCGAACATCAAGAACGGCGTTTTGAAGCTAAGCTTCTACCAAGTTGAGCTGCAGTCATCGTTTGAATACGCCAACGTGCCAATATCGTTTGAGTTTGGAGGTGAGTAATAGGTGGCTAGAGTAAACTTCCTAGGGTTTATAGCTGGCGCACTGATAATATACCTGGTTTTCTTCGATGCTCCGTGGTGGACTTTAAGCGCTGGAGAAGCGCTATCCCTACAAGTATCTCCATTTAACATAACCATGGTGGTCTTAAATAGCCCAGCCGAGGTCCCCGTAATCTACTATATCACGTTAGCAGCTAAGATA
>QMQV01000022.1 GCA_003649085.1 Thermoproteota archaeon
GTATGATTACGTTAATAGGAAGGGCATATTCTATGTGACAAGCCATGATATAGCCAGGAAAGGCGTTAGAGAAGTATCGCGGGCTATCAAGGATAAGCTGGCTGGCTTTGACAGCGTTTATGTGAGCGTAGACGTAGATGTGTTAGATCCAGCCTATGCGCCTGGTGTAAGTAACCCCGAACCTGAGGGGTTGTCGATATCTACGTTATTAGACTTGTTGGGCGAAATCGTTGATAAGAGGGTTATAGGTGTGGATATAGTTGAAGTAACCCCAGGTTATGATGGCGGGTTAGCTGCTATACAAGCCGCAAAGATAGCTTATGAGACCATGTGTCTAATCTATAGAGCTAGGAAGGCTTAGCGCGCCAACACTTCCCTAACTATTGGAGGTCTAACTTTTATTAAGACGCGATAGCCACAGCTTGGACATTTAACTCCTGGAAAACCTTCTAACTCGCTTTTATCAATTATTCTACCGCACTTAGCGCATACATATTGGACCATAGCTCATCACTTCTAGCTTCTTTTGCGTTAAGTTAGCATGTAGATAAGTTTTTCTTTTGAAAAGAACGGTTTAGGCTTTATCAGAAAAATAAAAATACTACTTTTTATCAAGGTTTTAATGCTGACAAGGTGATTCAAAAGCTTGAGCGATATATGCCCTAGGTGTGGGCTTCCAAAAGACTTATGCGTCTGCGAAGCTATTGTTCGTGAACAACAAAGGATTAAGGTTCGTCTTGAAAAGCGTAAGTGGGGTAGAGATGTCACCATCATCGAGGGGCTCGACGACAAGAACATAAACTTGCAGGAGCTTGCTGCTAAGTTAAAGAGCAAGCTCGCATGTGGAGGAACTAGCAAAAACGGTAGGATTGAGCTTCAAGGAGACCATAGGGAAAGAGCTGCGCAAATACTTGCAGAGTCAGGCTTCCCAATAGATAACATAGACATAGAGTAATTTAGCTAAACGCCGAATAACAACAGAAGAAAAAGGAGACGTTCAGTAGGGCTAATGAGGTTCTACGTCATTGATACTTGGATGTTAAGCTCTCTTATTAATTCTTTGTACCTGTTTCTCACCGTGACTTCTGTCACTTGAGCTGCTTGTGCAATTTCCTTTTGTGTCCTTCTCTCATTTTCAAGTAGCGAAGCGATGTATATTGCAGCCGCAGCTAATCCAGCTGGGTCTTTACCAGCTGTTGTCCCAAGTTTACGTGCTTGCCTAATGATTTCAGCTGCTCTATGCTGTGTTGCTCCACTTAGTCCTAACGCATCTCCAATTCTCGGTATGAAATCTATTGGATCTGCTATCGGTATTGGCAGGTTAACCTCGTGTAGTAGTAGCCTATAGCATCTAGCAACGTCCTTTCTACCAGCTTTCGTGTACTTAGCTATTTCATCTAGAGTCCTGGGTATTTTCTGTGTTCTACAAGCTGCGTATATTGAGGCTGCGACAACGGATTCTATTGAACGTCCTCTTACAAGTCCTTTTTCAACAGCTTTTCTATAGATTACAGCAGCTTCTTCTTTAATGCTTCTTGGCAAGTTGAGCTGCGAGCTTATCCTATCGAGTTCGCTCATTGCTTGTGCAAGGTTTCTATCGAGAGAGCTGTGGACTCTCGTTCTGATTTGCCATTTTCTCCACCTTAAGATTTCAATTCTCTTCTTTGGCTCAAGTTTCCTGCCTAAGGCATCCTTATTGCGCCAGTCTATTACCGTTGATAAGCCTTGATCGTGAAGCGTAGGTGATAATGGTGCACCAACCCTACTTCTCTTTTCTCTTTCATCTGGTGTAAATGCTCTCCATTCTGGACCACGATCTATAATCTTCTCGCTAACAACTAAACCGCAATTAGCGCAAACAAGTTCTCCTCTTTCATAATCTTCATAAAACTGCGTACTACCACACTCAGGACACTTCTGTACTACTGTTTTGGCTTCAGGTTTTTCCTCTTCTTTTCTGATATCCTTGACACCCATTTCTGACAAGGTTGTCACCACCTTAACCAAGTATTTTAAACCAGATTTTTCACATCATCAGAACATCAGCTTACTTTACTTTTGCCAAGGTGAGTAATGGTAGAAGGGGTATATATTTGTTTCGCAAAGGAAATTAGCATCTCCTTTTCTTCGCGTGGAGTATTGTTTTCGGGCTGTTTAGATAGCTTTTTAAATATTTTCTTTGCAGAGTTTGGGCTAAGGTTGTGAAAATTTGAGCGAAGAACCTAGTGGTAAGGTTAGTGTTGCTGATGCTTTACCTAGGAAGCCTTTGAGGCATGGACGCGAAGTCGGCATTGATGCTAATGGCTACGTGGTCTTAAATGAGCAGACGGGCAATGCATATTGCTTGCCTCCAGCTGTTTACGCTATTTGGACTTATTGTAATGGTGAGACAACAGTAGAAGACATATCTTCTAGAGTTAGCGTTGAAGCAGAAGTCCCCATAGAGCAGGCGAGAGAGGTTATCGTGGCTGTCTTAAATGCCTTAGCAGATGTCGGGTTAATTAGCTGGTAGCTAGAAGCTAGGTTATGACAAAAACTCCTAAACCTTCTTTTTTACCAAGGTGGTTGAAAAGAGCAAGAAAAGTAACAGTATTAGCCCTATTAACAAGGTAGATTCATACGTGGGGTATGTTGTTAGCTGGTGCTTAATCGTAGGTGGTGTTGTAGCAAATCCTCCTGTAAAGGGTGGGGTAGCCCCTCCGCTGAAAGGTGTCCCAGCTAGACGAGCTATATTCGGAGAAGTTGTTGAAGTTATGCGGGCCCATATGTATTTGGCAGTGGTATTAACGCCGCTGTCAGAACATTTTTTCCAAGCTCTCCCGTTCCACCAGAACATTTTTAGATATGGTTCTACCTTAACAAGTACTCCTGTATAGTTTAACTTTATGTACACCCAATTTACACCAGATGATGTGTTAATATGTACGTCGACGTAACTGCCAGCTTGATATGGAACGCTTGATGTCCCCGGATTTGAAGAATACCATGCTACAGTTAAGGTGATAGGCACAGTTGTAGAGATGCTGGCATTGACTTTGGCAGCTGTTAAAGCTAGAGAGTGAGTTCCGGCTGCAACCCTTATTTGATCAACAGCAGATAATGACGCATTTAGGAATGACGTGTAATTAATGAACTCACCTACCTTATTAGCTCCTGTTCTAGCAGGTGGTGTTTGACCCCACCAGTTGTAAATGAAGGTAACGTTTCTTGCAGGCGCACCCGCAATTGCTGAAGCATTTGCACTATATAAGGTGTTATTATCTAATATGCCCCAGTAAAATGTTATAGCATCCCAATTTATTGAGGTAACATTCACACCTACCGTGTTATTAATTGCCTTACAACCAAAGAATGTGTTATCTCCGCCAACAGCAGTTATATTGAAACCAACCTTCGTATTATTCCTTGCTTCGCACCACTTAAAGTAATTGCCCTTTGTGTCAGCGCCAGTTATGTTGAAACCAAAGGTATTGTTGTACGATTTAAGCTCAGTAAATGTTGAGAAAGACGTATCGTTTATCCAAATTCCGTCATTGTAATCTGCCGTGTAGTTAGACACAGTTATTTGTGTGCTATTGTCAATGAAGAGGCCTATCTTAGTGTTATTTGATAAGCAGTTTGACACTCTAATATTGGAACAATTGACGATGGTTAAGCCATAGTTGTTATTGTCTTTAAAAGTACAGTTCTCGATCCTGATATCTGAGCTGTTTATCAGTTTGACGCCCTCATCGTTTTCATAGAATTTGCTATTGTATATTAAAATTGAACTGCTATTTACTAATAAACCAATTCTAGCTCCTGTTATATTGACATAGTTTAATGTACCATAAGAACCTGTATCATTAAAGAAAATCCAATTCCATTTCTTGCCAGTTTCATTGACCTTAAATAAAACTGGTTCTGCAGATGTTCCTGTTATGTTTAAGACGCTTTGTGTATCAAGTATTATTGCTTGAGAAGCATTAACCACTACTATTGTTCCAGCTAATATCGTGAGATTACCTGAGTTTTTAACATAAATTGTGACATTAGTATATATCGTACCATTCGCTGGTGACCATACATGCGTTGTGCCACTTATCGTGTTATTAGCTATCCCTGGAGTATCTACATACCATACGTCTGCATATACGGTATTAGCTCCTAGGCATGTGCAAATTATTAAGGTTATAAAGATAGCCAAATGAATTCGAGTTCTCCAAGGCAAGAGCATGCACCTTGCATTTAATGTGTAGCTAGAGACAGATATAGCGTTTGTCACGCTTAAAGGTTTTTATACCATGGAACGGCTGTTTCGTAAAGTTATGCGGTATGCTAACGTGTATAGTAGAGGAGGGAGTTTTTATAGAGAGGGTCTTTTCCACATTCCTGTATCGTCAAGTTAACAGCATCTTCAAGCTTTAAGTGATCAATGACTAAGTGTTTAAGCAAAGATAGCGTTACGTTATCAGCGTACAGAAAGCTGACCTCTCTATCCCACCCTATGTATATGTTAGCCCCCTTCTTTATGAAGGCTTTAGCCATGTATGTGTTATTTAAGCCATAGCAACTATCTACCAAGATTACCGTTCCATCGAAAGAGCCTTTAGAGTTTAAGATTAGACGTGGCGTTACTGCGAAGAACTTTTTCATCTCTTCATTCACTTTCACCCATCCTATGACAACCTCTCCTAAAAGCTGTTCTTCAACGTATTTTGATGCATTAAACTCCTCACCTGTGAAGAAGTATACACTTACTAGTGCTTCACCTTTTTCCGTGAAACACACGTAAGCACTATGAACCCTAAAAATTATCAGGTCAAAATTCATGGAAGGTAATTCCTTAAATAGCCTTACCGTAACATTCTCACCAATAAACTCCCTTACTTCAAATCCAGCTTCCTGAAGTATTTGCTCAGTTTGTAACAGAAACTCTTCATTTGGTATTAGCAGGTAGAGCGAGTCTATAATAGCTGCTCTAGGCTTATGCTCTTTGAGAAATGTTAGCTGGGAAAAGGTAATCACTGCTACCGTTATTAAGATTAACGCTATAACAGCTATCAGTTGATGCCTTTTAATTAAACAGCTAAGATTTCGCTTCCGTATTTTCATTACTTTCCCAAGCATTATTGATAAAAGGGAAGGTTTAAAACTAGCTATAGCCTTTTTACTGGCGTATGGCAAAGCATAAAATCGCAGTATTGCCAGGAGACGGTATAGGACCAGAGGTTGTCAACGCTGCAGTACGAGTTTTAGAAGCTGTACAAGATGTGGTAAAAGGGCTAGAACTTGAGCTTGTTTTCGGAGAGGCTGGCTTATCTGCTCTTGAAAAATACGGTACTAATTTACCTCCTGAAACTCTTAACATCTTAAAGAGCTGTAAGTGTGTCTTAAAAGGGCCCATGACAACACCTGAAATTCCAGAAGTTCCTCCAAGCGTAGCCGTTACCATTAGGAAGATGTTTGACTTATACGCTAACGTTAGGCCAGCGAAAGCTTATCCGAATACCAAGGCATTAAAGCCGAACATAGACTTAGTTATCGTTAGGGAGAATACCGAAGGGATGTATTCCGGCATTGAATATCAACTTGCTGACGGCGTCGGCATAGCTTTACGTGTTATAACTAGAAAAGCTTGTCAAAGAATAGCTGAATATGCCTTTAACCTGGCCTTAAACAGACGAAGAAAAGTCACCTTCGTGCACAAAGCTAACATATTGAGACTAACTGACGGCGTTATCTTTAAGGGAGCTGTCCAAGAAGTCGCCAAGAAGTATCCAGAAGTGGAATTTGAAGAAGCTCACATAGATGCGATGGCAATGAATCTTGTGAAGAAGCCTGAGATCTACGACGTTGTGGTAACTGAGAACCTTTTTGGAGACATATTATCAGATTTAGCAGCTGAAGTTGCGAGTGGGATAGGTATTGCGCCGTGTGCGAATTTAGGCGAAAACTATGCAATGTTTGAGCCAGTACATGGCAGTGCCCCTAAAATGGCTGGTAAGAACATAGCTAATCCCATGGCAACGATCTTAGCTACGAAGATGATGATGGAGTGGCTTGGAGAGCACGAAGCCGCTAAGCTGATCGAAGAAGCTGTGATAGGGGTCTTAAGCGAAGGAAAGGTGTTAACTTACGATTTAGGTGGGAGCGCCAAGACATCTGAGGTAGCTGAAGAAGTAGCTAAGAAAGTCAGGGAGTTAGCTTGAAATCCTAACAGTATAACTTTTGGTGCTGCCTTCTTCAAAAACGCCATCAATTGAATAAGCTATTGTAACATCAAAGGTTATTGATTTTTCACCAGGCTCTAAAACACCTTCAACTTTAATTGGCACTGTAGATCTTTCGCCAGGGTCTAATATCTTGCTATAAAACCATGAAGTATAGTTGTTGGATAGTAGTTCGTTTCCGAGGTACAACATAAGTCTACCCGGTATAGACGGAGTTATGTAAACGGATACGTTGTGTTTAACTTCATCACTGTTTTCAAAAGATAGCGTTATGGTTGCATTTTCGCCAGGCTTTATGCTGCTCGGAAAAGTTATGGCTGAAAGCCCAACGGTAGCTGCTGTCGTTTCACTCGGCTTAGACCACACAATACCTAATATGGAGCTTAACGACTCTGGACTAGTATATGCCACGTAAGCTAACAACAACGCGAAGACTAACACCGCTATTAACGCTTTTTTACCTCGAAATCTACTAGGCTGTTCTGTCCACTGCTCTAATGTCTTCTTACCTCCCTTAATGTTAAGCAAGCACACTACCATGATCTCTCCTTTTACACTCTCCATTTAAGCATCTACATACCTTAAATAGCTTTATCTCACTGAAGCTGAGACGTTGTTTTGTGAAAGCTAAGTTAACATCATTTGATGATGTTGTCGAAACAAGGGTCATTAAGCGTGCCACTAAGTTCAGCGTCTTAGTTGAAGAACGCGTGAACGAAAGTTAGCATTGTTAAGAAACACCAGCAGATTAAATGACCTCGTATTTTAAGGGCTAAGGCATTGTGCGCTTTAAGAAGACTACATGCGAATTATTGGGGCGTTCTAATTAGCGATGATTTAGCGGCATTAATTGACACGAAAGTTCAGATAATGGGTCTTGAAGAAGCCGTCAAGAGGGAGCTCATCCCATGAATAAAGCGGTGGGGGTCATCTCCAAAGAAAAGTTAGTAGACGACTTGAGAATTGATTACTATACGAAGAGAGGCTATGAAGAAGGTTTTGTGAAGTTAAAGTCAGCTGTTAAGTTTTATGAAGGATATGCTATGTATCCTGACTGTCCTACAAAGCATGGTAGAAAATATTTAGAAGCCTTATGTGAGCTTAAGAAGCGTGGTTTTAGGAGCTTGGTAGTCTTTGTAGCAGCTCATCCTTTAGCAAAGAGGTTTAAGCTTGATAAAGCCTCAGACCCTATGTTTTGCTAAGGTGCTAAAACAAGCGCGTATGTGTGGTGTTGAAGTTATGCCTTAAAAATGGCATTAAACCGTAAGGAGAAGTCCTACTAATAGATCCCAGTTGATCTTTAGCTGAAAGCGTCTTTAATGTCGTGCCCACATGCGGTATATTAGCGAAAACAAGGAAATTAATAGAAACGCAGCAGCCAATAACATGGCTAAGTATATGGTAGTTAAGAAGGCTATAGGCAAAACTAAGGCTCCTAATACGGCGCATAAAGCTCTCTTTTTAACATCTCCCTTGCTAATGAAAAATCCTAATAGGGCGCCCATGATTGCTAAAGCTAAGGTTACTTGCCATACGGGCATATGCATTAATATGATGAGTGTTAATAAAGCTAATAAGATGAGTATTATGGATCGCTTAACCGTTAAGTGCTCTATTGTAAGTTTCAGCATTCTTCTACTGTCTGACGTTAAACTAGCTAAAGTTTATTAACGCTTCCATCTAAGTATTACCATAGGAATGGTTGATGAAAGCGATATTTGAGAATGCCTGCCCAAACTGTGGAGGTCCTATAGACGACGAGAGGTTAATGCTATCAGCTCCTTGTAGAAACTGCCTTGACATACCTGATGAACAACTTAAGCAGCTGATGAGCTCCAACCTGCTTGACTATAGGAAGAAGATCGTTGAGTTATTGGAGCAAAAAGGTACTTTGCAGAAGTATGCTGAAGTCGAGCTTTTTGAGAGAGAGGTTGCTGATTTTAAGGAGACGGCTAAGAAGGCTTTAGGTGTAGACTTATGGGACGCTCAGGTAAACTGGGCTTGCAAAGCTCTTTCAGGTAAAAGCTTCGCTATAACTGCTCCAACCGGTTTAGGTAAAACGACGTTTGGTTTGCTTTATGCCTTGAGAATGGCGATGCGCGGTAAGAAATGCTACGTAATGGTGCCTACTTCAGTATTGGTTGAACAAGCTAGGAAGAAGCTTGATGATTATTCTGCTAAGATAGGCGTTAATGTCAGGATTTTGTGTTATCACGCTGGAATAAAGGGTGAGGAAAGAGAGGCTATTTGGAAGGCTATTGAAAGCGGCGATTTCGACATTTTAGTAACTACATCGCAGTTTTTAGCACGTTATTTTGAGAAACTTAAAGGAATCAGATTTGATTTAGTGTTCGTCGACGATGTAGACGCTTTGTTAAAAGCTTCGAAGAATATTGAGAGAGTTCTTCAACTACTTGGTTTTACACCGAAGATCATAGAGACGGCTTTAGACGTTATCAGGGCTAAGAGATGGCTTACAGCTAGAGCTGGTAAAGAAGAGGGCAGCGAAGTACAGCTGAAGATTATCAGAGAAGGTCAAGAGGAAATTGAGAGGTTTAAACGCGAGAATAAAGTTGGGATGCTAATAGTATCGACAGCCACGGGTAAGCCTAGAGGTCTTAGAGTAAAGCTGTTTAGAGAGCTTTTAGGCTTTGAAGTGGGCTCTAAAGCTGAGCAGATAAGGAACGTGGCTGACCTCTATGTTCCACAAGTAGCTGACTTGAAGATTATGGTAGCTGAGCTAGTTCAAAGGCTTGGCGGTGGAGGGTTAATCTATGTGCCGATGGACATGGGCATCGACTATGCAGAACATGTTGCAGGGTATTTAAGGGAATGTGGGATACGCGCTGAGGTATTTTATTCAAAGGAGAAGAAGAGGCTTGAAGATTTCGTAAACGGCGAAATAGAGGTTTTAGTTGGCGTAGCAAACTACTATGGTTTATTGGTTAGAGGCATAGATTTGCCTCAGAGGATAAGGTATGCCATTTTTGCTGGTGTACCTCGTATAAGGTTCTCATTAGCTGTTGAGGAAGCTTCTCCAATGAGAGTTTTACAGCTATTAATTGAGTTACGTGAGGTTCTTGAAGGCGATGAGAAGAAGAAAGCTGAAGCTATGATAGCTAGATTGTCAAGGGATATGGATGTCTTACAGGTATTGATTAAGAAAGTTGAAGGGTTAACTTCTAGGCAGAAGCTTGTTCTAAGAAGATTTGAAGAAGCAAAAGAGTTTGTAAGCTCACTTCTTAGGAGAAGTGATGTTAGAAGGAAGCTTGAGGAAAACCCATACGTCTCTATTAAGGAAATTGAAGGCAAGCTCTACATAGTTATACCCGATGCCCCCACATATATTCAAGCATCTGGTAGGACATCGCGTGTTTTCGCTGGAGGAATTTCTAAAGGCATCTCCATCGTGATAGTAGACGATGAGAAAGTGTTTTCAGGCTTAGTTAGGAAGACGAAGTGGATGAGTGAGGAAATTGAATGGAGGAAGTTAAGTGAAGTTGACTTGGACAAGCTAGTAAAAGAAGTCAACAAAGACCGTAAGCTTATCTCAGATATATTGGCTGGCAAAATCTCTGCTAAAACTCTCGAGCTTGTTAAAAGCGCACTTCTAATCGTGGAATCTCCCAACAAAGCTAAAACTATAGCTAGCTTCTTTGGTAGACCAGCTAAGAGGATTATTAATGGGATAAGGACCTATGAAGTGAGCACCGGTAAGTACGTGTTATCGATAGTAGCAAGTGGAGGACATGTCTATGACTTAGTAACACCGCCACCTAATGAAAGAGAGGAGGATAAGTCGGCAAAGGAGCTTCATGGAGTCCTCGTAGAAGACAATAAGTTCATACCTCGGTACACGTCAATCAAGAGGTGTAGGAAATGTGGTGAACAGTTTACCTATCCAATTGATAAGCATGTATGTCCTAAAATGGGCAGTAAAGAAACTATAGAAATAGAAGACGCCGCTGAAAGGATTAAGTCATTTAAGGAATTAGCTCGTGAAGTAAGTCTGGTGCTCATAGGAACTGATCCAGATGTAGAAGGAGAGAAGATAGGTTGGGATGTGGGAGTAGTACTTAGACCTTATGCTAAAGAGATAAAGAGGATTGAGTTTCATGAAATTACCAGGAGAGCTATTCTAAAGGCATTAGAACAACCACGTGAAATTGACGAGAAGATGGTTGAGGCGCAGATAGTTAGACGCATTGAAGATCGGTGGATCGGTTTTGAACTGAGTAAAAGGCTTTGGCAGTATTTTAATAATAACAGGCTATCAGCTGGGCGCGTTCAGACCCCAGTACTAGGGTGGGTCATAGAGAGAGCAGAGGAGTGGAATAGAAGCTGGCGTTGGGTGTATATAGTTACTTTAGAGAACGGCGTGAAAATAGTCTTAGATAATATACCACAGGACATTGATCATAACGAATTTTCACGAAAGATCTTTAACCAAGGCTTAGTTATTGAAAATCTTGAATTTAGCGAAGAAGTGATTAATCCTCCACCGCCATACACAACAGACACCATGCTTCGCGACGCTTCAGCTAAACTTAGGCTTAGTGCCACTGAAACAATGAAGATAGCACAAGACCTGTTTGAATTAGGGTTCATAACGTACCATAGGACAGATAGCACAAGGGTCTCTGACGCTGGAATGAATGTGGCGAAAACCTACATATCTGAAGCTTTTGGCGAGCAGCTATTTAAAGCGCGTTCATGGATGATGGAAGGGGCACACGAATGTATAAGACCAACTAGACCTTTGAATACATCAAGGCTACTTGAGCTAATAAGGGAGGGTGTTATTAGGCCCATAAAGAGGCTTACATCAGATCACATTAGGCTTTACGACATGATTTTTACGCGCTTCATAGCCAGCCAGATGGCTCCAGCTAAAGTGGTTAAGCAGAAATTTACTGCTAGAGTAGACAGTTTTAGTAAAGAGGTAGAAGGGTATGTGGATGTAGTAGAGGAAGGCTATACTAAAGTTATGCCTTTGAGACTGACTAAGAGGGTTAAAGAAGGAATGGTATCTGTGATAAATGTGACGCCCATTAGAAAGCCTGATGTGAAGTTATTTACCCAGGGAGAGCTCGTGCAGTTAATGAAGGAGAGAGGCATAGGTAGGCCATCGACATATGCCAAGATAATTGACGTGTTGAGAAGAAGAGGTTACATTATCGAAAGTAAGTATAGAAAGGAGCTTTTGCCGACGAAAATTGGCAGGAGAGTATATGATTTCCTTAAGAAGATGTTTGGCGACATGGTCTCTGAGGAGAGGACCAGAATTGTAGAGGAGAAAATGGACTTAATAGAACGAGGAGAGCTTGACTATCAAAGAGTGTTGTCGGAGTTTTATGAAGAGATTAAGCAATTACCTCCTGAAATAGAGGCCATGCCGATGGCTTAACTTTAAATGCTTCCCTTGTGCTATTTTACTCGTCTGACTGGTTAAGAGGGATGAAGATTGGTGACGGCGTTGAGCCCCTATAAGGGGGCGATGATTAAAAGCTAGAAGCTTTTGAACAGTGCGCCTAGGTTTTCTAATGGCTCTTTTACGCCAACTAGTCTTAGGCATTCCCACATTGTAGCTTGGTTGCTTGTTATAACTGGCTTACATAGATCGTATTCTAATGGCTGTATTATATCGATGGTGTTTAAGTTTGTACAGCTTATGAATACGCAGTCGGCTTCTTCCTTGTCTACGCTTTTCGCTAACCTATAGATTGTCTCTGGCGTTTGTCTGCCTATTTCTAGGTCATCTCTTATGCCTAAGCCTTTTATGTCTAGTACTTCAAAGCCAAGTTCTTCAAAGAACTTTTTACAAGCAACATTTACTTCATCTATGTATGGTGTGGCTATTGAAAGCTTCTTCACCTTCAACCTATTTAATGCGTTTACGACGGCTGTTGTAGTCGTTGTCGCTTTGGTATTAGCAACCCTCTCTATCTTAGCTATAATCTCCTTATCGTAGCCGACGCCTTTGATAAAGCTTCCTGATGTGCAACAAAAGGCTATGACATCAGGTTTCATTTCAGCCAAGAGCTTAGCCGCTTTTTCAGCTTCGTCTGCTAACCTTGAAAGCGTCTCGACGTTTACAGCGCCTTCAAACCTCATTCTAGTGAAATGTACAGATACGCCCTTGGGGACCATTCTGATAAACTCGATTTCAGGCACGGTATCTGGAGCTACCAGTAATGCCCCTATTCTAGCTCTCCAAACCAAGTTTAAACCACCTAATGCTACCTCTGTAAGAGTTTGCTGTAAAAAGCGTTTAGAAGAATGGAGGATTGGTAGCCCGGGGGAGATTCGAACTCCCGTCAGCGGGGCCAGAGCCCGCTATGCTTGACCGCTACACCACCGGGCTTCAACACAAAGCTATAGCTGGCTAGCTCTTTAGGCTTTCTCCACCAACACCTTATGATGCTATGCCCCAAGCTACTAGCGATGCATGAATCATCTCAGCTGCGAAGGCAGCTATGATAACTGAAGTTAACCTGCCCATCGCCCTTATAGCGTTTGGACCCAAAGCCTCCATTATCTCCGATGAGAACCTAAGCAGGAGGTAAGTCACTAGTGAGACGAGTACACAACCTGTTAATACCTCAAGTAGGGATTTTGTAGCCGTTAACACTATTAGTATCGTCATTGTCCCAGGGCCAACGAGTAGTGGCGTCGTTATAGGGACCATGATGACATCTTCTTTTTCAACGCTTTTAGTTCTCTTAAAGCCAGCTAAACTATCTATTGCTAAAACCATTAGTAATATTCCTCCTCCAAACCTAAACGAGTCTATTGAGACCTTGAGGGCATCTAATATTGCTTGGCCGAGAAGAGCAAATATTATCATCATAGCCAAGACGGTGGTTGCGACGGTCCTAACCATGGCAGCTCTTTCTAAACGAGAAATATCAGACGTTAGAGCTAAGAATGTAGGTATAACTGCTACAGGGTCTAAAATCGCGAAAAGTTGAACAAAGATCAGTATAACTTCAAATATGTCGAACCTTAAAACAGCCATTTGACCAGCAGCTGCAAACCTCCAATGTACGAGAGCAAGCAATGCTATCAAGCCTAAGCCTGCGATAAGCTTAGCAAAACTTCTATGTTTACGTGCAGCAGTATTCATCATAACTAAGACACCTATTTCTACAGCCACTAACAGGGCTTATTAAAAGAGCTATGAGGCATAAGCTAGCTACTTACCTCAGCCTTTCGTTAGCACCTTATATACCGAAGCTGCTAAAATAGCGTTAATAGATGATGCAATTAATAAGATTGGCATCACAACATATAGTGAGACATGCCATCCTAAGACTGGTATAGCTAAGGGAAAGAGCGCAGTGTTAACGGCTATGGCAGTTATAATTGCTGGTATTAAGCCAAAGCGATGTTTAACCAATCCTGTTGAAAAGCCTGTTAAAGCCATTCCGAGAGCTATAGCTAGATGGAGAAGACCAAGCGGAAAGCCGTGAACTACGGCCGTTGCTAAATGCCCAATAGCACATACAACTGCACCTAGGGAAGCACCAAAGTAATACGCTGCAAAGAATCCTGGAGAAGAGTCTAAGGCTATTGTTCCAGCAGGGCTCGGAAACGTGATAAAAGAGCCGACCACGCATAGTGCTGATAGTAGTGCCGTAAGTGAAATCTTCTTTGCACGGTGCACATCACAAGCTTAAATAAACAGCTTCTTAAACTTAGTTAAGCGCATTACAAGCGTAGTGCCTCTCAAGGCTCTTAGAGAAGTTCCCCTACTACCTCAAGTGGCTTAGACGTTAATTGCTTAACCTCATCTATTCCTTGAGGATCTACTGATAGCAGAACCGATGTTGCAGGACCACCTGAGCACTTTAAGTCTACGCTTACATTGCTATATAGCTTTAACCGCCTTCCAGACATGTAAGCTAATATTGAAGCTTCGTACTCGATACCCTTGCTGTCAACTGGTATAACTTCATGGACAGCTGCCGAGTTCAAAAAGCGCTCTATTTCCCAGAGCTCAACAGCCCTACCAGCTTCTATAGCACGTAAAGCTAAGTCACCTACATATGGTTTTCCAACCAAGACTAGCTTATCACCAGGCTTCGATAACCCTATTTTTAGCTGCTCTTCGTCAATTTCTCCTATAGCCACTATTCCTAGCCCTGTTTGAGCTACGTCAATGTTTTCCTCGGCGTTTAACAGTAAAGCTCGATCAGCGTCTATGCCCACTCTTAGTAGAGTTGCTTTAACCCCCTCAACTATGTCCCTACCATCATAAGGGCTTACGCTTAAGGCTAAGGCTATGCCTAACGGTTTAACGCCAATACACGCTAAGTCCATTATGGCTAGCCTAGCCATATACATGCCTAAAAGCCTACCAGGGACCTTAACTTTATCAAGAGGTTTTTCGCCTATTCCTCCTGATGACGAACATGACATGGCTAAGACGTAGCCATGTGAGCGCTTTATTAAAAGCACATCACCTCTTCTCATATACGAAGGGCTTGTGAAGTGAGGTTTTGGAGGCTTAGTCAAAGACTTAGATGTTGATTTAAGTGCTGATAAGTAGAAGACAAGGGCTTGCCTAACAATTTCGGAGCGTGATAGCGAGAAGTTATTTGCCAATGAGTCGAGCTCACTTAAGAGCTTGTCTGTAAGTCTGATGTTTATCGGCTTAGATGTCTTCAAGTGTCGCATCAAAGAAAACTTGAGCTTCTTGATAATAAAGGTGACGCAACAAATGTAACTAAAGTATGTTAGCTAAAACCTCAAAGCCCCTTGACCTCAGGAAGTCTTTAAGCTGAGGTAGATCAGGTAAACCGCTTCTCGCTCCTAACTTTGTGCACTTAATTGCTGCAAGAGCGTTGCCGATAATGGCGGATTCCCTGAAACTAAGGTTTCTTAGCAATCCGTAAAGTAAACCAGCGTTGAAAGCGTCTCCTGCGCCAGTCGTGTCTACAACGTCTACTTTAAAGGCTGCCACCTCTTCGACAACATCATTATAGCAAATCACGCAGCCTTTCTCACCCATAGTTAAAGCCATGTGAGCTGATTGGTTTAGCTTACGAAGCTCTTTTATCGCTTCATTGATAGATGGGCAATTGGCAATAGCTAAGGCAATTAAGTGATTTGTTGAAAACATATCAGATAACGTTAAGAGCTCCATAAAATCTTGTTCAGAGCCTTTTAGAACCTCTTCATATAGGCTTGGTGGTGCAGCTGGACTAAAGAACACTTTAACGCCAAACTTCTTAACTTCCTTAACTACATGTAGGATAGTCTCAAGTGGTATACCATCGGTAATAAGATATGAAGTTGATTTAACGTATTCGAGGTCAATATCTTCGGGTTTAAGCTTTAAAACAGCACCTAGAAACACCGTAAAGCTTCTTTCACCACGTTCATCAACAGCAACTACCACAGCTTCGGTTTTATCTCCTTTTAGAAGCTGTACTTTGCTGAAATCTACACCATCTCTTAAAAAAGCAGCAAGAAGTTTTCTAGCCCATAGATCATCTCCAAACTTACCTATGTAACCTACGTTTACGCCAAGTCTAGCTAGTCCAGACAACGTATTCCCTACAATTCCTCCAGCAGATAACATGAAACTAGATGCTAAGAGTACATCTTTAACAGATGTCTTCAATGTCTTAAAGACAAAATCCAAGGCACACGTACCTATACCAACGACCTTAACCAAACTACTTTTCACCGCAAATTCTTAAGAAAACTTTTCAGACCATTAAACTTGACGAGCAACTAGCGTAAAAATAAACTTGGGAGCAAAGGCTTTATCTCTTAACTTAAACTTCTTTAGCTTAACGGTGTGACTCTTGATCAGAGTTGGCGTTGCTGGCGTAGGAGTAATGGGAAAAAATCACGCAAGAGTCTACTCAAAAATTGAAAACTGTCAACTTGTTGGCGTTGCTGACATAGACTTTGATAAGGCTAAGGAAATCGCACAGCTATATGGAGCACAAGCATATAGAAACTATGAAGAGCTTTTAGGCAAAGTTGATGCTGTAAGCATAGCTTTACCAACAAGTCTACATAAGGAAGCTGCTTTAAAATTCATTGAAAGAGGAGTCCACTGCTTAGTTGAAAAGCCAATAGCACCTAGCTTGGAAGACGCCAAGGAAATGGTAGAAGCCGCTGAGAAACATCGTGTTAAGCTTATGGTAGGTCATATAGAGAGGTTTAATCCAGCTGTTAGAAAACTTAAGGAAATCGTAGACTCAGGTAAGTTAGGTAAGCTATTGTTGTTATCTGCTAGAAGAGTAGGCCCATTTGCACCGAGGGTGGTAGACGTTGGGATCATCGTGGATTTAGCAACTCACGACATCGACGTTGCTAGGTACTTAACAGGAAAGGAGCCCGTAAAAGTGTACTCTAAATATGGCAGCATTAAGCACCCAAAAGAAGATCACGCTATATTGTTGCTTGACTTCGGCGATGTTGCGGCGAGCATCGAAGTTAACTGGTTTACACCACACAAAGTAAGGACTCTGGTGGCTACGGGTACGGAGGCTATAGCCTATCTGAACTACATCGAGCAGGAACTTGAAGTATATAATGCTGAGTGGAGGATGATACCTAAAATTGAGAAGTGTGAGCCATTGGAAATTGAGTTAAGACACTTTATTGAGTGTGTAGAAAAAGACTTAAGACCACTAGTAGATGGCTATGAGGGGCTAAAGACTCTTGAAGTTGCACTTAAAAGTCTAAGTCCAGTGTAGTATTATGTTGCCCCACGAAGAGATTTATCGCCATTATGCGAGAGCTGATGTTAGAAGGGAGATCGTTAAGTTTGCAGCTAATAGATGGCTTGGAGTCTTATGCCTTAAAAGGGACAATAAGGGTAAACCCCTCTTTAAACGATATATAGACGGTAAGCCTCTCAAGGCATTTTGCGAAGAAGATTTTTCAAAACTGCTTGAGCAGCTTAGTCGCATTAAGCCTAGAAGCTTCTATGCTTCAGCTAACGTATACGCATCGCTAGATAAGGTTGAGGACTTGACCTTAGAGAACGTGATAGCGTGTACCCCCACTTGGGATATAGACAACACTTTAGATAAGTGGAGAGCTACGATGGAAGTCGTCAAGGAAATTGTTAGCTTCTTAGAGAGCAAAGGCGTTAAGAAGTCAGTTTACGTTAAGTGGTCTGGAGAAGGGTGTCACGTCCACTTACACGAAAAGGCTATTTCTCCTGAGCTCAGGACGAGGAAAAATCCCATGGACTTAGCGTTTGCCATTGTTGAATACGTTAACGCAAAGCTATCTGAGAAAATACATGAAATAGCCGCCAAGTATTCAGCTGATGAGCTTAAAGTTGAGAATAAAATCGATCCCCAAAGGCTCTTCACCTGCCCGTTGAGTCTACATAAGGAGCTTGATAAGGTCTGCGTATGTATTGAGCTTAACAAGCTGGATTCCTTTACGCCTGAAGACGCTAATGTGAAAGGCTTCAAGCACTTTGATAAATGGCATGAAAGCTATGTGGAAGGGGAAGCTGATGGGTTGGCTGAAGAAGCATATGAAACAATAGGACCGTATCCATTGAGGACACTACACCGGAGGAGGAAAACAAAACCGCTAGATTTACAAATAATGCAATGGAGAGCACTATTAGAAAAAGAATTTGGGGGAAGCCGTTAAAGCCCCTCATAGACTAAGAAAACGTTTCTTCTAGCCCCCACGACCCGTGACTTGGTTCTGGGTCTATAAACTTCCTTAAGTGGTATTTCCCATCGTACTCTACGGCAAAGTAGCCTATGTCTTCATATGCATGATTAATATCCCACCAATCATATGTTAAATCTTCCTCAACCCTTACACTAAAGCTTGTAGGCGAAAGGTTATTGCCTCTTAACCCTGCAGCATCGCCTCCATTATAGGTTTGCATCCATGCCACTATATTTGGCTCTTGGCTATAACTTTGCCCAAAGTGAAAGGTCTTCCACCAATGTCTAACGTTGTTAACTACTTGCGCCTCGGATTTAGTAGATCCGTCTAGTTTGCTGACGTGTTGTTCTACCGCCAGCCAGCCTACTGTAACCACCGTGGTAGGAGGCGTGGTAACGCTGCCCTCAGGTTCAGGAGATGTCTGAAAACCTGAAACGTCGACGTTCCTAATTCTCGTATGCGCACAACCAGTATAGCTGAAATCTTGTATCTGGCTTAAGACTATGGGTGGTGATGAGAAGTTATAACTAAAGTTCACGGTATTCCATCGATCATTAGCCACGTTGCCGTCACCAGCCAACCACTTATCTGTTTGGAAGATGCCTGCTTCAAGCTTAACTTCCCCAACAACGGTTTTCCAACTGCCGGGCGGCACTGCAATATACGTTACGTCCTCAGATGCGTGAATATCATCTCGATTGCTCGGCTCTTGCTGCCTAATCATGAAGCTCGTCCTTGTGATGTCCTTTAACCTTATCCTCAA
>QMQV01000023.1 GCA_003649085.1 Thermoproteota archaeon
GCGCAGAAGGCTTTGAGATGAGCGTGCTAAAGGAAGCTGTCGGCAGAAACGATTTCGTCGAAGTTATTCACGAAGACAAGCCTCGCTTATTGATAATAAAGGACGTTAAGCGAGTTGGCAATAAGTTTAAGGCTAAATGCGTTGTAGTGGGGTCTCCTCCAAAAACACCGTTTAGAATTGGATGCGAAGTTTACAAAGCTCGGGAAGATACGATTAGAGAAGTTTTGGGGCTTAAAGCTAGACCCGCTGAAAGCCTTTTCATAGGCTACTTGAAAGATTATCAAGACATAAAGGTGTGGTTGCCAGTCGATAAGCTCGGCAGAGTTTTCATCGTCGGAAAGCCGGGTTCAGGAAAGTCGTATACAATGGGGGTTATAGCTGAAGAGCTTATCAAGAAGGAAATACCGCTAATCATTATAGACCCACACGGTGAGTACTCAAGCTTAAAAATAGCCGCCGAAAAAGCTAGTCGCGATGTTACCCCGAGAAGCTATGCTGAACACGTTGTTGAATACGCTGACTTAAGCTTAAACCCCTCAGCAGACCTCGACATAGCGTTTTTAGCTAATGCTAAGCCCGAAGACATCATATCTCAAGGACAGTGTACAGTCGTTAACTTAAGAGGCCTTTCGCTTGAAAAGCAAAAGGACATCGTAGCTGACGTAATGAGTAAGCTCCTCGAAGCGGCTTTCTCTAAAAAGATCCCCCCATTCTTCTTAGCACTTGATGAAGCGCATTTATTTGCAGGTCGAGATAGGTCTACGACATCGTCTATAGCGAGGAGATTTTCGCAAGAAGGTAGAAAGTTTGGCGCCAACGTTATAGTCATGACGCAGAGGCCACAGCTACTTGACATGACGGTTAGAAGCCTTTCAGGGACGTGGATAATACACCGCTTAACAGACCCCAACGACGTTAAGATAGCTATTGAAAGCGGCGGGCTCTCAAAGGAGTGGGAACACGACATAAACTGGCTTGAAAGCGGAGAAGCTGTGGTGACAGGAGAAGTTGTTGAAAAGCTGCCCATAGTCATCAAGGTAAGAGAGCGTGAAACTAAGCATGGTGCTCCAAGCATAAGCCCACTTCAAGCTGTGAAGAAGACTAGAGGGTCTAGGGCTAGGAAAAAAGTGCTCACTCAGATTGCTAAGCCTAAGCTTGAGGAAGAAATACCACAAGTAGCTGAAAATCTCCCACAAGCCTACATAGCCCCTATCTTAGAGCCTAAGCTTGAGCTATCAGACTTTGCTGAAAAACGCGGAGTTAAAGTCACAGTCTTAAAGAAAACGCTAGTCTACGTGCCAATACTGGTAGCTGAGGCAAATGTCGAAGTCTCCAGGAAGAAGCCTGAAGTAAGCTACTCGGAAATCGTTAGGAAAGCCTTGGTCGCTGACGACAAGGTAGGTAAAGTAGATTGGCGTAAGCAAAGCTTTTCACTGGGGCTTTCAGCAGAAGACCTCCTTAACCAGCCATTGCTAGATGCTCCTAGAGAACATGGAGAACATCTAAAAACGTGTCCTCAGCTTAAGAGCAAAAGCGATGTCGAGAGCTTGATGAAGAGCTTCATCGCGTATGCCACCTCTAAAGCCACGAAGAGGATATACTACCACCCGATCTTAAGAGTTCAAGTTGCTGGAAGCTTAGAGGAGTTCAAGGAAGCTGTTAGAGGCGAAATTGACAAGCTAAGAAGGGAGCGCCTCCTGGGAATAGATGCCCATTATAAGAAGATGGTGAGCGACTACGAAGCTAAGATTGAGGAGCTTAGGGAAGAGCGTAAGAAGCTTGAGAGGATAGTCAAAGAGGTCGAGAAGGAAAAGCACTCTCTTGAAAAGCAGCGCGATAAAGCTCGAAAAGAAGGAAGGTCTACACTAAAGCTTTCAAAGCAAATAGAGGTTAGAGACGAGAGGTTATCGAGGCTTTCAAAGAGGCTTAAGGAGATAGAGCTTGAAGTTAAAAACTACGCTAACGCAATTAAGAAGCTTGAAGCTGAAAAGCTCGAGGAATTAAGAAAAGCTGAAAAAGAGCTTGATGAAATGCTAGCGCTTGCCCCAAAGAGCGTCGTCGTCCAGCCTAAGCCGAGCGAAGTCGAGCTCCTTTCAATGCAACTCATATGGACACCAGCATATAGAGCTGAAGTCAAGGTCTCAAAGGAAGGTGTCGAGAACGTTATTGAAGTGTACTGGAACGCGATCAATGGGAGAGGGTGCTTCGGCTACTGTACTGCTTGCAATGCTCCAATAGAAGCCGTCCACGAGGGATGGCTATGTGACATATGCCTAAAGCCATCATGCGAGCTACACGTGCAGCGCTGCGAGGAATGTGGCAAGCTCGTATGCTCCGAGCACGCTTGGACATGTAACTCATGTGGCAAAACCCTCTGTAGCGAAGAGGAGCGCTTCACATGCAACATATGTGGAGCAAACTTATGTAAAAACTGTGTAAAACGCTGCGTAGTATGCGGAGAAGAGGCAAGCTACTGTTCAGCTCACGTGGTTAAATGTAGCTTCTGCGGCCTACAGTACTGCAAAATACACTACGACGACCACTTAACTATGTGTACGAGGTGTAAAGCTGGGACGTGCGCTGTAGCCGCCGTTAAGTGTTCGATATGTAAAGAGGAGTTTTGTGAAAACTGCGTGGTTAAGTGTAAGGTTTGTAAGGAAATGGTTTGCTTAGACGACGCCTGGATGTGCTATAGCTGCAGACAATACCTCTGCATCAACGAGAAGAGGCATCAATGCTACATATGCGGCTTAAGCATATGTGACGACTGCGTAAAATACTGCGCATCATGTGGAGGCGCGGTTTGCAGCGAGCATATAACCAAGTGTCCAAACTGTGGAGCGCAAGTCTGCGTAAACTGCTTAGTCACTAAGAAGAAGATGGGGATATTCAAGAAAGTCGGCTGTAAACTCTGCATGACAGATTAGCTTCGCCTAAACTTCTTCAAAAGCTTAGATAACATACCCTCCTCCTTAACCCCTTCAATCCTCTTAACGACTTTTTCAAAGTCTATGGTTCTACTAGGCTTTTCAGGCAGTATGCCTTCAGGCCTATACATGAGTATTAGGATGAGCAAAATGCCTAGAAATACATAGCTTAAGTAGTTTACGTCAAATGGCACAGCTAAATAATGTTTATACTGTGCTATCAGCCTATCCATGGTGACGTAAGCTAAAGCTCCGAGAGCAGCTCCAGCGTTATTACCAGCTCCTCCTACAATTACCATAACCCACACCAAGAAAGTCCTGATGGGCACGTAGTCATCAGCATGCACTGCTCCGGTGTAGAACGCATATAGTGCTCCTGCTAAGCCCGCTATAGCTGAGCCTATGACTAAGGAGGTCATCCTAGCTTTAACGACATCCTTGCCCATTGCCGCCGCAGCTATCTCGCTATCTCTAACAGCTCTTATCATCCTGCCAAAAGGAGACCTAGCTAGCTTCTCGACGAAAACCCAAACTAAGATAGCTGCTGACAACATCAACGCTATCTGGGCAAGCTCTTGTGCTCTAATGCCCATCCACGCAAATGGGTTAGGTATGGTTACGCCGAGAGTCCCGCATATTAAAGGTTCGTAGTTCCTAGCGATAATTCTCAGCAACTCACCAGCAGCTAACAGCGTTATGCCAAGGTAGTCTTCTCTAAGCCTAATAGCTGGGTACGAGGCTACATAGCCTAGCAGCGCCCCGACGACGATGCTTAGTAAAATTATGAACACGAAAACCCCTATCGCCACTCCCGGGTTTTGAGCAAAGTACTTGGAGACCGCTATGGCAACTTTGACGTTTTCGATGCTGTAGTTTATTTCAGCTAGGTTTATCCCAGCCCATGGAGCTACAAGCCTAGCAGTAACACTCCCAGCGACAAACGCTCCTCCAGCGAAGAAGAGCACCTTGCCGAAGTTAGGCAACCCAGTATAGCCGTACTCTAGGTTTAAGCTTACGGAAAGCATTAAGTAGACGGCGAAGAGAGCTGTAAAGTCTAGTAAAAACCTAATGGGGTCTGCTATCACTTAGAAACACCTCCCTTAACTAAGTGAAGCTTGGCAGCAACTGCACGCCAGTTAACAGCTGTTAAGCCTCTGGGAGCAATCAGTAAAGTTACTACGATGATCGTGAAGGAAATTGCCGGCTTATATGCGGTTGACAAGTTGATTGGAGGTAGGGAAAGCAGGTAGATGCCAACTACTTCAGCAAAGCCCACAATATAGCCTCCCAACACAGCGCCATATATGCTGGAGAAACCTCCCAAGATTGTGGCGGCGAAAACCCTCAGTAGGAAAGCCCATCCTGTCTCAGGATCACAGGGTAACTTAATCGGAAGAATAGCCCCTGCAATACCAGCTAGTCCACCTGCTAAGAACCATGAAACTGCGTAAACTAATCCAACGTTAATTCCGAGAGTGCTAGCCAAGCCAGGGTTTTCAATAGCTGCCCTCATGGCTACGCCAAACTTCGTTCTCGTCAACAATAAGTGAAGCGTTAGCACAAGCCCAATGACCAATGCCGTAGAAGCTATTAAAAGCCCCGACAACTTCACGTTAGCTAAGCTTATCCAAAAAGTCTCCCTTATGATAAACCCTCTAAAGAAGACGTTTGGCGGCGTGGCTCTCGTCATCACGTCAGCATATATATGCATGCAGCTTCTAAGCATAATCTCGATAGCTATTGAAGCTATCATAAGCCCGACAATGGAGGTCCCCCTCTTAGACAATGGCCTAAAGACAGTTAGGTAAAGAGCTAGTGCTAAGCTGCCGGATGCTAGGAAAGCTGCTGGCAAGGTCATATATGGGCTAATCGACATAAGCCTATACATGGTGTAAGTCGTGTATATGCCGAAGGTTACGAAATCCCCGTGAGCAAAGTTAGGTATCTTTAAGGTCATGTAAGTTAGCGTGAGGCCGATAGACATCAGTACTAATAGGTTGCTGAAGACTACGGCGTCAAGCAGTATGTCAATCCTGATCATCGCTTAAATTCTCCTTTTAAACCGATAGCTCATATGTACTCTTAAAAAGCAGAATAGGCTATATATTTCAGTTTTGCACAAAGTAAAGTTTCAGGTGTAATTCTATGGCAGCTACCCAGAAGTCCACACTATTTATCGTAGTCGCCTTAATCATAGGCTTAGTCATAGGCGCAGCTGCTGGCTATGCCGCTGCTCCAGCTAAGGAAGTAGTAAAGGAAGTTCAGGTGCCCGTCTACTCGCCTCTAGGCACATTACCAAGTGAGGTTAAGTTAGGAGCGCTACTGCCTCTAACTGGAGCCTTATCATCATATGGCGAGAACGGCAAATACGCGCTGTTAATGGCTCAAGACGACATTAACGAATATGTCCAGGAGGTTTTAGGCTTAAACCTGACTTTCACCTTTGTTATTGAAGACACGCAGACTTCACCTGATGGCGCCTTAAACGCCATTAAAACCTTAGCAGCGCAAGGCATCAAGGCTGTTGTAGGACCATATGCCAGCGGAGAAGCATCCAAAGTACTAAGCTATGCTGAAACCAATAAGATTGTCGTACTAAGCCCATCTTCAACAGCGCCATCGCTAGCCATACCCGATGACATGTTGTTCAGAACCGTTCCAACAGACCTAGCTCAAGGAGATGCTATTGCCAAGATCTTGTGGAACAAAGGGGTTAGAAAGGCAGTAATCATGTACAGAAACGACGATTGGGGTGTTGGCTTAAACAACGTAATTTCAGAGAAGTTTACAGAATTGGGTGGTGAAGTAGAGTCAATACCATATGACCCATACGCTGAAGAGTATTCTGCTGATGTAGCTACCTTAGTAGATAAGGTTAATGCCTTTGGCACTGGAGAAGACGTGGGCGTTGTCCTAGTATCGTTTGAAGACGACGGCATCGACATATTGACATTAGCTAAGGAGCAAGACGTGTTAATGAGCGTTAAGTGGTTTGGTACTGACGGCATTGCCTATTCGTCTAAAATTGCCTCAGCTGTAGGAGACGTATGTGAGCAAGTAGGTCTCGTAGCTACAATCTACTCTCCAGCTAAGTCCGTTAAAAAGGAGCAGTTTATGGAGAAGTATGAAGCAGAATACGGCATGTCGCCACACCCATACAGCATGAACCTCTACGACTCGGCATGGATTTTAGCTCTATCAGTCTTAGAAGCTAGGACATACGATGGCGAGGTCATAGCCAAGGTGTTACCGAAGGTTGCTGACAACTACTTCGGCGTAAGCGGCTGGACAAAGCTAAATGAAGCTGGAGACAGGGCATACGGAGACTACGCTATAACAGCTGTCAAGCTAATCAACGGCACCTACACGTGGGTCGACGTAGGCTCATACTCAGCAGCTACAGGCGCTGTTACGTGGTTTGCCGAATAACCATGGGGATATGCTTAAATACTCCCATTTCTCCATTTTTTGTGTATTGAAGCTATGGCAACCGCGTTAGAGACTGACAAAGTCTGCAAGTCGTTTGGAGGTGTAGTAGCTTTAGACGAAGCTAGCATAGCAGTGGATACTAGCTCAGTCACCATGATAATAGGTCCCAACGGCTCAGGCAAAACTACGCTAATCAACGTGATCTCAGGATACTATAAGCCAGATAGAGGCAGAGTTATGTTTAACGGCAACGACATAACTAGTTGGCCGCCACATAAAATCTACCGAGCGGGTATAGTCAGGACCTTTCAGATACCAGCTCTCTTCCAAAAGCTAACGGTACTTGAAAACCTCTTAGTATCAGCCAGGTCACATCCAGGTGAAAACCCTGTTAACGCGCTTTTCAAGATAAAGTGGGTTAAGAAAGAGGAAGAGCTTGTAGATAAGGCTTTCAAGCTCCTTGAGCTATTAAACCTCTCACACCTATGGAATCAGCCTGTAAGCAAGCTAAGTGGCGGGCAAATGAAACTTGTTGAGTTAGGCAGAGCTTTGATGAGCGACCCTAAAGTCATCTTATTAGATGAGCCGATAGCTGGTATCAACCCGAGGTTGGCACACGAGATTTTCGAGCATATACTTAACTTGAGGAAGGAACTTAATACCACGTTCTTAGTTGTAGAACACAGACTTGACGTGGCGCTAAGATACGTAGACAAGGTATACGCTATGCATAGAGGGAGGATTATAGTCGAAGGAGGTCCAAACGAAGTGGTTAGTCATCCGAAAGTCATTGAATCCTATTTAGGTGGTTAACGCTCCTTGACCTTCTTAAAAATAGAGAAGCTCAACGCTGGATATGGAAGGTTGCATGTTCTGTATGACGTAGACTTAGAAGTTAGTTCAAGGGAGATCGTAGCTATAGTGGGACCCAATGGCTCAGGTAAATCCACGTTGTTGAAGTCGATTTTCGGCTTAGCGACGGTTTACAGCGGGTCAATAAGGTTTAACGGAGTAGAGCTTTCTAAGCTTAAGCCACACGAGATAGCTAAGCTAGGCATAGCGTATTTACCTCAAGTTGAAAACGTATTCGCAAATCTAACTGTGGCTGAAAATCTTAAGCTAGCATGTTACACCATGAGCAAAAGCGAGGCGGAAAACAAGGTAGAAGAGGCGCTATCGCTGTTCCCAGTGCTTAAAGAGTACATGAACAGAAAAGCCTACACGCTAAGTGGCGGCGAAAGACAGATGTTAGCTATGGCGATGGCGTTAGCTAGAAAGCCTAAGATGATGATGTTTGACGAGCCGACAGCTAACATGGCTCCAAAGCTTGCTTCTGTGATGTTAAATAAGATCATAGAGCTTAGGGATACATACGACATAACAATCCTGTTAGTTGAGCAAAACGCAAAGAAAGCATTGGAGGTAAGCGACAGCAGCTGCCTACTCGTAGCGGGCAAAGTAGTGTTTAGAGGGGGGTCAAAGGAGCTGTTAAGTCGCCCAGATTTAAGCAGCATGTACTTAGGCGTTACAATGGCAGCTTAGCGTACAAGGGATAGGCTTATAAGAGTTTCATAGCTTATTAAGCCATAGCCTTAAGGTGTTATACTCTTGAGCGACGTAGAGCTAGAGCTTATCAAGCTCAAAAAACTACGAGAACTACAGAGAAAGCTAGCTGAAGTAAAGAAAGAGGAGCAGCCAATTGAGAGAGAGGAAGATCCCATAGAGTTTTTAAAGACTAAGTTGACGGGTAGAGGACCGGAAATACTTGAAACTGCGCTAAGCCAATATCCAGCTGAAACTAGGAAAGTAGCCGAATACTTGATGAAGCTTTACAAGCTCGGGCAACTTAAAGAGCCAATAGACGACGTATCCTTCTACAACTTCCTAAGAAGGATAGGCTTGCCGATAAGGCTTGAGACTAGGATATTCTACTTAGATAAGGGAGAGGTTAAGCCGATAAGCGAGAAGTTTAAGGCTAAGGAAGATTAGTCGACACTGTAATTATAGAAGAGGCTCCATCTTAGAGCTAGAGGACTTATTGCTTTTCGTGATCCTTCTTTGCTTTTCTGGCAGAAGAACTTCCTTTTTGCTGGGCTAATTGCCGATATTTCCAGCCACGAATTAGCATAGACCGCTAGGCAAAGGAGCTTTCGCAAACCCTTAGGTACTCTTTGCTTTTACGAAGTGTTTGACTAGCAGCTTTCTTCAACATTACATCTGTGCTGACGTTGTGAAGAGTTTTGCAACAGTGCTCTATACCTTCTATGAACTTCTTAACTTCAAGCGTTTTTCCCATCTTCATGTACGGCTGAATCTTAGTATAGTAGACAAGGGCTTCTATGAGCAAGCTGTCCGCGCGATTATACGTCTTAGGCTTCCTCCTAAACACCTTAAGATATGCCGGCTTTAACAATAGCTTAGCTCTATCACCTAAATCCTCAACTACACTTAACAGCGTAGCTTCTACTACAGCATCCACCCCTCTAAGCCTTGGGGCATCGACGACCTTGGACTTGGCGAAGCTCCTCCTGGAAAAACTCTTCATAACGGCTTTGTAGAATAACAATGAGCTATGCGTTATGTTAATGGTGCAGTTTTTAGAGCTCACCAAGTTCGCGTATGTACGCGTATCTCTATACGGCTGAATTAGAAGGTTTTCTCCACTTAGCAATATGCCCATTGGAGCAGCCGTCAGCCCCGCTGGTCCCTGCGAGACGACTATTGTCTCGCTATACGTGTGTTCCGAAAAGCCAAGCGAAGCTAGTTCTTTAGCCCAGTTTTCCATGAAGACACCTCTTTAACCCTAAGGCGTTCAAGGTCCTCAACGCAGTGCTTAACACGTGAACTAAGCTTGTGGATTCGCGTCCCCTGACGTTTATCGGCCTTAAAATCGCTTTTCTCAAGGATTCAAGCTCAAGCGTATCTACGCGTAGCAAGCTCCTAGCTTTACCTATCTCGAAACTCAGATGAGCATCGCTCCCAGCCAGCATAGGCTTAGAAAGCTTATCAGCAAGTTCAAGCGCCATGATGTTTTGCTTTCTGCTGCTCCTAGCATTTAAAACCTCTATAGCATCTACATGTTTAGCCATTTCCTCAACCATGCTGTGCCCTCTAAAGGGATGCGGTAATACAACAATACCTCCCCGTGACTTAACCTCGTCCAAGACCTCGTAAAAAGACCTCCTACCAACCTCCTCCTCAACGAATAAGGCTATCACATCCCCTAAGTCGGTTTTAACTTCAACTCCAGGTATTACCAATACTTCGCAATGGCTGCTTTTCGAAACTCTTAAAGCTTCAACTCCTCCCTTGACGGTATCGTGGTCCGTTACAGCTACAACCCTTAAGCCTTTGAGCTTAGCTTTCTTCAAGATAGTCTTAGGGTTACATAAAGCATCTTTCGACCAGTAGCTGTGAATATGCAAGTCCGCTTCAATAAGCTCCATTAAACTCTCCTATGCCAAGCTAATGCTGCAAAAAATCTTAAATTACTGCCGACGGAAATAGCTTGTCTTTGAAAAGCTGGCGTTGGAGAGATAGCCTTTGAAAAGACTGGCGATCTCCACGCTCCTAACACTCATTTTCCTCACGTCATGTGCCCTAGCTCAGCAAGCTGTCCACGTCTATTTTGAGCCCAGCAGCTTAGAGGTTAAGCCAGAAGAAGCTTTTACGGTAGAGGTGCGTATAGACCCCGGCGACGCGGGAGTTAGCGCAGCTGAACTCCACGTGAGCTATCCATCAAACGCCCTCTCGTTGCTAAACGTATCATTAGGGGAGTTTTTCGGTTCTGAGCCTTTGACAGCCTTAAGCGAATACGATGGCGGCGTAGTTAAATACGCCATAGCTAGAGTTGGCTCAACACCAAAGCCTACTCCGCCTGGAACCGTCTTAACACTTAACTTCCAAGTTAAACAACAAGCACCTCCCGGAAACTACGTCATTGAGTTCACTAAAGTCGACTTAGTCGATGAGTCGTTTAATAGGATAACTTCGTTTACTGTCGATAACTTCACGTTAACAATAGCCCAAGTAGTAGTCGTCGCTGAGGTCAAGATAAAGGTCTTAGACAAACAAACTAACCAGCCAATAGCTGGCGCGCTAGTCACCGTTAACGGAGTTCAAGGAGTCACAGATGAACAAGGCGTTTATCAAACAAGCTTGCAGCCTGGACAATACTCTATTCAGGTGTCAAAAAGTGGATATCAAGCGTTTTCAAAGACCATTACCGTCCAGGAAGGCGTCTTAAACGAGGTTATCATAAACCTTGAGCCAGTCCAAAAACCTCCTTCACAGCCTCCTAAGAAAGGATGCTTAATTGCGACAGCAGCCTTTGGCAGTGAGCTAGCCCCTCAAGTTCAATTCCTAAAAAGCTTTAGGGATAACGAAGTCCTCTCAACGACATCTGGAAAAACATTTTTAACAGTCTTTAACTCTTGGTATTACTCTTGGAGCCCATACGTAGCTGAGCTTGAAAGACAAAATGCTATCTTCAAACAAGCTGTTAAGTACTTTCTATACCCGCTGATAGCTGAGCTGATGATCTGTGAAAAAGCTTACATGACGTTAGCTAGCTTGAATAAGGAGCTCGCGATCGTCGCTGCTGGGGTCATTGCAAGCTTCTTAATAGGCTTAACGTACTTTACGCCACTTACGCTTTTAACGAGGATGTTGTTTAAGAAGCTTTATGCCACAAGGCTCTTAAAGCTTTCAGCAGCTTTTCTCGCGTCATCGCTGGCTTTCCACTACCTTATGTTAACGTTCATGCCTGAGCTTACGCTTATAACATCTCCAGCAATCGTCTTATCTACCATAGCTTTAGCATCTCTCACGCTCCTCACCATCTACGAAGGGGTTGTCGGAGTCAACACGTAATGTCTGTTGAAGATAAGCTTAAGGAAATCCAAAGCTTTTCAAGCGAGCTGGGCTTAGATCTTAAAAAGCCTGAGGACCGGTTTAAGTGGTTTCTAGCGTCTCTCCTCTTCGCTAAGAGGATTTCAGCTGAGATTGCTAAGAGGACGTTTAAGCTCTTTGTTAAAGAAGGCTTGTCCTCTCCCAAAGCTCTGCTTGAAGCTGGCTGGGATAAGCTTGTGGAGATCTTAGACGCTGGCGGCTACGTGAGATACGATTTTTCAACAGCTTCCACAATACTTGAAAACGCTGAAAAGCTGCTGAAAGAGTATGGTGGGGACATCGACGCACTACACGATAGGGCATTGAGTTCAGAGGACTTGGAGAAGAAGTTAATGAAGTTTAAAGGCTTTGGACCAACAGCTGTTAACATCTTTTTGCGTGAGCTTCGAGGAATATGGAGTAAGGCTAAGCCTAAACTTTCTGAACACGCCCTAAAGGTAGCTGAGAAGCTTAACTTAGACATCAAGCAAGCTGAGCGATACGAACCCCAGCTCGTCAAGCTCTACCTAGAGTGTTGTAAGAAATCCAAATGTGATGTATGCCCAGTTAAGAGCTTTTGCTCATCTCCAATAAGAGTAGCTTAATAAGCTATTGTGGAGAACGTAGGCTTACACGCTTAGTTATAGAGGGAAAAACTGTTGAAGATATTGATAGTTACTGGGCAGCTCGCTAAAGATATAGTATTAAGTCAAGCGAGCAAAGCATCTAAGGAAACTGGCCATCAAGTAGATGTCTTAGTATTGCCTATTCAAGTAGCTGCCTTAACGACGACAAGCTATATAGCTAAAGCGTTAAGTAGCATGAGCGTGAAAGAGCGTGGCTACGACTTAATAATGATACCCGGCTTAGCTATAGGCTCTGCAGACGAGATTACCAATGCCTTAGAAGTCAAGGCTGTTAAAGGACCTAAACAAGCTGCTGACATATACGATGTGCTCACACAAGCTGATTTCTCCAAGCTTAAGCCTGATAAGCCAGCAGATGAAGTCTTAGCAGCAGATAAGCTTGAAAAAGCCAAGAAAACTCTCCAAGAGCTTGAAGACGCTTTAATAAAGTCAGGCAAGTTTTACCAAGTTGGAAAGCTAAGGGTGCCTTTGGAGCCGCCGCCTATAAGGGTTATCTCAGAGCTACCTGAGGCACACGCATGGAGTAAAGAGGATCTTCTGCAGGAAGCGTTGAGGTTGATTAGCTCGGGGGCTGACGCACTTAGCATAGGCTTTGAAGCTGGAAACCCGAGGCCGGACATAGTCCACGACGTCGTCAAGTTTCTAAGAGAGCATGTGGATGTGCCGTTGGCTATAGACTCCGTGATACCAAGCGAGATCAAGTCTGGCGTTGAAGCGGGCGCAGACATAGTCCTAAGCATTGACTTAAGCAACTTAGAGAAGGTGTATAGGCAAGTGAGGGATAAACTTTGTATAACGATACCAGCTGATGTTTCAAAAGGCTTTGTGCCCTCGTCCCCCGAAGACAGGGTTAAGTTGCTAAGTTCTATAATCGATAGAGCTAAGGAGCTTGGCATTGAAAAGCTCATGGCAGACCCCATACTCGATGCTGCGATAAACCCCGGTTTTACGAAATCTCTCAGCGCCTTCTACATGTTTCGCTTGTCTAGAAGAGATGTGCCCTTATTCATGGGCGTAGGAAATGTAGTGGAGCTTCTTGATGCTGATAGCGTCGGCATGAATGCTCTCTTGGCAATGGCTGCTTTAGAAGTTGGAGCTACCATGTTGTTAACTGTTGAGAAAAGCAATAAGGCTAAGGGGTCCACGCTCGAGTGCTCCTTAGCAGCTAAAATGGCTTCCATAGCCTACGTTAGGAAAATACCTCCTAAAGCTCTGGGCATTGACCTCTTAATGCTAAAGGAGAAGAAGCTTTATGAGGTACCAATAGCAGTAAACAACGCTGAGATCTTACAAGCTGACGAGGCTCCACGTCGAGAACATGCAGATCCGCAAGGTTCACTTAAGATATCAGTAAACCACAAAAAAGGTGTTATCGAAGCTTACTACATAGGTAGGTTGGGAGCGAAGCTAATTGAAGGCAAAACAGCTAAAGCTGTGTTAGATAAGGTGTTGAGCCTAGGTCTTGTGTCAACAATTGGCCACGCGGCTTATCTCGGGAGAGAGCTGGAGAAAGCTGAGATAGCGCTTAAGCTTAGGCGATCGTATTTGCAAGAGGAAAACTTGTTTCAAGACAAGGTCAAATTACTCAAAGAATTGTCTACTTCATGATGAGCTTCTAGGCAATGTTTATCTACTTCCACGCCTCCAGCTTTATCTCTCTGATAAAAGGGAGGCTTCGTTTTGCAAAGATCATCTCAAGCCTCTCTAAAAGCCACATTGATAACTGGTAGGACATTAGATCAAGGCAGGACGTTGGAGATCGGAAAGTTCAGCAAGGAGTATATGAGCAAGGTAGCTATCATTGAGCTATCTAAACAGGACATGGAGAAGCTCGGAATATCATCTGGATCAGCTGTTAAAGTCTCTTCAGCGTACGGGCAGGTAGTTGTTAAAGCTGTCGAATCAGCTTTCACGCCACAAGGTATGGCCTTTATACCCATGGGCCCTTGGGCAAATGCCATAGTGAGCCCGAATACGCAGGGTTCTGGAATGCCGACGTTGAAGGGCATCGAAGTAACCATAGAGAAATCGGAAGACCATGTTTTGTCTCTTGCGGATTTCCTCCACAGCTATTATGGGAAAAAGCCATTTGTCGATGAGGTTTTGAGCGAAAGTCAGCACAACAGCAGTGAGCAGGGCACAACTACGCATAAGTGTGTGGTCTGCCCATTTTGTGGATGCCTATGCGACGACCTGGAAGTTACTGTAGGCTCTGGCAGGATCGTAAGCATAAGGTATGGCTGTGCGATAGCAGAGGCGAAGTTTGTTAAACATGAGGAGTTTAGGCTCACAAAGCCTTTCATTAGAAGAGGCGAAAAGCCTGTCTTTGTGAGCGTTGATGAGGCTATCGAAGAAGCTGCAAGGATCTTGGTTAACGCTAAGTATCCACTGCTCTACGGATGGAGTAGCACATCGGTTGAAGCTATGAGGCTAGGCATTGAGCTAACCGAGCTTTTGGGAGGGCTGATAGACTTAACAACAGTCACCTGCCACGGCCCCTCTATCGAAGCTTTGCAGGAAATAGGCTTAGTCTCAGCTACCCTAGGTCAGATAAAGAATAGAGCCGACGTAGTTGTCTACTGGGGAAGTAATCCTGCTCAAGCTCACATAAGGCACATGCAACGCTATACAGTCTTATCAAAAGGGGTTTATCGCAAAACTAGGAAGGACAGGAAGCTCATAGTTGTTGATTGCCGACCAACGCATACGGCTAAGATGGCTGACCTGTTCATACAAGTTGAGCCAAACAAGGATTATGAGCTTCTCACAGCTTTGAGGATGATAGTTAACGGCTACGACATAGACTGTGATGTGGTAGCTGGGGTGCCTAAGGAGAAGGTTTACCAGCTCGCTAATACGCTCATGGACGCTAAGTTCGGGGTAATATACTTCGGCATGGGCTTGACGATGACTCAGGGTAAGAGCAGAAACATTGAGGAGGCGATAAAGCTCGTTCAAGATTTGAATAAGTGGACGAAGTTTGTAATAACGCCGATGAGAGGGCATTTCAACGTGACAGGGGCTGGTGAGGCACTTACCTGGATCACAGGTTTCCCATTCTCAGTAGACTTTAGAAGAGGTTTTCCAAGGCATAGCCCTGGCTTAACGTCAGCTACGGATGCTTTAGCAAAAGGCTTCGTAGACGCAGCCTTAATCATAGCCTCAGACCCAGTAGCGCATTTCCCACAACAAGCTGTAAGACACTTAGCCAAGATTCCGCTCATAGTGATAGATCCCAAGCTCAGCGCGACAGCGTCATTAGCAGATGTGTTCATACCAGCAGCTGCCGTTGGCGTAGAGCAGGAAGGCACCGCCTATAGAATGGATCACGTGCCCCTAAGGCTTAAGAAACTCATTGACCCACCTCAAGGAGTATTGTCTGATGAGGAGATACTCGAGCGCCTGCTAGCTAAGGTTAAGAAGTTCAAAGGTGTGTCAGCGGGGTGAAGGATCTTGAGTGAGCTATTGATTAAAAACGGTTACGTCTACGACCCTATCAACAACATTAACGGCGAGGTAATGGACATAGCCGTTAAAAACGGCAAGATAGTTGATGTAAAGGAGATCGATATCACTAAAGCTAAGGTAATTGACGCTAAGGACAAAGTCGTAATGCCAGGAGGCGTAGACATACATGCTCATGTAGCTGGTCCGAAAGTCAACATGGGCAGGGTTATGAGACCTGAAGATCACTACAAGAGCTTTATGAAATTTGTGCCAAGCATAAGAAGGTCTGGGTCAGGTAGATCTGTGCCATCGACAACGATTACTGGCTACAGATACGCTAGAATGGGGTGGACCACGGTTATAGAACCAGCTTCGCCGCCTCTTAAAACAAGACATACTCATGATGAGCTAAACGACATACCCATAGTGGATAAGGCTGCCCTCTTGTTGATGGATGCAAACTGGTTTATTTTTGACTATCTTGAAAACAAAGACTACGATAGAGTAGCAGCTTTTGTAGCGTGGATTTTAGATGCCTTAAAATGTTACGCCGTTAAGCTTGTCGATCCAGGTGAAGCTGAAAGCTGGAGCTGGGGTATAGTAGGCTTAAACTTCGACGAGCAGATACCTGGAAGAAATCTCACACCTAGAGACATAGTTACTGGGCTAGCTAAAGTTAACGAAATGCTCAACCTGCCACACTCAATACACGTTCACTGCAATAAGCTAGGCGAACCAGGCAATTACGAGACCACTATAAAGACCATGCACTCAGTGAGAGGTATTGCAAGGAGTGGAAGGAAAGGAATTCACGTAACACACGTGCAGTTCAGCAGCTATATGGGAAGCTGTTGGGCAGACTTACGCTCAGCCTCTGAGAAAATAGCTAAATACGTTAATGCCCACGAACACGCAAGCATCGACATGGGGCAGGTATGCTTCGGAGACACTACTACGATGACAGCTGATGCAGACTTTGAATTCACGTTATTCCACCTAGCTAAGTGGAAGTGGAGCAACATGGACGTTGAACTTGAATGCGCAGCTGGAATCGTGCCATTTAACTACAAGCCTTCGAGCTACGTTCACGCGACGCAGTGGGCAATAGGCTTAGAGACAGCATTGCTGATCAAAGACCCCTGGAAAATAGTTCTATCAACCGACCATCCGAACGCAGCGCCTTTCACTAAGTACCCGAGGATCATCGCGTGGCTCATGAGCAAGAAAGCTAGAGATGAAGTCATAGCGAAGATAAGTAGAAAGGCAGCAAAGAGGCTCAGTTTACCAGCTATAGATAGGGAAATGACGCTTTACGAAATAGCTGTAATGACTAGGGCTGCTCCAGCTAAACTGCTTGGCTTAAGCAAGTTTAAAGGTCATCTGGGAGTAGGAGCTGACGCCGATATAGCGATATACGACTTAAATCCAGCTAAGCTAGACCTTTCAAAGGACTATAAAGCTGTGGTGAAGGCATTTAGAAGAGCAGCTTATACAATAAAGGATGGTGAAGTAGTCGTTGTGGATGGAGAAGTCGTAAACACTACGTACGGTAAGACATTCTACGTTAAGGCAGAGGGGCTTGATGAGAAGCTTGTAAATGAAGTGGTTCAGGACATCTCAGCGAAGTTTAAAGAGAGGTATTCAGTTTGCTTAGAAAACTACGTGATAGGGCTAAATGAGCTTAGACGACACCACGCGATTCAAGTACAGCCTAGGCGGGGGCGTGAAAGTTGAAGGAAGTCATGCTCATCCCGAAATATGAAATTAAAGTTCCAGTCGAAGCTGAACTCATAAGGCCTGATGTCTTCGCTGGCAAAACAATAGAAGAGCTAAGCGCTATTAAGGTACGCGAAGGAAATCGCATTAGCAAACTAGGAGAACTCTTCCACATAAAGGGGGAACCTGGTCCATCGCCATCTGAGACTAAGATAGTTATTGAAGGCGACGTATCTAAGGTCTGGAGGGTAGGCGAGAAAATGAAAGATGGTCAGGTGGTTATCAAGGGTAATGCAGGCGCTTTCATAGGTCAAAAAATGGAGGGAGGAAGCATAGTTGTTGAGGGAAACGTTGACATGTTCCTCGGAGCTAAAATGAAGGGAGGGACTATAGAGGTCTTTGGCTCAGCACTAGATGCTGTTGGAGCATGCTACAGAGGGGAAAAGCCAGGCAAGGGCATGAAGGGAGGAACGATTATAATACATGGAGACGCTGGAGCTGAAGTCGGTCGGGGTATGAAAAGTGGGCTCATAATCATAGAAGGGAAGTGTGGCCCAATGCCCGGCGTTAATATGAAGGGGGGCACTATATGTGTTAAAGGGAGCTGTGAAGGAAAACCAGGAGCACGTATGATAAGCGGTAAGCTAGTCATATGTGGGCACGTCAGCGAGGTGTTGTCGTCATTTTACATCGAAGATTATAAGGATTCAGTTAAAGTCGGCGTTGAGAGAATACCTGGGCCTTTTCTAGTCTTCTCAGGAGACGTTTTGGCAAATCCGAAATGTGAAGGCAAGCTTTTCATATCAGAACAGGCTAATCCGCACTTAAAGCCGCTTTTAGAGTACTTAAAGCCAGCAACGACCTAAAGGTGTCCCCCCCATGGTTGTATTAAACAAAACTGCGCTAAAAGTAGTCGATGAACTTGTATCAAGGCTGGATGAGGTAAAGGTAGCTGAGCTAAGCGTAGCAGGGGCAAGAGTTTTCGACTGTGGAGTAAACGTGGAGGGAAGTTTTGAAGCGGGAGTTTACGTATCGCGTATCTGCTTAGCTGGGCTAGCGAGCATATCCTTAAGCACCATAGAGCTCTCTAACATAGTACTACCTCAAGTAAACGTCTACACAGATTACCCAGTTGAATCATGCATGTTGTCTCAATACGCTGGCTGGAAAATAAGTGTAGGAGATTATACGGCGATGGGCTCTGGACCAGCTAGAGCTCTAGCGAGAAAGCCTAAGAAGCTTTATGAAGAAGTGGGCTTCGTTGAAGAATCAGACGAAGCCGCACTAGCTCTCGAAGCACCTAAGCTGCCGACCGAAGACGCTGTAAAGTTCCTTGCGCAA